>DATIWI010000111.1:0-12528 GCA_035519475.1 Opitutaceae bacterium
GAGCCAGCCGCGGTCGGCGCCGATGCACCAGGCCGTCAGGGCAAATCCGGACGCGGCGATGCTGGCCGGCGCATCGCTCGGCGATCCGTCGAAGGGCGCTCGATCCCGGGTCAGTCCCGTGTGGGGATCCGTGTGGTCACAGAAATACCGCAGGGCCCGCTGTTCAATCTCGTCCAGGAAGGCTTGGTCATCGCGCATGGCTGGTTCAGGATGTGAAGCCGGGCCGAACAGCAACAGTCCGGAGAACAGCGCGCCGCACCCGGCAACCCAGATTAGCGCCGGGCCGAAAGCGAGGGCGGTCCGGCGGGCTGGGGCAATATCGATCATCGCAGCCCATAATGTTCGCGGGCCCTCGGGATGAAAATACCGTGGTGCGGTAAAAGCCTGTGAATCGAGTCGGAGACGGGGGCTCCGCGGGGCACGAGCGGGGCGCATAGGGAATTCTCATCATGCATGCTGGCGCAAGCGGGTGATTCCGATACGAGCGAGAGGAAGACTGATGTAGTGAAGAAACGGGCATCAAGAACCTCGCCTGCAGATTCGAATCACGGAAACCGTGCCCGCTTGCGCCCGCGGCGCGAGCCAGGGCTCGGCACGGCCAGCCTTCGCCGGGCCTACGGCTCGGCCAGTCGGCCCCCGCTTCCGGATTCCGGGAGCGGCGGCTCGGCGAGGCCGCCTGCGGCGGGAGGTTTATTGCCGCATGCCCAGAAGAACCTTGGCCATCATGCGCCGGCGGGCCCATGGGGTCTTCTTTCGGACGGCGATTGCGGTGAAGAGATCCTCCTCGCCCGCCGGCGGAAGGGTTTCCGGAATTCGCCTGGTCAGGCGCAGCGCATGCGACGGGCAGGTGACCACGCACAAGCCGCAACCGATGCAGCGGTTGAGGTTGATCTTTGCCGGGCCCTTGCGCCGCGGCAGCGAGACCGCGTTGACTTGGCAGCGCGAGACGCATTTGCCGCAGTGCCGGCACACGCTGGCGTCGATCTCCGCGCGAAAATTGCTCGTCCAGAAATCGAGCGGATGCGGCAGCGATTTCTGGAGGGAGAGCATGCCGCAGCAGCAGCCGCAGCAGGAGCAGACGAACTCCGGATGCCGGGCATTGGCGGGCTGAAGTACGAGCCCCTCATCCTCGTTGCGCTGGAGGATCGCGAGGAGCTCCTCGCGCGTGACCTCGCGGCCATGATGGCGTCGCAGGATCATGGCCGCCGTGTGGCCAAAAGTGAGACACGTCTCCAAGCGCGACGTTTGCCGGCAGGGCTGGTTCTGGAGGACCCGGCGCTGGCGGCAAATGCATTTCAGGACGACGAAGGGGCCGCTCGATTCCCGAACGATGGCCCGGATCTGGTCGTACGAGGCCACGCCGTGCTCCACGGGGATGCTCTGATTGATGGGGATCGTCCGCATTTGCGGAGGACTGACGGCCAGAAGCGATGCGCCATAGCTCAGGGAATTGAGATAGGGCTCGGCCTCGGCCAGGAAATCCGCGGTGAGTTCGCCGTCCTGCGATTCGTACATGCCAACCACAAGCGGGATGACATACCAGTGGCTGACGCCGCCCTGATCCTTCCACGCGATGGCGCCCTTCTGAAACATGCTTTCGAGCAGGCGGCCGGTCTGCTCGGCGGAGAACTCGGGGGCGGTCCGCTCGACGATCACGGCAGTCGGCGCCGGCTGGTAAGAGAGATGGAGAGCCAACCGGGCCTCGTCCGGGGTGAACATCCTCCGCAGGAAGCGCAGGTCGGCGCGCGACCACGAGGCGGGGAATCCCACCGGCTGCCGGTCGAGATGCTGTTGCAGGCGGCGATAGATCTGAGCGTGGTTCTTCATGGGCACCCTCGGCTGTGAATCCAGGCGACCGTTTGCCAGACTGTCCCGCAGAAGGGTGGACGGCGAGGACAGGCTGCGGGCGCGGTCGGGGGAGAGGTGGATCCTGCTTGCGCCTTGCCCGAAGCGCGGATTTCGCGACACTGGCACCATGGTAAAAATCACTGGCGAGTATCAGGGCGATCTGCATTGCGTGGCCACACATGGCCCCTCGGGCCGCACGCTGGAAACCGATGCGCCGGTCGACAACCAGGGACGGGGCGAGACCTTCTCCCCCACCGACCTGATGGCCACCGCACTGGGCACCTGCATCCTCACCACCATGGGCATGGCCGCGCGGCGGCTCGACCTCGATCTCAAAGGCGCGCGTTTCGAGGTGACGAAGGACATGTCGACCGACGCACCCCGGCGCATCGTACGCCTGGCGACGCACATCTGGCTCCCGTTGTCCCGCGACTCCGATCGGGACGACGTACTTGAACGAGCCGCGCGCACCTGTCCGGTACACAAGAGCCTCTATTCGGCCATCGATGTGCCGATCGTCCTTCACTGGAAGGACGACTGACCGATCGTTCACGCGGCGTTGGGGCGCTCAGTCCTTGCCGGTGAAACGATAAACGGTGTTGAAGATCAGTTCGATCTTACCCACCCAGACCCTGACCTTGATCTTGCCGTAAGCTGCGCCAGGTTTTTCGGGAATGGCGCGGCCCTCGATCCGGCGTTCCGCGCCACGGTTGTTGCTCGCGTGGCCCTTGAAATAGACGGTTTCTCCCTCCATCAGGTGTCGGACATTCTCATCCGAGAACTCAACGGAGATGTCGCCGCGCTCGCTGTAGAAGAAGAACGGAAAGACCTTGGCGCGGTAGGTGGTCGTGTAATAGCCCGACTGCCGCGAGAACGGCGGCATCGTCAGGCTGACGTTGCCGATGTAGATCGACGTCTTGGTCGGCTCGACCGTCACCTCGGAATAACGACCGCCGAGAGGCACGGCGTCCGGTGGCGGCACTGGCGCGCCGGCGGTCCACGCGCACGCCCCGGCGGCGGCGAAAACGAAGCCTTGGATGGCGCGGCGGATCACACGCCCACTGTGGAGGCGACGGGGCGTGCCGCAAATCCGAAGTGCCCCCGACGGCGGGCCCGGAGACAGATCTGCCGCGCAGGCTTGCCAACGCCGGCGTCGGCACCGCCGGCGAAACCTTGCGCTGAGACCTCAGTTAATCGCCGCCATCGTGGCACATCGGCTCTCGATCCGAGGCCAGATGGTGTTCGGTCGAGCTCGAGGGGCCGGGCCAAGCTCGTGGCCCCTGACCGCGAGCGAGGGCCAGCCGCGATCTTTCTAATTGCTCCACGCCCCGGCCCGAGGATGATCTGCCGCGCATATGGCCAGGAAGATCCAAGCCACGTGGGGCGGGCGTTTCTCTGAGAAACCGTCCGCGCTCATGGTGAAGTTCAGCGAGTCGGTGTCGTTCGACCAGCGCCTCGCGCCCTTCGATATTCAGGGCAGCCAGGCCCACGCGGCGATGCTTGCGCAGGTGGGGCTGATCTCGCGGGCGGAGCTGGCGGCGATCCGGGCGGGGCTGGCGACCATCCGGCGCGCCATCGAGTTGGGCCGGTTCCGCTGGCAGCCGCGGCTGGAGGATGTGCACATGAACATCGAGCAGGCGCTGGCGAAACTCACGCCAGCCGCCGCGAAGCTGCACACGGCCCGCAGCCGCAACGATCAGATTGCCGTGGATATGCGGCTGTTTCTCAAGCACGCCTGCGCCTGCCTGCAGGCGAAGTTGCGCGGGGCCGGGCGCGCGGCGCTCTCCGTGGCTGAGGCGAACCGCGGGGTGTTCGTTCCGGGCTACACGCATCTCCAACGGGCGCAGCCGGTGCCGCTGGCTCATCACCTGCTCGCCTGGCTCGAGATGCTGGAGCGCGACCACGGGCGGCTGGTCACCGTGGCCGACCACGCCAACTGGTGCCCGCTCGGCTCCGGCGCGATTGCGGGCACCACCCTGCCGATCGACCGCGAATTCGTCGCCCAAGCCCTCGGCTTCGTCGATGTGCGCGGCCGTCCGCGCCTGACGCAGAATTCGATGGATGCGGTGGCCGATCGTGACCTGCTGGTGGAGTTCGCCTTCGCCTGCGCCGCTACGGGCGCGCATCTATCCCGCATCGCGGAGGACCTCATCCTCTGGGCGAGCGCGGAGTTCGGTTTCGTGGCGCTGCCCGACGCGTTCTGCACCGGTTCGTCGCTGATGCCGCAGAAGCGGAATCCCGACGCGTGCGAGCTGCTGCGGGCCAAGGCGGCCCGCCTGCAGGGCAACCTGCACACCCTGCTGACTCTCGTGAAGGGTCTGCCGCTTACCTACCAGCGCGACCTGCAGGAGGACAAACCGCCCATCTTCGACAGTTTTGACCAGACGGCGCTCTGCCTCGATGTGCTCGCGGGCATCCTCGCGGGCATGAAAGTGAACCCCGCCCGCTGCGCCGCGGCGGTGGCTGATCCGACGCTGCTGGCCACCGACCTCGCCGACTATCTTGTGCGCAAGGGTGTGCCTTTCCGGGAGGCGCATTTTGCCGTCGGGTCCGTCGTCCGTCTGGCCGAGAAGGGCGGCGTCCCGCTGCCGCGTCTGACGCTCAAACAGGTGCGATCGATCCATCCGGCGTTTGGCCCGGACTGGACTGGAGTGTTCAGCCTGCCCCGGGCGATGGCACAGCGCGTGGCCACGGGCATGCCCGGTCCCGCCCAACTCCGGCGGCAGTTCGCACGCTGGCGGAAATTGCTGGGCTGAGTCGGGTGATGTCGCGCATGGAAGGAAACGCCTGCGGGTGGAACCTCCCGGCTCCTCTGCGCCCGGATCACGCGGTCCTTCCGGGCAGGGGCGCGGGAGTGGCGTCTGGGAGATGTGCGGCTAAGCGAATGAAGCAAAGAGAATTACGGCGAATGTGCCAACGGATTCCAGGCTTCGATTCGACGCCGTGCGAAGGCGGCGCCATTCCGCGCTTCCGTCCATCGGCAATTCCGTGATTGGCTGTCCCGCGCCATGTCTTCAATCCGCATTCTACCGGATCGGGTCGCGAACCAGATCGCCGCGGGCGAAGTGATCGAACGGCCGGCGGCGGTGGTCAAGGAACTGGTCGAGAACAGTCTCGACGCCGGCGCCACCCGCATCGAGGTGGAGTTCCGCAACGGCGGGCGCGCCTACATCAGGGTGGAGGACAATGGGACGGGCATGGGGCGCGATGACGCCCTGCTTTCCCTCGAGCGCCATGCGACGAGCAAGATCGCTGAGGCGGCGGATCTCGACCGGCTCGCGACATTTGGTTTCCGCGGCGAGGCGCTGCCGTCGATCGCGAGTGTGGCGCGCTTCGAAATGCAGACCCGGTCGGCCGGCGACGACGCGGGCACGGAGGTTCTCGTCAACGGCGGGAAATTCGTGCATGTGCGCGACTGCGGCCGTCCCGTGGGCACGCGTCTGGTCGTGGCCAACCTTTTCAACTCCGTGCCGGCGCGCCGCAAGTTCCTCAAGAGCGACGCCACGGAGAGCGCGCACATCATTCACTGTGTGCGGCTCTACGCGCTGGCTTGTCCGCAGGCGGCGTTCACGCTGATCGAGGACGGCCGGGCGATCTTTCGTTCGCCGGAGTGCACGACCACCGCCGAACGGGTGGCGGAGATCTTCGGGCGGCAGATCACCGAGTCGCTTCTGGTGATGGAGGCCGCCGAGGCCGGCCTGCGGCTGGACGGACTCATCGGCCGGCCGGGGGTGGGGCGGGCCACGCGGCACGAGATGATCACCTTCGTGAACCGGCGTCCGGTCGACAGCCGCACGCTCAGCTATGCGCTCATCGAGAGCTACCATGACGCGCTTCCCAAGGGGCGCTATCCGCTGGCGTTTCTCTTTCTCGACATCGACCCGGCAGCGGTCGACGTGAACGTGCATCCGGCGAAACGGGAGGTGCGTTTCCGCAACGAGGTGCAGATTCGCGCCTTCGTCATCCGTTCCGTGCTCGACCGCCTGAGGGAATCCGCGGCCCTGGCGGGACCGGAGTCCGCGCTCGCCGGGAACCCGGCGGCACCGCCGGGCTCGATCGCGCCGCCGGCGCCGGAGGGTGCTCCCGGGCCAACCGAATCCCGTCTCGCCGCGCCCTTTCCGGTCTACCGGCCGCCGGTCCGGTTCGAGCAGCCAGTGGCGCCAGCCTCGCCGGGGGCACCCCCCTCCTTCGCGCCCGCCCCAGGGGAACAGAAGAGGCCGCGAATCAACTGGCGATTTGTCGGCCTCGCCCACGGCGTATATGCGCTCTTTGAGACCGACGCCGGGCTGGTGCTGCTCGACCGCCGCGCCGCGCATGAGCGGGTCTGGTACGAGCGCCTCCGGCGGCAGTTCCTCAGCGGGCAGGTGGGATCCCAGCGATTGCTCTTGCCCGTGCCCGTCGAACTCGACGCCATCACGACCGCGCTCCTGCTCGATCGTCTGGCGTTCCTGCAGGGCCACGGGTTTGAGATCAGCGAATTCGGCCGCAATTTCTTCCGGGTCGAAGGTGTGCCGGAGTGGATGGATCCCGCCGATGCGGAGTCGTTTCTGCGCGACCTTCTCGGGGCGCTGCGCGAAGGGCTCCTGATGGCAAAGGACCTCGACCTCGCACGGGACGAACTGGCCCGGCTCGCCTCGACCCGGGCGGTGCGCATGCCCGATGGGACCAGTCCGGAGGAAATGGACGCGTTGGTCACGCAGCTCTTCGCCTGCCAGCAGCCGTTGACCAATCCGGGGGGTCGGCCTACCTTTATTGAACTGAGCCACGGCGAACTCGCGCGGCGGTTCCAGAAATAGCGCTCGCTCCGGTCATTCCAGCCTTGGCACCGAAACTGCACAATTTGTAGACAGACCACGCCTGACATGCCCGCCACCGCCACGACGACGCACCGGAGAACGCCGGCCCCGAAAAGCCGCGGGCGGCCCAGCCATCGCCGGCCGGCGCCCGTTCCGCCGGGGCCGGACGCGGCGGTCTCGCGCTCCGAGGTCATCAAGCAGGCCATTCTGCACCATCTGAAGCACACCTTGGCGCGCGATTCCGGCACCGCGACCGTCCGCGATTGGTGGATCTCCACCGCCATGGCCGTCCGTGACTGCATTCTCGAACGCTTCATCGCCACCCAGGGGGTGCACAACGAGGGCAACGTGCGCCGCGTCTACTACCTCTCCCTGGAGTATCTCATGGGGCGGCTGCTGGAGAGCAATCTGCACAACACCGGCCTGTACGACGACACGGTCGTCGCGGTCCGGGAACTCGGCCTCGATTTCGCCTCCTTGCGCGATGCCGAGGAGGACATGGGGCTGGGCAACGGCGGACTCGGTCGTCTCGCCGCCTGTTTCCTCGACTCGCTAGCCACACACGATTTTCCCGCGATCGGCTACGGCATCCATTACGAGTACGGCCTCTTCAAACAGGAATTCGTCAATGGCCACCAGGTCGAGCATCCCGATAACTGGATCATTTTCGGCGATCCGTGGGAGATTGTCCGCCCCGAGTACACCCAACGCGTGCAGCTCTACGGACAGGTTGAGCACGTGTTCGACGATCGCGGCAATTCGCGGCCGCGCTGGGTCGACACCAAGACCGTGCTCGGCGTACCCTACGACATCCCGGTCGCCGGCTTTGGCACGAAAACAGTGAATTTTCTCCGCCTGTGGGGTTCGAAGGCCACCGAGGAGTTTGACCTCGCCACCTTCAACCAAGGCGGCTACGTCGAGGCGGTCCGGGAGAAGGCGGTCGGAGAAAGCGTCTCCAAGGTCCTGTACCCGAATGACAAGACCGAGAACGGCAAGGAGCTGCGCCTCGTGCAGCAGTATTTCTTCGTCGCCTGCTCGCTGCGCGACATCATCCGCCGGCATCGCAAGCAGGCGGGAAATTCCTGGGACAACTTCCCGGAGAAGGTGGCGATCCAGCTGAACGATACCCACCCGGCGATCGCCATCGTCGACCTGCTGCGCATCCTGATTGATGAGGAGGACCTGCCCTGGGACAAGGCCTGGCCGATCGTCACGCGGACGTTCAGTTACACCAATCACACGCTCCTGCCGGAGGCGCTCGAGCGGTGGAGCGTGCAACTTTTCCAGCGCGTGCTGCCGCGCCATCTTCAGCTCATTTTCGACATCAATGTCTGCCTCATGGAGGCGTGCGAGCGGCAATGGCCCGGCGACAACCAGAAGAAGCGCGTCTGCTCGCTCATCGAGGAAAACGGTGACAAGATGGTCCGGATGGCGCATCTCTCCGTCGCCGCCTGTCACGCCGTCAACGGGGTGGCCGCGCTGCACACCGAGCTGCTCAAGCGCAACGTCTTCCCGGATTTCGACGCGCTCTATCCGGGCCGGTTCACCAACAAGACCAACGGCATTACGCCCCGCCGATGGCTGCTGCAGTGCAATCCACGCCTCGCCCGGCTTGTGACCGATCGCATCGGTTTGGGTTGGGCCCGCGATCTGGATCAACTTCGCCAGCTGGAGAAGTGGGCGGGCGATCCGGATTTCCAGCGGGAATTCACCGCCATCAAGCAGACCAACAAACGGGACTTGGCCGGGGTGATCCGGGAGGAGTGCGACGGGCTGGAGGTCTCGACCGACGCGATCTTCGACGTGCAGATCAAACGGCTGCATGAGTACAAGCGCCAGCACCTGAACCTGCTGCACATTCTGGCGCTCTACCGCCGGCTTCTGCAGAATCCGTCCTATGACCTGGTGCCACGCGTCTTCATTTTCGCCGCGAAGGCGGCTCCGGGCTACGACGTCGCCAAAAGCATCATCAAGGCCATCAATTCGGTCGGCGCCCGCATCAACGCGGATGCCCGCATCAACGGCCGGCTGAAGGTCGTGTTCCTGCCCAACTTCCGGGTGTCCCTCGCGGAGAAGATCATTCCGGCGGCCGATGTGTCGGAGCAGATTTCCACGGCGGGCCGGGAAGCCTCGGGCACCGGCAACATGAAGCTCGCCCTGAATGGCGCGCTCACGGTCGGTACCCTCGATGGCGCGAATATCGAGATTCGCGAAGAGGTGGGGGAGGAGAACATCTTCATTTTCGGGCAGACGGTGGAGAAGATCGATGAGCTGCGCCGGCAGGGTTACAACCCTTGGGATTGGTATCAACGCGACGAGGAACTGCGCGCCGTGGTCGATTGGCTGGGCTCGAACTTCTTCACGCCGAATGAGCCACCGGGCGTGCTTGCGCCCGTGCACCGCAGCCTCCTCGACGGAGGCGATCCGTTCATGGTGCTGGCGGATTTCCGTCTGTACAGCGACTGCCAGAAGCGCGTCGACGCCGCCTATCGGGACAAAGGGCGCTGGGCGCGGATGGCTATCCTCAACACGGCGCGGGTCGGTCGGTTTTCGAGCGACCGCACGATCCGCGAGTACGCCCGCGACATCTGGAAGCTCGGGCCTGTCCCGGTGAAATAGAGGGCATCTCTCCTGAGGCGGCTGGGAATGGCGGCGGGCGGTTGCCGCTCGCGGACGCCGGAAGGCCGCAGAGAATGTTCGCCACGCGCTGCCGATGTCCCAGTCTTCTCGCCTTGTGCGACGCCTTGCCAGAATCGGCCTGCGAATACTCGCCGGGTTGGGAGCGCTGTTTGTCGTGCTGATCGCCCTGGCGGTGGTGTTTCGCCTGGCGCTGGCGGAGTGGGCGTTGCGGCATGTGCTCGCGGATGCCGGGGCGACCAACGTCGCGGTGACCGTCAAGGCACTATCACCGCATCGGCTGGAATTGCAGCCTCTCAGCCTTGCGGTGAGAGGGCAGGAATTCTCGGTCGATCGGATCTCCGTGGAGCGGCCGAGTCTGTTCAGCCGCTCCCTCGGCCGCCTGACGGTCGAAGGGGTGGTTGCGGCGCTCGACCTTGCCCAAGCCCGACCAGCCGCAATTCCCGCACAAAGATCGGCAGAGCCCCCGGCCAAGAGCGGGCCGTCGCTGGCGTTTCCTTTCGAGCAGGTCCAGGTCGAGGGCCGCATCACCCTGGCGTTTCAAGACGGTTCCCGGGTGCTGTCGATCGAAGTGGAAGCGAAACCTGCCAGCCGGTCGCAGGTGGACCTGAAGGTGCACGCGAGCGCTCCTGGTCTCACCCTGGACGGGCGGGGCACCTTCGATCTCGCGGCACGGGCGGGCGAGGGATCGCTGGAGGGCTTCCGCCTCGACCTGAAACCGTGGCAGGATCTGCTGGCGTCCTATCTGCCTCCGGAGGCGGCGGGTTGGACGCTCGACGGGACGGTGACGGGCGACGCGCACGGGAAGTTCGAGCAGGGCACGGTCAGCGGCGCCGCGGCGCTGCATTGGCGGGACGGCACCATCCGCAACGAGTCGAAGCAGATCTCGGCGGCCGGCATGGCGACCGACCTGTCGGTGGTGATGGGGCAAAGCGACGGCCGGTCGCGATTTCAGGTGCAGGCGACGCTGGCCGGTCCGGGATTGTCCGCGAACGGACACGGCGACTACGATCTCGCCCTGGGATCCGGCGATATTGCCGTGGGGGAGATCCGCTTTGAACTGAAGGCTTGGACCGATTTTCTGACGGCCCTGGCACCGGCTGCGGCCACAGGGTTCAAACTGGACGGGGTCGTCACCGGCGACGCCCGAGGCCATCTCGCCAAGGGGGAATTTACCGGCGCCGCTGCCCTGCACCTGCGCGATGGTTCGCTGCGCAGCCCAGCCATGGGAGCATCAGCCGAGGGCATTGCCGCCGACTTGGTTCTTCCGGACCTGCCCAAGCTGGTTTCCGCGCCGAACCAGCTCGTTCGGATGGCCAAGGCGCAAATCGGAGCCGTGGGCCTGACGGAGGGGGCGGTCGACCTGCAGCTCGCCTCACCGGAGTTGGTGAAGATCAATGCGGCGTCGGTCGGGGCATTTGGCGGACGGGTGTGGGCAGACCCGTTCCAGGTCAATCCCGCTTCGCCCGCGCTGAAGGTCGTGCTGCAGATGGCCGACATCGCGGCGCAGGAGATTCTGGCGATCTTTCCGGACGCCCCGCAGGGCGAGGGGATTCTGGCCGGACGGATTCCGCTGCGCTACGAGAACGGCCAAGTGACGTTTGGGGAGGGCAGGCTGGCGCTTAAGCCGGGCACAACGGGGCGCATCCGTTTTCACAACCCGGGACTCCTGACGCAGGCGTGGTCGTGGTGGATGCCCAGGCGAAAGGCGCTCAAGCAGATTGAGAGCGGGCAGGAGGCTTTCCTGGTGAACGAAGCGATGATTGAGCTGCATCCGGCAGACGCCCCGGCACAAGCGGCGCGCGTGCGGTTGGTGGGAGTGCCAGCCGAACATCCGCGTGACACGACTCTGACGCTTGATTTCAACATCAACATGCCGCTTGAGACGATCGTGAACTTCGGACTGAACTCGAATCTGCACATCGAAACAAAATGAAACAAGGTTTGTGCCAGACGGGCTTCTGCACTATTGGTGCTGCCATGAAGCGCTGCCGCCTCCTCGTCGCCCTGCTGCCGTTGCTCGCCGCCACCGCCTGCCTCAACGTGAAAGCCCACATCATCGTGGACGTGAACGTGAAGGTCGACAAGGCGTTGGACGATTTTTTCGGCGACCTCGACAAGAAATCGACCACGATTGCTGAACCTGCCGCCCAAAAGTAATCTCCCATGAAAACACGTTGGATCGTCCCCTATTTGGTCGCCGGCACGCTGGTCGCCGGCGTGATTGGGCCTCGTGCCTTGGCCGCGGACCTTGGCCCGGTGAAACAGCGGATGGCCCAGCGCCTGCCGGCGATCGATGCGCTCAAGGACCGGGGCGTCGTGGGTGAGAACAACCGCGGCTATTTGGAGGCGCGCAGCGCACTTTCCGGCGAGGAGAAGGGGACGATGGAAGGAGAGAATTCGGATCGCTCGGCCGTGTACGCGGCTCTGGCGCAGCAGACTGGATCATCGTCCGAACAGGTAGGCCGGGCCCGCGCGAAACAGATCGCGCAGAACAGCAGGGCCGGCGTCTGGTTGCAGGACGAGAACGGACGGTGGCATCGGAAATAGCCCGCTGGCTTGGTCTCAAGAAAGGGGGACGGCCCGATGGCTGGCTCCGGCGGCGGGCCGCATCCGGAGCGGGTGGGGAGGGGAGGAGTCGATTCGGTGAGGTGTGTAGCGCCGAATCGGATACGGCCTCGCGCGATGGGCCGGACAAACGGCGCGGACGGACCGCCAGTGATCCGGGGATGAATCGAGGTCGGTCAACACGGGGGTTTTTCACGCGCCCCGGCGGGTGACGGTTCGGCGCAACGTGCTGGCGGCGAGGCACAAGGAGAGAGCGAAAACCGGCGCCAAGAAAGTGCTTGATTCGGGCGTCCCGCGTTTCATTGTGCCCCTCCCTTCTTTCAACGTCCCGCGTCATACCAAGCGGGGCGAAAGACGGAATCTCCGCAAGACTGACAATTCCTTCCGAACACCTTTTCCTGTTCGGTGGGGAAAAGTATTGACGGAGAAATAGCCGGTTGTCTTAGTGGAAAGCTTTCCCCTTTGAGGGGAAGAAGTTCTTTGAGATTTACTTTGTGCGATTGATTGGGACCCCCAATCAAACCTTTAACACAAGAAAACGCGTGTGAGAGAAATCTTACGCGCAGCGTAGTTCATGAATCACTAGGTTCTGAACTCTCTTTTCGGAGAGTTTGATCCTGGCTCAGAATGAACGCTGGCGGCGTGGTTAAGACATGCAAGTCGAACGGGCTTTCGTGAA
>DATIWI010000112.1:0-13137 GCA_035519475.1 Opitutaceae bacterium
GTATGGCAACATGGGGAATCAATCGAGTGAACGGCCGGCGCCGGACCGCCGGCATTCGCCGGGCGGAGGGCGGATCCTGCTGGAGACATTGACGCTCGTGCTGGCGGGCGTCGCGCTCTGGAGTGCGGTGTCCACGTCCCACCGGGCCGACCGGCTCGAGGCGCGAGTGGCCATCCTTGAACAGGCGAAACCCTATCCGCTGGGCGAGCAGATGGGTTACCTCCAGCGCTATGTCGAGAAGCTGTATTTCGCCGGGCAGGCGCGGAATTGGGGACTCGCGGACTTCTATGCCGGCGAGGTGGGTGAGACGGCGGACGACATTGCGGGAGCGCAGGTGGAGAAAGACGGTGTCGACGTGAGCAAGCTGATGGCCACGATCCTGCCGCCGGCCGAGCGCGCCGTGGAGGACGCCGTGGCTGCGAAGGATCCGGCATCCTTCTCCGCGCGGTATGCGGCCCTGGTGAGCGCCTGCAACGCGTGCCATCAGGACGCGAAGCACGGCTTCATCAAAATCACGATCCCGGAGCGGCCGTCGGTGACGAATCAATCGTTCGAACCGTGACCCCGGTCGCGGGGTGCTCGCGGCGGCGACTTGATCGGCCGACGGGCCGCCGCTAGCGTGCCGGCTTCATGTCCCGCCCCGCCCCTCTGTCCGCGTCGGCGAAGCCGCGCTTCGGCCGCACTTTTTGGACGCTGAACACGATCGAGATGTGGGAGCGCCTCGCGTTCTACAACCTGCGGGTGATGGCGCCCCTCTACATCATGCAGGCCGACAATCCGGGCGGACTGCATCTGACGGCGCTGGACAAGGGCACGATCTACGCGTGGTGGGCGGCGTTTCAATCGCTGCTGCCGATCGTCACGGGCGGGTTGGCGGACCGCTTCGGGTACAAGCGCACCCTCGGCTTCTCCCTCAGCCTCATGATGGCCGGGTATCTCATGATCGCCTTCCTGCGCGACCTGCCGGTGATGAGCAACTACTGGGCGCTGTTTCTGGGCATCATGACACTGGCGACCGGTACCGCCTTCTTCAAACCGAGTCTCCAGGGCTCGCTGGCCCACCAACTGCCGAAGGACCGCTCGTCCGTGGGCTGGGGCATCTTCTACTGGGTGGTGAACGTCGGCGCGTTCATCGGCCACTACCTGCCGTCGATCCTGCTGACGCTGAGCGCGCTGCTGCCCGGCCCGCTGCACGCGGCGGCGAATTCGCGGGAGGCCTGGCGCAATCTGTTCCTCGCCTCGGCCGTCTTCACGTCGTTCAATTTCGTGCTGCTGCTGACCTACCGGGACGTGCCCTCGGGCGCGTCGCAGACCGAGTCGGCCCTGCACGTCCTGTGGCGGACGCTCACCAACATCCTCGAGCCGCGCCTGCTGTCGTGGATGGCGATCATGTCGTGCTTCTGGCTGATGATGTACCAGCTTTGGGACCTGCAGCCGAACTTCATCGTCGACTGGGTGGACAGTGGTCCGATGGCGGCCAAGCTCGGCTGGCTGCCGCACGTGGTGCAGCGGGCCGTGATCGAACCCACGGCGCGCGGGCCGATGATCCCGCAGCAGGTGCTGCTGAGCTGCAACGCCTTCTTCATCATCGTGGGCGTGGTGGGCGTCTCGTGGCTGAACCGCCGCATGCGCACCCTCTCGGCCATGCTGATCGGCATGTGCCTGGCGGTTGCCGGCGTGCTCGTGGCCGGCTGGACCGCCAGCGGCTGGGTGCTGGTGGCGGGCGTACTCTTCTTTTCACTCGGCGAGATGATGACCGGTCCGAAGAAGAACGAATATCTGTCGCTGATCGCGCCGCCGGACAAGAAGGGGCTCTACCTCGGCTACGTGAACATCCCGGTGGGCGTGGGCGTCTATTTCGGCTCGGCCATCGCCGGCTACATCTACGGGCATTACGGGGAGAAGGCGGTGCTGGCCCTGCGATACCTGGCCGAGCGGACGCCGTTCGGCCAGGGCCGGCACTGGGACGGCCACGTGGCCACGCTGGAAACCGCTCTCGAAATCGGGCGCCCCGCGGCCATGGCAAAGCTGCAAGCGGTGACCGGCCTCGATCCGGCCGCCGCGACCCGGATGCTGTGGGACACCTACCATCCCCATCTCATCTGGATTCCGTTTGCGGCGATCGGGGTGCTCGCAGCGGCGGCCCTGTGGATTTTCGGCCGGATGGCGCGCCGCTGGAGCGACATGAACGCCTAGCCGCGCCGGAGGGGCTCCGCGCCGCGGATCACCGGGGCCGGATCGGCAGCAGGCTGATGTCGATGATGTTCGGGTTCTCGGCGCGGCAGCGCTCGAGGACCTCGGGCTGGGGGGCCCTGTCCAGATTGATATGCGCCACCGCGGCCTCGGCGCCGGCGAAGACCACGTTCTCCATTTCCTGAACGTTGATCTCCGCCGCCCGCAGGGTGTCGAGCACGGTGGCGAGAACGCCGGGGCGGTCGAGATGGCGCACGACCAGCATGTGGGTGGCGGGCGTGCGCTGCGCCAGGTTGACGACGTTGGGCACCTTGCCGGTTTCCTTGAACGTCTCGATGATGCGGGCCGTCTCGGCGGCGATGGCCTCCTGCGCCTGCTCGGTCGAGGCGCCGATGTGATGCGTGCCGTAGACGCCCGGATCCTGGCCGAGCGGATCGGTGAACGGGCCCGTGCCGCCGGCCGGCTCGTTGGCATAGACGTCGAGGCCCACCCGCAGATGGCGGTCCTTGATCGCCTGCGCCAGCGCGGCCTGATCGACGACTTCGCTGCGGGCGGTGTTGATGAAGTAGGCGCCATCGCGCATCGCGCCGAAGAAGCGGGCACCCAGCAGCCCCTTGGTGGCGGCGTTCAACGCGAGGTGGACGCTGACGATATCGGCGGAAGCCGCGACCTCCTCCGGGCTGAATTTGTATTTGATGCCCAGGGCTTCGGCGCGCGCGGCGGTCAGGCTCCGGCTCCATGCCACGACCGGCATGCCGAAACCGCGGGCGCGGGGGAGCATCTCCGCGCCGATCTGCCCGAGGCCGATCAACCCCAGCGGGCGGCCGAACAGCCCGCGCGCCTTGGAGAACAGCTCCTTGTTCCACTCGCCCTGGCGCAGGCTGACAATGTTGTCGGCCAGCCGGCGGTCGAGGGCCAGGATCAGCGCAAAGGCGAGCTCGGCGACGGCGACGGAGTTCTTGCCCGGGCAGTTCGAAACGTAGATGCCGCGGCGCGAGGCCGCGGCGACGTCGATGGTATTGTACCCGGCGCCGGCGCGCACCACGAGCTTCAGGGCCCCGGACTCCAGCACCTCCGGCGTGACCTTGGTGGATCGCACCACCAGGACGTCCGGCAAGGTTTGCCGGATCGCCTGCACGAGCGCCGCGTCCTTGGTGCCAGGTTGGTAGAGTACGTCGCAGCCGATGGCCGCCAGACGATCCCGGCCGGATTGCTCGAATTTGTCTGCAATGAGTACGCGCATGAGGGGACTCCGCGGAAGGTTGAGGGGTACGATTCCTTTATGGGGCCCGAGGTTACGGGGAAACGAGCGCCGAGACAAGGGCGCTTGGCGCGGGAGCCCCCGTGTCCGCACCGGCGGCGGCCCGACGACTCAGGGGCTGCCGCGGTGCGCGCGGTATTCCGCGAGCTCGTGCTGCACCTCGTCGAAAATGTCGGCCGGTATGAGTTCGCCGCGAATCAGGGGGTAGGCTTTTTCGCCCAGGGCCTGCCAGGCCTCCCGGGCCGATGGTGTCAGCTCATGTACGATCAGCCCGCGCTTTTGCATCGCGACCACGGATTCCTCGTTTTCCGTCCGGCTGTGCGCGCGGATCTGGTCGCCCGTTCTTGCCGCGCTCGCCGCGAGTTCGGTCCGCAAGGCTTCGGGAATGGCCTCCCAGGCCGATTTGGTGATGACGGCGGCACCGACCAACGGCGCGTAATTGACACGCAGCATGTGCCGGGCCCGGCGGTCGAGCTGGGTGGCCAGGACGAAGATCGGGGGTGCCGGCATGGCGGTGACCAGGCCGGTCTGCAGGGCGGCGGGAAGGTCGTTGGTCTCGAGGCTCACGGGGTTCTGGCCAACCTGCTTGAGGATCCCGGCCTGCTTCGGGTCGGCCCACACGAAGATCTTGAGCCGGGCGAAATCGTCGGGTGTGACGGCGGCCTCGGTGGAAAACAGCCGGAGCCAGCCCGCATCGCTCCAGAACAGGACGTGAAACCCCTTCTCGTCGAATTTGCGCTCCAGCCGCGGGCTCATTACCCGCATGATATGGTCGAACTCCGCGAGGTCGCGCAGCATGAAGGGCAGCTTCTGCAAGCCGGCCACGGAGTCTTCGATCAGCTCGAGCCCGGTCGACGTCAGCAGCCCGGCCTGGAGCGCGCCGATGCGCATGAGCCGGACCATGTCGGCCTCCGTCCCCTGGGTGCCGTCCGGATAAATGACCAGCTTCACCCGGCCGTTCGACGCCGTGCGCCACGCTTCGCCCATGCCTTGCAGCGCCTGGTGGTAGGAGGAGCCGCGGGGGGCCAGCGTGCCGAGGTTGATTCGCAGGGGCTTGTCCGCCGGCGCGGCGGGCGCGGACAGGGCGGCGAGCAGCAGGAGGAGGGAGGCGAGGCGCATCGGAGGGCGGGTGGACGGGGACGGGTCCGCGGGAGATCAGGGGTTCAGAAACAGTTCATCCATGCGGCTGAGGAGCCAGCGGGCGCGCCGCTGGGCCACGAGGTTGGCCAGCCGGTCGGCCGGGTCGGCGTCGGCGTCGATCGCCAGCGCCTGGTCGAGCAACCGGCGGAACTCCGCGGCCTGCTGGCGCCGGAGCGGCACGGCCTCGGCGTAGTTGACGTACGGCGCGGCCAGCCGGCCGCCGGAGAGCGCGACGGCGCGCTCGAACTGCTGCTGCGACCGCTCCGCGGCGTCGCCGGGGCCGCTGCGCGCCGACTCGTAGCTGATCAGGAACGTGTGCAGGGCGCCGCGATCCCACGCCTCGTCGAGCGCGACGGCCCGGTCGATCATAGCCTCGACCTTGGGCAGGTCCGCGATCAGGGCGGGCTCGTCCTTGGCTTGGGCAATGGCCGCGCTCCACGCGGCGGCCGTCCAGTAGAGCAGGGGGACATCGGATCGGTCGGCCGGCGCCACCGCCTGGGCGGGGGTGGCGGCGAGCGCCGCCGTGAAGCCGGGATGTCGCGCCTCGAGGCCGCGCAGGCCATAGTTGCGGGCGCGCAGGTAGAGGCGCTTCGCGCGGGCGTGGGCCGCCCGGGCCGCGCTGAAATCGGTCACCTCAAGTTCATCGGCGTCCTCCTGCACAAAGGCGTAGGCGTACTCGGTAAAGCCGCTCGCGGCGCTCAAGAGGAGTCCGGTGTGCTTCGGACTTTCCGCCAGCAGGCTCTCGATGAGTTTGAGGCTGAACGGGGCGGCCGCCTTGACGAGTTCGGGATCATCGTCGCTGGCGAACGTGCCGCCACTGCTCCGCGCCAGCGCATCGCCGAGACGGTTGACGGTGTACTGCCGGACGGAGCAGCCGGTGGCCGCCAGGACGACGAACGCGAGGACGCCGGACCGAGCGCGGCGGAACATGTGCATCCTCGACATGGGTTTTCTTGAAACAAGCCTTTCCGCGGCTGGCAACCCGAACCGGACGCGCGGGAGGGGCGGCCCGGCGTCAGACATTGAAGCGAAACAGCGCCACGTCGCCGTCGCGGATGGCGTAATCCCGGCCCTCGAGGCGGTAGTGGCCCACCTCGCGGGCGTGATGCACGCTGCCGAGCTTGACGAGGTCGTCGTGCGAAATGATCTCGGCCTTGATGAACCCCCGTTCGAAATCCGTGTGGATGACGCCGGCCGCCTGCGGCGCCTTGGTGCCCTGGCGGACCGTCCACGCGCGCACTTCCTTTTCGTTGTGCGTGAAGAACGTGATGAGCCCGAGCAAGGCATAGGTCGCGCGGATCAGCGCGGACGCGCCCGAGTCCGCCACCCCGAGATCCTTGAGGTAATCCCGCGCCTCCTCGGGCGAGAGGTCGGCGAGTTCGGCCTCGATCTTCGCGCTGACCGGCACCAGCGCGGCCCCGTGATGCGTCCGCACGTACCCGGCGAGCTGCTGGACCAGCGGGTGCTGGGCGGCGGCGGCGAAGTCGCCCTCGCTCACGTTGGCGGCGTAGATGACGGGTTTGGCGGAGAGCAGTTGGAACAGGCGCAGCAGGCGCGGCTCGTCCTCGTGCACTTCCAGCAGGCTCGCGGGCTTGGCGGCATTGAGGTGCGGCACCAGGCGCTCCAGCAGGGCCAGTTCCGCATGCGCGTCCTTTTCCCCGCTGCGCTCCCGCTTGTGCGCCTTCTCCATCCGCTTCCGGACCGCGTCGAGATCGGACAGGACCAGCTCGGTCGTCACCACCTCGATGTCGCGGATGGGATCGAGGGACCCGATGGGATGGGGCGCATCGTCGTCCTCGAAACAGCGCACGACGTGCACGAGGGCGTCGACTTCGCGGATGTGGGCCAGGAACTGGTTCCCGAGGCCTTCGCCCTTGCTGGCGCCGGCGACGAGCCCGGCGATGTCGAAGAATTCGATGGCGGTGGGGATGACGGTGCCGGTCTTGAAAATCTGTTCGAGATGGGCCAGGCGGTCGTCCGGCACGATGACGACGCCGACGTTGGGCTCGATGGTGCAGAACGGGTAGCTGGCCACCGCGGCCTTGTGCGTCCGGGTGACGGCGTTGAAGAGGGTGGATTTCCCCGCGTTGGGCAGCCCAACAATGCCGGCTTTGAGCATAGGGATGGAGCATTGACGCCGCAGCCGGGGCGCCGGGGCAAGCGGAAAAAAGGGAGCGGGATGGAGATGCGGTTAAGAAAGATAAGAAAATCGCCAGTTAAGGGTGGACCTACGACCTATAGGGCCACTAGGACCTATGCCCGAGATCCATGGCAGATTTGCAGGACAGATCGTGGTCGGGTATCATCGGGCCGCACGGCGGTTACCGCGAGCTGAAGTCCTACCAGAATGCCGAGATCATCTACGACGCCACCGTGGTGTTCTGCGACCGGCTGATCGATCGCCGGTCCCGCACGCACGACCAGATGGTCCAGGCCGCGCGCAGCGGCAAGCAGAACATCGCCGAGGGCAGCATGGCTTCGGGCACTTCGACCAAGACCGAGCTCAAGCTGATGGGAGTGGCGAGAGCCAGCCTGGAGGAGCTGCTGCTGGACTTTCAGGATTTCCTGCGCCAGCGGGGCATGACTTTGTGGGCCAAAGATCATCCGCACGCGAGGAAGGTGCGCGGGCTGGCCTATGCGCAGAATAGGTCCTATGAGACTTATAGGACCTATGTTGAGCAGAGCAGCCCTGAAACCGCTGCCAATGCCCTCGTCTGCCTGATCCACCAGACGAACTACCTGCTCGACCAGCAACTGCGCCAGCTCGATGAGCGGTTCCGCCGGGAGGGCGGCTTCACCGAGAAGCTTCACCGGATCAGGTGCGACCGCCGAGGCACAGGCCCGGGCGCCGCCGCCGGGTTCACCGCAGGCGATCCACGGCAGCCTTGAGCAAATCCGGGAGTCCGCCTCCGGCCGGCGGCGATTCCACCCGGCGGCCGGCGGCATGCGCGAGCACCTGCTGGATGTGGACCTCCACCTGGCGGAGGAAGGAGGGGGCGACCGCGTAACCGTCGCTCTCGTAGGTCAAAATGGGCATGCCGCGCTGGATGCTGAGCGGCTTCAGGATGGCCTCCGAGATCCGGTACGGCAGGCAGTTGAACGGCCCGATGAGGATGATGCCATCGTAGCCCTCCTGGTCGGCCTCCAGCCCCTTGCCGACCGCCGGAATGATTTCCCCGTAAATGGTGGGAGAGACATGCTCGGAGGCAGTTTCAACGAGGGAAGAAATGTCGTTGCCTCCCGCCACGAGCAAACCGGTCCGGCGGAAGAGGCCGCGATAGTATTGCTCGACTTTGCGCTCGGCCTGATATCCCAGCCACTGCTGCAGGTATTGTTTCCCGTCCGGCTGGAAGATCCGGGTGCAGGCCTTGGCGAAGGCAAGGCTGCCCGGCTTCATTCCCCAACTGCTGGCGGCGCCGACCGCCCCGTCATAGGTTCCATACAGGAAGAAGTCGGTCAGATCGACGGGCTTGAGGATAATGCCCTGCGCGGCGTAGAGGTCGTGGACGCCGTCCATGAAGAACGGGCTGAACCGGGTGTAGAAGTCGCCGGTGACCACGACCCGGGGACAGGTGAGGGGATCGCGCGCGAGGGGGAGGGCCGCGAGCCGGTCGACCAATCCAGGCAACCGCGCGTGAAACTCGTCGAGCGACGCGGCTGCGGTCGCGAAGCGGCGCCACTCGGCGCGGAGCTGCTTGACGGTCTCGGGGGCGCCCGCCACGCGCAGCACATGGTCGATTTCCACGAGAATGTCCGCGAGCAGGATGGCCGGCGACAGATTCTTCGCGAGGGTGAGCGCATCGAACCCGAGGTAGTCGTACTCGGCCGCGACATTGACCAGGAAGAAATCGGGCCACCGCTGCTCCGCGATGAACCGCTCGAAGTAGCCCAGGTAGGAGTCGCTGACACACGGGGCCCCTCCGCGCACGCTATAGTATCCCGTGATCTCCCCCGGCTGGCGCCGGTCATGGATCTCGAGCAATTGCCCGACGCAAAGCGGCAGCGGCAGGCATTCCCGGCCCGAGGTGTATTGGAGGCCGCGTTCGAGCTGATTGCGGTCGAGGGGTACGATGTCGCCGGCATGCAGGCCGAGCCAGCGGATCGTCAGAAGGGAGAGGGCGTCGGTGTGATATTGGGAGAAGTTGGGGAGATACAGTTTCACCCGGGGGTCGCTCAGCGGCACGTGTTCGCCGTTCGAGCGGATCACGAGACCCCCTTTCGTGAGCTGGCACGGTTTGAACCCCGGCGCGTGGCTGGTGCGCGCGACCCGGTAGTTGTGGATGATATCGAGAAATGCCTCCAGGCGCGTCTGGATGCCGGCGTCGGCGGTGTGGGCGTCGATCTCCAGGATGAGGTAGGGTTTGGCGCCCAGTTCGGATGCCAGCAGGGAGTGGGTGAAGGCGTCGATGGTGCAGCTGAAGTTGCTGACGCAAAGCAGGAACAGGTTGGGATGCTGCCGGGCGAGAGCCACGGCATTCATGATCTGGTTGGCAAAATGCCACGCCGTGGGTCCGCGGTCGACCGGCATCAGGCAATCGGCGGGAATGGCCGTAATGCCCATGCTGGCGAGCTTTCGGCCCACCGACTGTGAGGCTTCCGGGGTAAAGGCGTTGTAGCTGTGGCCGGCGAGGAGCACCGTCGGGCTTCCCGTTGCCAGCGCCTGCGCGAGTGCGTGCTGACCCAGATCGCGCAGGGCGCGCTCGGTTTCCGTCTGGGCGCGCACGGCGGCCGTCCAGGCGCGTTCGGCCACCGCGCGGCCGACCCGCAGCTCGCGGATGACCAGCTCCACCAGGGCGGCATTGTCCGCATAGCCGCCGGTGAAATCCAGCAGCGGGGAAAGGAAGCGGATGTCGGGAAATGCCTTGGCGATGAAATAAGGGCCGGCCTGGGTGATGGGGCAGAGATAGGAATCCCGGCAGGCGTTGGGCTGAGGCATGCGCATCACGTGGGGCAGAAAAACCAGATTCACGCCGCGGCGGGCGAGATCCAGCACCGCGCCGTGCGCGATCTGCACGGGAAAACAGAAACCCGAATGCGACTTCAGATCGCCGTGCGGATCCACACCGGACAACACCACCTCCATCCCCAGTCCGGAAAAGAACGTCGCGTAAAGGGGGTGGAGCGAGTGGGTCGTCAAAGCCCGCGGAATGCCGATGCGCGCCACGGCGGCGGGCCCGTCGCGGCTGGGGTGTCCCAGTGAGTCTTCCAGGAACGATCGGGCATCTTCGAGCACCTGTTCCACCCGTTGTCGGCGGGAGCGTTTGGCCGGCTCGCTCGCTGACGGCGGGGCCAGGAATGGCCGGGTGTCTCCATAGACCAAGTCGGCCCGCTGCTCGACGAAATCGGGGGCCGCGGCAGCGCGGGATTTTCGCTTCCAGGCGTTTTCGTACAGGCTGCAGCGGCCCCCGAAGGGGAACCGCCGGCCGGCCACTTCGAAACGATCAACGCTGCAGAAAAGCTTGCAGGCCCGGCAGGTGAACTGGCCCACCAACTTCATTTCCGGCGCGGCCAGGCTGAGCAGGCCGGTGGGGGCGCCCCGCGCGCCGCCGGCACGTTCCAGGGCCAGCAGCGCGACCCCGAGCGCCCCGAGCAATTCCGGGCTCGGCGGGATCACCACCGGGCGGTCGACGCTGTGCGCGAAGGCGTGGCCGACCGCGCGGTTCAGGGCCACGCCGCCCTGCAGGAACACCTTCTTGCCCAGGGCGCGCGGCCCCTTCACGCGGGTCAGGTAGTTGCTGGCGATCGCGTAGACGAGCCCGGCCGCAATGTCGTCGCGCGAGTGGCCTTGCTGCTGGGCGAGGCGGATGTCCGAGTTGATGAACGCCGCACAGGTGGCCTTGACCTGCACGGGAGCGGTTGCGGCCAGCGCGATATCGGCGATCTCGGAGACCATGAGGCCGAGATCGCCCTGCGCGCTTTCCTCGAGGAAGGAACCGGTGCCGGCCGAGCAGGCGTTGTTCATCGCGTAATCGACGGGCACGCCGTTGCGCAGGAGGATGAACTTGGAGTCCTGCCCGCCGATTTCGAAGATCGTATCCACGTCGGCGTCAAAGTGCGTTGCGCCTGCCGCCTGCGCGGAGATCTCGTTGTAGACGTGGGCGGTGCCGAGGTAGGCGCCGAGGAGTTCGCGGGCCGACCCGGTCGTGGCCGTGAGTCCGATCGGGCGATCGCCGACCTGCGCGACGAGCGCCCGCAGGCATTCGCGGGTCGCGGCCACGGGGTCGCCGCGGGTGCGCCGGTAATGCGAAGCCACCACGCCGCGCGTCGCCGGGTCGAGCAGGATCGCCTTGGTCGTCGTGGAGCCGGCGTCCACGCCGAGGACCAGCGGGCCGTCCGTCGGCGCCAGTCGCTGCGGCGCCGCGATGACCTGCACCCGGCCGGCGTAGCGCGAGAGCGGCGGCAGGCCGCCCAGGCCCGGCTGGCGCGAGATCTTCGGGGACGGGTGGCGCGGCTCATCGCGGGTGAGCAGGGCGCAGCCCCATGCTTCCATCCACGGGCTCTCCGGCAGCGTGACCAACTCGCTGGCAGGCAGTTTTTCCCGCAGGGCGGCCAGCATGGCCCCGTTGCGAGTCACGCCACCGATCAGCAGCACCCGCGGCAGCTCGCGCTGCGCTTTTTCCAACAGTGCCACCACCTTGTTCGCCATGCTGTCGTGGAGCGTGCGCAGAATGTCGTCGGCGGTGGCTTCCTGGCGGTTCAGTTTGTGCGTGATGTCCGACTTGCAATGCACCGAACAGCGGGAGGCCAGCGGCACGACGTGCCCGAGGGACGAACGGCGGATCGCTTCCTCGAGATCCAGCCCCATGCGGCCGATTTGCTGCACGAAGAACTCGCCGCTGCCCGCCGCGCACTTGTTGTGCGACAGGACGTGGGCGATTTTGCCGTCCGCCAGGATGTAGACTAGGAAGGATTCCCCGCCGAGGGACACGACCGCGTCGAATCCGCCGGCCGTCTCGCGGAGCGCCCGCTGGATGGCGGTCACCTCCGGAATGTGGCCGAGGTGCCCGGAAACGCCGAAGGCCTCCGCGTCGGCAAACTCCGCCTCGGCGAGGAGTCCGGAAAGAACTTCCAGGGGCCGCCCCTGGTGCGCGACGACCCGGGCGCTGCGGGCATCGCCGCGCAGGGTTACCACCTTCACCGTCAGGGCACCGATGTTAACACCCACGTGTGACATGGCGGCAATGCGGATGGGAGTTGCTAAGGGATGGTCTGCGTCTCAGGCCCCGTTACGCCTTTGGCACCGCATTGTCCAAGAAAGAAGTGAACCCACCTCGCCACAGCCCCCGGCAAGGCATCGCCCGCGGGCGCGCTTCTTAAGGTTGCGCCGCGGAAGTGCGGACGTGATCGCCGCTGCCCTGGCGGAGCAGCCGCGCGGTGGCGGGCCCGCCGCGGCGCGGGCCAGGGTCGATGGCGGGAGCGACCCACGCGGCGGTCGTCCCGTCCCGTTGCAAGATCCAAGCCGTCAGGTTGATCCGGAGGCGGGGACATCCCCGTCGAGCTGCATTGCCAAAGGCGCAGCGGGGACCCAGAGTCGGCGGTGCCAGCGCAAGGCGCGCGGCAATTCGGCTCAACCCGGAGGCACCCATGGCCAAGGCATTTCATGAACTCACCGAGCGGGAAATCCTCGCGCTCGCCGTCGCGCTGGAAGAGGAGGACGGCCGGATTTACGGCGAATTCGCCGAGCGGCTACGGGCGGACTATCCCGCCACCGCCACCGCGCTGACGCAGATGCAGGAACAGGAATCGAATCACCGCCACCGGTTGCTGGAAGCGTACCAGGAACGGTTTGGCGAGCATTTGCCGCTCATGCGGCGGCAGGACATCAAGGGCTTTGTGGACCGCAAGCCGTTGTGGCTGTCGCGCCATCTTTCGGTCGCGCAAGTCCGGCGCGAGGCCGAGACCATGGAACTCGAGACGCGCCGGTTCTATGAAGCGGTGGCCCAGCGAACGACCGACGCGGGCATCCGGCAATTGCTGGGCGACCTGGCGCAGGAAGAGCGGCACCACGCGGCCATGGCGGAGGAATTCGATAGGCAGCAGACGGCCTCGGGCGCCCGCGCCGAGGAGGACGTCACGCAGCGCCGGCTCTTCGTGCTCCAGATCGTGCAGCCCGCGCTGGCCGGATTGATGGATGGATCGGTGTCGACGCTCGCGCCGCTGTTTGCCGCGGCGTTCGCCACGCGGAACAGTTGGGACGCGTTCCTGGTGGGCATGGCCGCGTCGGTCGGCGCGGGCATCAGCATGGGCTTCGCGGAGGCGCTGTCGGACGACGGCGCCCTGAGCGGCCGCGGGCATCCGTGGCTGCGCGGCGGCGTGTGCGGGATCATGACGACGCTGGGCGGGATCGGCCACACGCTGCCCTTCCTGATCGGCAGCTTTCAAGTGGCGACCGGCGTGGCGGCCGGCGTGGTGCTGGTGGAACTCGGCGTCATCTCCTGGATCCGCCACCATTACATGGACACGCCGTTTCTCTCCGCCGCCTTTCAGGTGGTGCTCGGTGGCCTGCTCGTGTTCATCGCCGGCATCCTGATCGGCTCGGCGTA
>DATIWI010000113.1:0-11564 GCA_035519475.1 Opitutaceae bacterium
CCGAAACCGGCCACCGCCGCCGCGAATTTGAAATCGGCGCTCGCCGCGGCAAACGCCGCGCCCCGGTCGGTGAGCGGAAACTCCAGCAACTTGCTCGCGTCGCCGCCCGGAGCCTTGTAGCGCACCTTCACCGTCAGGAGCTCCTCGCTCGGTCTTGCGTTCTGCGTTGTGCGTTCTGCGTTTTCCGGCTGCTGGTATTTCAGCGCATCGACGGTCGGCGCCGGCCTCCATTCCACGCCGGGCGGCACGATCTCGTAAAGGGCGGTCACGGTGTGGCCCGCGCCAATGTCGCCGGCGTCGATCTTGTCGTTGTTGAAGTCCTCCTTCTTCAGCATCCGATCCTCGTAGCCGATGAGGCGGTAGGCCTGGACCATGGCGGGATTGAACTCCACCTGCACCTTCACGTCCTGGGCGATGGTGGCGAGCGTGCCGTTGACCTGCTCAACCAGGACCTTGCGGGCCTCGCGGGCGGAGTCGATGTAGGCGTACGCGCCGTTGCCCCTGTCGGCCAGCTCCTCGAGCGTCGCGTCCTTGAGATTGCCCATGCCGAAGCCGAGCGCGGTCAGGAACACGCCGCTCTTCGCCTTCTCCTGGATCAGCCGCACGAGGTCGCCCCGATCGGTGACGCCCATGTTGAAATCGCCGTCGGTGGCCAGGATGACGCGGTTGACGCCGCCCGGGATGAAGTTGGCCTTGGCGACATCGTACGCGAGCTGGATGCCCATGGCGCCGTTGGTTGTGCCGCCCGCCTGGAGACGGTCGATGGCTCCGAGGATCTCCTGCCGGTGACTGACCGGCGTCGATGGTAGCGCCAAGCCGGAGGCGCCCGCGTACACGGCGATGGCCACGTGATCCTCCGGCTTGAGCTTGCCGACGAGCAGCCGCAGCGCCTCCTGCACCAGCGGCAGCTTGTTGGGTTCGTCCATCGAGCCGGAGACATCGATCAGGAAAACGAGGTTGGCGGCGGGGCGGTTGGCCGTGGAGAGCTCGCGGCCCTTTAGGCCGATGCGCACGAGGCGGTGGGTGGGCGCCCAGGGCGCGGCCGCCACCTCCAGCGAGGCGGCGAAAGGCGCGGAGTCGGCCGCCTTTGGCGCAGGGTAGTCGTAGGAGAAGTAGTTGACGAGTTCCTCGATGCGCACCGCATCGCGCGGCGGCCGCCGGCCATCAACCAGGAAGCGGCGCACGTTGGAATAGCTGGCCGTATCCACGTCGACGGAGAAGGTGGAAAGCGGATTGTCCGCCGCGCCCAGAAAGTCGTTGTCGGTTACGTAATCGTAAGCTTCCGTGTTGAACGGCTTCCGTGCGCGGCGCGCGAGCGAGAGCGCACCAACGCCCCAATCGGCTGGCTTCTCCACATACCGGGCGGTCCTGCCCGCGCCCGTGCCATAGACATGGTTGCCTCCACTCGGGGCACTGGCGGACGACGCGACAGCCAGACTCGGGCTGAGCCGGGTGCCAGCAAGGGTGCTCGTCGCCTGATATCCTTGGTCCCGATCGGCCTTCACCTCGAACGGACTCAGCTTCACCACCTCTTCGCCCGCCGGAGACGGCGTGGCCACCGCGCCGCCCGCGGCCTCAGTGGGCGCACTCGGCAGCGCGGTGACGGCCGGCGGCGGATTGGGCACCACCGTGCCGACTTGGTCCGCGGCGCCGGCGGAAGTCGGCGGCTCGAATTGAATGTCAATGTGGTTGCTGGGCTGGACCGCGCCTTGGATCGGAGCATTCGCCGCCTTTTTTTCCGCCGGCGTCGCCTGCGCGAGCTGTGCTCCCTTCCGGTTGGCAGCCGCGGGCCCGTGCGGCAGTTCGCGCAAGGCAAGGATGACGGCGATGCATGCCGCGGCCGCCGCCGCCGCCACGCCCCAGTAAGGGAAACGGAAGATCCGCGCCGGGCGGACCGTATGATATGACTCGATGGGTACGGGCCGGACGGCCCGGGGCAGTGGCTCAGCCTCCAGCGCGGCGGTGAGCCGGCCGGCGGTGGCTTGGATTTCCGCCACGGCAGCCTGCAGCGCGGGATCGGCGGCCACCGCCGCCTCGATCTGCTCGCGCTCCCCGTCCTCGAGTTCGCCCAAGGCGTAGGCGGTCAGGCGCGGATCATCGGAGAGAATCTTGGGATCATTCATGGCTTGGACCTCGTCAGTGCGCAGGGTTGATGTGTTCCTTCCCGTTCATCGTGCCTCCGCCGCCCACTCCCGCCGCAGCGTCTTGATGGCGGTGTGGATCAAGAATCCCACGTTGCTGACCGACAGTTCGGTGATGCGGCTGATTTCCTTGTAGCTGAATCCATTTTGGAATTTCAGCCGGATGACCTCCTGCTGGTTGGGCGGCAGGCGGTCGACCAGGCGCAGCACCGAGGCGTGGATCTCCTCAGCCTCGAGCGCGGCGCCGGGCCGGGGTTCCGCCGCCTGCACGCGCTCGTCCGCGCCGGCGTCGAATGGTTTCATTCGGCCCTCCTTTCGCATGACGTCGAAGGCGCGATTGCGGCACACCGTGAAGAGCCATTCCGCCAGATGGCTGTCCACCGTGGCGGGCGGTTGGGCCAGAAGGCGGACGAACGTGTCCTGCACGACGTCGCGCGCCCGGTCCGGGTCGCCGACCAGCCGCGTGGCGTAACGCAGCAGGGATGCCTGGTGCTGTTCGACGGCGATGCGCACAAACGCGGCGTGATCATGGGAGTGGGCGGACGGTGAGGGGTCCGGATTCACGGGCTGTTGCCTCCTGGTATCACGTGCGGCCGACGACTTTCTTAGATGCAATCGGGCAGGGAAGGTTCTGCGGGGGCGGCGGCGGGCCGGCGACTTCAAAAACAGCCCTTGGCGGCCAGGGTGGCCCGTGTTTCATTTCGCGCCAGTCATGGTGCGTCGCAGCCCAGTATCCGGCAGCCGCGCTCGAATCTCCGGTTCGGGTCGGTCGATCGCCGCCGCCTGTCTTCCCGCCTTCGCCCCAGCGCTTCCGCCGTCGCTGAAGCTATGGCGGACGGGCCGGCGCGGCAAGCTGGCCTCTGGCTTCTGGCTTCTGGTTCCTGTCATTCTGCTTTCGGGCTGCGCCCGCCGCGAAACCCCGGTGGACGCCGGCATCCGCGAACAGGTGCTGCACCTCGGCAACGGCTCCGAGCCGCGCGACCTCGATCCGCACGTGGTGGTTTCGTTCAATGATTTCAACATCGTGCTGGCCCTGTTTGAAGGTCTGACGGGCGTGGACGAACGCACCTCGCAGCCCGTCCCCGCGGTGGCCGAACGCTGGGAGACGTCCCCCGACGGGTTGACCTGGCGGTTTCACCTGCGGCCGTCGGCGCGCTGGAGCAACGGGGAGGCGCTCACCGCCGCGGACTTCGTCTTCGGGATCCGCCGCGCCCTCTCGCCCCGGCTGGCCTCGGAATACGCCTACGTGCTCTACCCGCTGAAGAACGCCGAGGCCTACAACAGCGGACGGCTGACCGACTTTGCGCAGGTCGGCGTGCGCGCCGCCGACGCGTCCACGCTGGAATTCACCCTCGAGCGGCCCGCCCCCTACCTCGCGGCGGCGGCCACGCTGCCCGTGTGGTTCCCGGTGCATCGCGCCAGCATCGAGCAGCTCGGCCCGTTCGATGATCGCGCCGTGCCCTGGACCCGACCGGAACACATGGTGTGCAACGGCCCGTTCCTGCTGCAGGAGTGGTCGCCCAACAACCGCGTGGTCGTGGCGCGCAATCCCGATTACTGGGACGCGCCGCGCGTCCGGCTGAACCGTATCGTCTTTTATCCCATCGAGAACGCGGCGACGCAGGAGGCAGCCTTTCGCGCCGGCCAGTTGCACCTGACCTCGGACGTGCCGCTGTCGAAGATCGCCGTTTACCGCCGGGAGCGTCCCGCGGTCCTCCGCATCGACCCGTTCCTCGATACGGCGTTTCTGCGCTTCAACACCCGGCGCGCGCCCCTCAACGACTCGCGCGTTCGCCGGGCGCTGGCCCTTGCCCTTGACCGCACCGCCCTCGTGCGCGATGTCCTCCTCGGCGGCCAGCAGCCCGCACACTGTCTGACGCCGCCCGACACCGCCGGCTACACCGCGCGCGCCGTGCTCCCAGACGATTTTGCCACGGCGCGGCAGCTGCTCGCCGAGGCGGGCCATCCCGGCGGCCGCGGCCTTCCCAAACTCGAGATCCAGTTCGCCACCCTCGAACTCAACCAGCGGCTCCTCGAGGCCATCCAGCAGATGTGGCGGCAAGAGCTCGGCATCGAGGTCACTCTCGCCAACAAGGAGCAGCGCGTGTGGCTGAACGACGAGCGCCAGCTCAACTATGACATCTCCTACGCCCATTGGATCGGCGATTATGTCGATCCGAGCACCTACCTCGAGCTGTTCACCTCGGACGGCGGGAACAACTCCACCGGCTGGGCGAACGCGGCCTACGACCGGCTGACGACGGCGGCGGGCGCGGAGCAGGATCCGGCGCGGCGCAACGAGCTCTACCAGCAGGCCGAGGCGATCCTCCTGCGCGAGGCGCCGATTGCGCCGCTCTTTTTCAACACGCGGGTGTTCCTGTGCCATCCTGCGGTCAGAAACTGGCCGCCGGCGCTGCTCGGCATTCACCGGTACCAGAATGTCTACCTCGAAAGGTGAGCGGAGAGGCACCGGCTGACGCGCCGCCCGGCGCGTCAACCCCGCGGGCTGCGGCGGCGGTGAATCCGCGGATGAACGACGAACGCCCTGACCCTCCCGCTCTGCGCCCTTGTGCTGACGGGCTGGAGGCGTAATCGTACCGATCATGCGACGCCGTCCGCGGCTTTTCCTTCTCCGTCTCCTGCTCCTGCTCGCGCTGGCGGCCTCCGGGCAGGCCGCCGAGATCGAGATCGTGCGGGTGTTCGCCAGCTGGCGGAGCGCGGCCTCGTTTCAAAGCGTGCGCGAGTACTTCGACGGGCGGGAGCACACCGGCGGCATCACGGTGTTGCGCTCGCAACCCGGCGAGCGCGCCGGCTATTACTGGCTGGTGCGGCTCAAAAACCACGGGGCGGCGCTCGCGGGGGCCGAGTTTGTCCTGCAGGTGATCACGCCGGCCGCGCCAGAGCCGAAGACATTCACCTTTCCCGCCGATGTCCCCGCCGGCCGCCCCCTCTTTCAACTCGGCCTCACCGGCGCCGATTGGCCGGGCGCAAAATCCCGGCCGGTCGCCTGGCATCTGCAGTTGCTGGCGGCTGACGGCCGGACGCTGATTGCGAAAGAGAGCTTTCTCTGGGAACTCCCGGAGAAGCCGTAGCGGCGTCCGCGCGCAGCCAGCGGCCCACGCGCGCGGGCGGATTGCCGCCCGGAACCGCCCGCCCGGCTACGTCGCCTGCGCCAGCACGCTGCCGAGCACGGCGAAGAAATGGCAGGCGCTGCCGACGAGCACAAACAAGTGCCACACCGCATGGTGATAAGGCAGCCGTTCCCAACTGTAGAACACCGTGCCGGCCGTGTAGGCCACGCCCCCGGCAAGCAACATCACCAGGCTGGCGTGCGGCAGCACGCCAACCAGCGGCTTGAACGCGACGAGCACCAGCCATCCCATGAACAGGTAGATCAGGGTCGACAGCACCGGGAACCGGCCGATCAGGAACAACTTCAGCACGATTCCCGCCACCGCCAGCGCCCAAACCACGCCAAACAGGCTCCAGCCCCACGGCCCGCGCAGGCTGACCAGCAAGAATGGCGTGTAGGTGCCCGCGATCAGCAGAAAGATCGCCCCGTGATCGAGCACGCGCAGCCACCACTTCAGCCGCGGCGCCCGCAGCGCATGATAGAGCGTCGAGGCCGCGTAGAGGATCACGAGCGAAGCGCCAAACACCGCGCAACCCACCACCACCCACGCGTCGCCCCACAACGCGGCGAAAGTCACCAGCACGCCCAGGCCCGCAATGCTCAAGGCCAGGCCCACGCCATGCGTCAGGCTGTTGGCGATCTCCTCGCCGCGCGAGTAGCTCACGGGATCCAACTGCACCCGAAGACGCATACGCCATGGACCCGCCCTCCGGCAAGAAGTTCGCCGCGGGCCCGGCCCCCGGGCCACCCCTCACGCCACGCCCGGCCGAAGCAACCCCGGCGCTGTCGGCAGCTTCCACGCCGGACCGGGGGATTTCCCCTGGGCCGGCTGGGGCAAAGTCCGCCCGGCGCCCGGACCAAAATCGTGCACCAGGCTGCGGTCCGCGACTTTTTCAAATGCGGCCTGGAACGACGCCGGGTCGATGGCCTTCACCAAAAACCACAATTTCTGGCGGGTATATGCCCAGTCCTCCACCAAGCGGGGGAACAACAGAAACGTGTGCGGCAGGTCGTGCAGCGTCAGCGTGTGCACCAGGTTGAAGAACATCTCTGCCAGCACCGCCTTCTGCTGGCGCGGATTGTCGGTCTTCCACAGGCCGCCCGGCACGCTGCCGTGCGCGCCCCCCACCCGCGCCCGGCTGAGGGCGGCGGCGTCCAGGTCGCGGACCGGGATGTAGACGTGGTCGATGATCAGACCGCGCCGGGCCACGAGCTGACCGAGCGTTTCGCACAGGGCCGGACCCTTGACGATATAGGGCGCCGCCGGGGGACCGTGCAGCAAGCCGCGAATCGTATGTTTGGGCTGGCGCCACCAGTCGCCGATGGTCCGTCCACGCCGGTGCTCCCACAGATCGTACTCAAGGCCGGCCTGGGAGCTGCGATCGATCTTCTCCCGCACCGCACCCGGGGTGTAGCCCGTGTCGAGCCCAAGCTCCGTCAGCAGGTGCACCAGGAAGGTTGTGCCCGCCCGCCCCGTGCCGGTGATGATGACTTTGTGCTCAGAATACATGATGGTACCTGTCACGGGCTGGCGCGGGGAAACGAACAATGGGTCTCAACGGTGCACGAAAGACGATCCTTGGGCGATGACAGTTACCATGAAATGCCATTAGTTTCTTGAATACCGGTGCCGCCTCGCCCTCGACTCTGGCGTAATCCGTTTGCGGGGCCGGCTTCGGCGTTGCCACGGACCGGCCTCCGGGGTTGAAGTTCCCATCGTTCCCCGATGCCTTCCTTTCTGGTCTGGACCGACTGGCAGCCGCTTGCCCTGCCCGAGCCGCCCGCGCCCGCCGTGCTCGCCGAGGTGCTCGAAGGCGGCCAGGCCTTTCGCTGGTCGCGGAGCACCGATGGCGTCTGGCAGGGCGTCTGGTCCGATTGCGTGGCGCGCCTCCGGCCAGGCGGACCCGAGGGGCTCCTGTGGTCCGCGCCGCAGGTCTTGGAGGACGCGGTGGCCGCCGAACTGCCGCGCTATCTTGCGAGCGCGATCGACTTCGCCCGGCTGACCGACGGCCTGCCATGGCGGAGCGATCCGCACCTGGCCCGCTGTCTCGCGGCGTTTCGCGGGCTGCGCCTGCTGCGCCAGCCCCTGGGGGAGACCCTGCTCTGCTTTCTGTGCAGCGCCACCAAGCAGATCCGCCAGATCCAGCAGATGGTCGAATTGCTCGCCCGCCGGCACGGCCGCGAAATCGTCTCGGGCATCGCGCGCCTCCCCACCTGGGCCGAGCTGGCCGCCGTGAACGAGGACGACCTGCGTGTCTCCCTGCTCGGCTTCCGCGCCCGTTACGTGAAACAGACCGCCCAGTTTCTCGCCGACCGGGCCGGCTGGCTCGAATCGATTGAGAAGCTGCCCTATGCCGAGGCCAAGCCGCGGCTGCGCGAACTGCCCGGCGTCGGCGAGAAGATCGCGGACTGCGTGCTGCTCTTCGGCGCCGGCCGGTACGAGGCATTTCCGGTCGACGTCTGGATCATCAAGGCGATGGAGCGGCGCTACGGCCTCGAGGGCTGGACTCCCCAGCAGACCGCGCGCTTCGGCCGGGTGCACTTCGGCCCGAATGCCGGCCTGGCGCAGCAGTACCTCTTCGCGTGGGAGCGGGCGCAAGCCGGCCGGTCGCGCGCCGACGGGTAGCGGCCCACCGGCCTAGGCCGCCGCAGCCGACGACGGCCGCTTCAGCAGCCGCCAGGGAAAGAAGTACACCGCATAGACGAACGCGTAGACCAGGAAGTTCTCCAGCCGGGCGAAGTGGGCGAAGGCGAAGAAAAAGATCAGCCCGTGCATGCGCATGACGTTCCGGTAGGGTTCCATGAGGGCGTCGCCGCCTTTGGGCTTCGCCGCTCCGCCCAAGCCGGGTCCGACCAGCGGCGGGGCCGGACGCAGAAACGCCCGGCGCTCCGCGATCGCGGCCACCGGGACAAAGGGCCAGTAGGCGCCCAGCACATGCAGGTAGAGCGAGGCGGTCGCAAACCCCCGCGTTGGGGTCGGCAACACGGGGAAGAATAGATTCAGGAACACCGAGTGCACGAAATGAAACATGCCGAAATGCACCGTGAAGAAAGCCAGCAGAAATAATCCCCCCAGCAGATACAGCCCGACCGGAGCGACCGACGCAGCCACCGACGTGCCGCCTGTCGCCGCCGCCCGGCTGGCGGTCAGCACCGGCCCGAAAATCCTCCACACAATCATCGCGTAGCCCACGAGGAGGCTCGAGAGCCAGAGGCTCCACACCAGATCGCGCACCTGCCACTGGAACCACCACGCCAGCGCCAGGCCTCCGCCAAAGGCGAACGCATCGGGCCAGGCCGAAAGCCAGCTGACCGGCGACGGCACGGAATTTCCTCCGGAATTCATGAGGGCCGATTCACCCTACTGGATCCATCCCACAAGATGCAAACGTGCCGTGACGCCGAGGCCTCGGCGTGGTGTCCATCCCGCCATAGGTTGGGCGCGATCGTATTCGGCATCACGCGGACGTCAGGTGCCAGTGTCGGCAGTTGGGGCACAGGTACGCCGTGCGGTGGCGTCCCACCCCGGCCAGCAAGGCCGCATCCAGGGCGTCACCTTGGCTGCGGTACCGGCGCTTCCGCGTGCACATGCGGTGCCGTTCCTCCCGACTCAGGCGGGACGGATGATGCATCCGCTTCTTCACGAAGCGATGATTGACCGCCGCGGGGCTCCGCCGCCAGCATCGAATGCAGGGTGACGGTCGCGATCTCCTGACTCAGAAGACTGCCCGCCTCCGTCCTACGGGACTACGGCGCGGCACCTCGCCCTAGCTCTGCTCCGCAGAGCGTAGGCGGGTGGCTGCGCCATGCGTGGCTCCGGAAAAGCGGAGCCTGGTGCCCGGGGCCGGACTCGAACCGGCAAGCCTTTCGGCAAGGGCTTCTAAGACCCTCGTGTCTGCCAATTCCACCACCCGGGCGCTGCGATTTCGGATCTTGGATACCGGATACCGGAAAGTGAAACCCAATTTGCCGCGGTTGAGGTTCAGCGCTCGCCAAGGCTGGTCCCATCCACCGGCCATCCGTCATCCCGCTTCCATCACGGCTATCCGGTCTCCGGTATCCGCTCTTCGGTATCCGCCAGCCGCTCCCGATTGAGCCAGACTTTGCAGACACTCTTCATGCGCGTGAGGATGTAGTAGACGGTCTGGCTGCGCAGTCGCACCAGCTGGCCGCCGACAATCCTCGGCACGAAGTCCTGCGGCACCGCCATGATTTCCTCCGGGGTGGCGCCGTCCAATCCCTGACACAGGATCGCCGTCATTGCCTTGGTGAGCGTCTGCACCTGTGGACCGAGGGTAAGGCGGAAGTGCGCCCGCCGCCCGCCGTCCACATTCAGGAACACCCCGACCGTGTCCGTGCACTCCTCATCCTTGCGCACGTCCTCGAGCCCAAAAACCTCGCCCGGCCGGGGCGCGCAGCGGGGCGCGCTGTCCGCGTAGGCGATCAGGTTCTCCCGCTTCTCCTCCTCGGAGAGGGCATCAAAGAGATCGACGATTGCAGCGAGATTCGGCGGATACATTCGCTACCGGAGGGGCGATACCGGATGCCGGATGGTTGGACAGGAGTATCCGACGAGCCGGCGCCCAACGGGCCGCCTGACCTCTACGGACTTTCTGGTATCCGGTATCCGCCATCCGAAATGGCTACGCGCCCTTCTCGATCGGCGCCCGCACCTTGTTGCCCCACTCGGTCCAGGAGCCGTCGTAATTGCGCACGCGCGTGTAACCCAGCAACTGGGTCAGCACGAACCAGGTGTGGCTCGAGCGCTCGCCGATCCGGCAGTACACGACGATGTCGGCGTCCGGTTTGAGCCCGAGATTCTCGGTGTAGATCTTCTTGAGTTCCGCGGCGGTCCGGAAGGTGCCGTCGTCATTGGCCGCGGTCTTCCACGGCACGCCGCGCGCGCCCGGAATGTGGCCGCCGCGCAACACGCCCTCCTGCGGATATTCGGGCATGTGCGTGATCTCGCCGCGAAACTCGCCGGGCGAGCGCACGTCGATCAGCGGCTGCTTCGCCTGCATGTGCATGAGGGTGTCCTCATAGAACGCCCGGATGATCTTGTCGTGCCGCCGGGGCGGGACCGGATAACTCGCGGGCGGATAGGCCGGCTTCTCGCGCGTCAGCGGGCGGCCGTCGCTGCGCCATTTATCCCGGCCGCCATCGAGCAGCTTGACCTTGGTGTGGCCAAACAGGCGGAAGGCCCATAGCGCGTACGCCGCCCACCAGTTGGATTTGTCGCCGTAGAAAATGACCGTGGTCTCCGGCGCGATGCCGTTCCGGGTGCACACGGCGGCGAAACCCTCCGGGGTGACGTAGTCGCGCACCGTGTTGTCCTGCAGGTCGCCGCGCCAGTCGATGTGCACCGCGCCGGGGATGTGGCCGGTATCGTAAAGCAGGACGTCCTCGTTGCTCTCCACCACGCGAATGCCCGGGTCGGCGAGGTGCGCCTGCAGCCAGTCGCCGTCGACGAGGGCCTCCGGGTGGGCATACTGTTGAAACTTCGGGTTCATGGCGGATTCGCGCGAAAGGGAATCGTTAACCGGAGTAAATGAGGCAACTAACCCAGCTTGACTTGGGTTGCAACCGGCCGCCTCAGAAATGTCCCTCCTCGCGTGTCGTAACCCGCTGCCGGTTAGCTATACGCAACCGCACTGATGCTTGCTGACCCTGGAGGGCCCGGCTCTGCCCGGCCGACCCTTCAAGCAGGACCAACGGCGATGCCAAACCGTTCGCCCATCTTGGCGTAGGTCTCGCGGTGCTGCGCGCTTTGCTCCTCCAGATCGCCGTCGAACCGGATGCGCCCGCGAGCGACCAGCGTGATGACGCACGAACCGCCGAAAGCGAACAGGCCCTTTTCTTCGCCCTTGGCGACGTCACGGTCGGGGACGAACGTCTGCCGAATCCGGCCCACGGCGGTGGCGCCAATTTCGATCATCGCGATCGTGCCGAACGCCGCCGATTCCACCAGCGTCACCATGCGGCGGTTTTCGACGAGGGAGCGAAGTTGGCGACGCAGCGCGATCGGATGCACCGAATAGAGCGTGCCGCGGATCAGCTGCGGCGTGCCCGCGCGGCCACCCACCGGGAAGTGGAACCGATGGCAATCCACCGGGGCGAGCCGGGAGATGAGCATCGCCCCGCCCGCGAAGCGCGGCGCCAGCGCCCGCTGCTCCGGCGGCAGGCCGGCCTCTCCCAATAAATCCGCCAGGGTAAACCTTGCGCCTTTGACGTAGAAGCCATCCGCCGCGTCAAGATCGGGAAAAACGAGGTGGCGCCCGTCCGCCGGCAGC
>DATIWI010000114.1:0-8136 GCA_035519475.1 Opitutaceae bacterium
CGCCTCGCCCGGGAGCGCGTCGGGGCGATCCTGGAAACGCTGAGCCGGCAGCTCCAATGAACCTCAGGCAATTCAGGTCATCGCGTGGGCCGGCGGCGGGGTGCGCCCTGGCGGGATTCGCGGTCTTTCAGTTCTTCGGCAACGCGACGCAGGGCTACATCCACACGCGCTCGCTGTTCTGGTGGTGGGGCTCCCAGTGGTTCGATCCCGCGGCGGAGAGCCAGCACGGCCTCGTGATCCTTGGAATCTCGCTCTGGCTGTTTTGGCGGAACCTGCGCGCCGGCGGCCCGGCCCCGGGAGCAAGGGGCCGGGAGCAGGGCGGGGCATCGGCGGCGGCGGGCGGCGTCGCCCTCGCGGCAATGCTGGGCGGGTTGGCGCTGCACCTGCTGGGTTATACCGTGCAGCAGACCCGGATTTCGATTATTGCGCTGCTGCTGTTCGCCTGGGGGATGAGCGCGCTGGCTGGCGGGGGAAGAGTGGCACACGCGTCGGCGTTTCCGCTGGCGTTCCTGGTGTTCGCCGTGCCGCTCGAGGCGCTGGACACGGTCGGCTTCTACCTGCGCCTGGGCGTGACCGCGGTTGCCACCGGCATGGCGCGGACCCTCGGATGCGAGGTGGTGCGCAACGGCACCCAGCTTTCGTCACTCCACGGTGGATACCAATACGATGTCGCCGCCGCCTGCTCGGGCCTCCGGTCGCTGATGGCGCTGGCGGCGCTTTCGCTGCTCGTGGGATACCTCCGCTTGCGGTCCTGGTGGGCGCGGGCGCTGCCGCTCGCGCTCTGCCTGCCCTACGCCTTTGTCGCCAACGTCGCGCGGATCCTTGCCATCGTGGCCGCCGCGGAGTGGCTGGGACAGAAGGCCGGGGAGGCCGTGCACGCCTGGTTTGGCTTCCTGGTGTTCGTGATCGTGCTGGCCCTGCAGTTGGCCACGGTGGCGGTGCTCCAAAAGTGGAGACCGGAGACCGGAGACCGGATTGCAGGCAGTGCGGATAGGAAACCAAGAGGCGCGGTTGACCCTGCGCTCCCGTGCTTCCGCGTCCGGGATCAGACCACGGCCGTGGTAGTGCTGGTCGCCGCGCTGGTGGTGGGCTGGGCCGCGCATCGGCTCGATGCGGCGCCGGTCAATCCCGCGGCCGGCGTCTTCCTGAGCGCCAATGGCCGCGATCCGGCGCCGCTGCCGGCATCGCTGGGCATCGACTGGATCGGGCGGGACGTGCCGGTCGCGGCCATCGAACGCGCCATTCTGCCGCCGGACACGGGCTACGCGCGCAGGAACTACGTGTCGCTGCAGGACCCGACGCAGCAGGTGTTCGTGTCGATCGTGCTGAGCGGGCGCGACCGCACCTCCATCCACCGGCCGGAGCTCTGCCTGGTGGGGCAGGGCTGGACCATCCGCGGGCGTTTCCGGCACCGTTTCGTCTACCCCGGCACGCCGCGGGCGGGGATCCCGGCGACGGTGTTACGCGTGGAGCGCGAGGTCGCGGACGCCCGCGGCAGGAGCGTGGTGAGACCGGCCCTGGTGGCGTATTGGTTTGTCGGACACGAACGCGTAGTGGCCACGCATTGGGAGCGCCTGGGGTGGGGCGCCCTCGACCGGCTGGGCCACTGGCGGAACCACCGCTGGGCCTACGTGTTGGTGCAGACCGGGGCGCGCGATGGCGACGCCCCGGCGCTGGCCCGCCTGCAGACGGTGCTCGACCAGACGCTCCCCGCCTTCGAGGCCCGGCCGCCGCCGTGAGCCGCGCCGGCGGGATCGGGATTGAACTTTACGCCTCGGGACCTAGGCTCGCTGGCCTTGAAATCGGGAAGCGCAGCCGACGTCGTCTTGCTGATTCTCCAAGGCGAGCCATCCCTTGTCTCCCTGGTGGCCGCCAGCATCGTGGGCGTGGGCCTCGGCTTCCTGATCGTCTGGATCGTCATGCGCCAGACCCGCCACATGGCGGAGCAAAACGCGGCCCAGCTGCTCGAGGTGGCCCGGCGGGAGGCGGCGGTGAGCGGCCAGGAGATGAAGAGCAAGGTCGAGGAGGAGATCCAGGCGAAGCGGGCCGAGATGAACCGGGACTTCGACCGGCGGGAGATCGAGATCGAGGTGAAGCTGCGCGAGATCCGCTCGCACGAGGAATCGCTCGCGCTCCTCGACTACCAGCTGGAGCAGAAACAGGAGCGCCTGGCGCGGGAAAACGCCGCCGTCAAACAGGCGCGCGACGCCATCCGCAGCCTGTCCAAGGGCGTGCGCCAGCGCCTCGAGGGGGTCGCGCAGATGGATGCCGAGGAGATCAAACGGGCCTTGCGCGAGGAGGTGCTGCTGGAATGCCAGGATGAGTTGCGGGCCCTGCGGCGCGAGAAGCTCGAAAAATCCGAGCAGGAGCTGCAGAGCGAGGCCCAGCGCATCCTCGTGTCCACCATGCAGCGGCTGGCGGGCCGGCCCAACAACGACATCACCGCCACCATCGTCCAGCTGCCGGGCGAGGAGATGAAGGGGCGGATCATCGGCCGGGAGGGACGCAACATCAAGGCCTTCGAGGCGGCGACCGGCGTCACCCTGCTGATCGACGAGTCGCCGCAGATGGTGCTGATCTCGTCGTTCGACCCCGTGCGGCGGGAGATCGCCAAGCAGGCGCTCGAGGGTCTGATCAAGGACGGGCGCATCCACCCGGCGAGCATCGAGGAGTTTGTCGCGCGGTCCCGGGAGGAGATCCGCCTCAACGTCATGCAGGCCGGCGAGGAGGCCGTGCAGCGGCTGCAGGTCAACGGGCTCCACCCGGAGATCATCAACCTGCTCGGCAAGCTCAAATTCCGCTTTTCCTACACCCAGAACGTCCTCGATCACTCCGTCGAGGTCGGCTTTCTCTGTTCGATGCTCGCCTCGGAGATCGGTCTGGACCCGCAGGTGGCCAAGCGCGCCGGCCTGCTGCACGACATCGGCAAGGCGGTCGACGGCGAGTACCAGGGCAGCCACGCGATCATTGGCGCCGAGTTCGTCAAGCGCCACGGCGAGACGCCCATCGTCGTCAACGCGGTGGCGGCGCATCACGAGGAGGTGAAGCCCGAGACAGTCTATGCGGGGCTGGTCATCCTCGCCGACACGATTTCGGCGGTGCGGCCCGGCGCGCGCGCGGAGTCGATGACCGGCTACATCCAGCGGCTGGAACGGCTGGAGAAACTGGCGCTGTCGGTGGAGGGCGTGCAGCAGGCTTTTGCGATCCAGGCCGGCCGCGAGGTGCGCGTGGTCGTCAGCCCGCAGACCGTCACCGACGAGCAGGCGCGGGAGCTGGCCAAGCAGCTCCGCCGCAAGATCGAGGAGGAGCTGCAGTATCCGAGCACGATCAAGATTACCGTGATCCGCGAACAGCGGTTTACGGAAACGGCGATGTAGCGCGCCGCCGGCGGCGCCGCGCAGCTTTAAGCTTTAGGCTTTAAGCTGAAAGCTTATCGCTTAGAGCTAATCGCTTACCGCTTAATTGCCGATGGCCGACCCCAAGATCCTCCAGACCTTTCCCAATCCCGAGCCGGGCCGGGATTACGTCATCGAGCACACCCACCACGAGTTCACCTCGCTGTGCCCGATCACGGGGCATCCGGATTTCGCGACGATCACGGTGCGCTACGTGGCCGACAAGCTCTGCGTGGAATTGAAGTCCCTGAAGCAATACTTTCACGCCTACCGCAACGAGGGGATCTTCTTCGAAGCGGTGACGAACCGGATCTGCGACGATCTCGGCGCGCGGCTCCAGCCGCGCCGGCTCACCGTCGTGTCCGACTGGAAGGCCCGCGGCGGGTTCACCTCGGTGATCACCGCGGAGTGGCGGCCGAAAACGGATTGAACGCCCGCCGGTGGCGGGTTAGGGGAGGTCATGTGCCGCTCCTTTTTCCGGCTTCCCTCCCGCGGCGGGCGTGGGGCGGCGACCGGGTCGGTCGGGCGCGCCGTCGTCTGCCTCCTCGGCGCGGGCCTCCTCTCCCGCCTGCCGGCCGCCCCCAAACAGGAGTGGCTGCCGGTCTCTCCCGAAGAGCTGGCGGCCGCCGCGCCGCAGATCGAGCCCGACGCCCCTGCGGAGATCCTGTTCCGCAAGGTGGAGATCGACGACCGCAATTATCCGCAGGAGCGGGTGACGCGCGAGTACATCCGGTACAAGGTCTTCGAACCCGAACATATCGACCAGATCACGCGCATCGCCGTGTTCGAGTATTCGGGCGGCACGGGCAGCGGGCAGGAGATCAAGGTGAAGCTCTCGGGACGCCTGACGCTGCCCAATCGCAGCGAAAGGCTGTTCGGCGAGGAGTCGGTCCGTGAGCGAAACGTCGGGCAGACGGGCGCGGAGCGGAATCTGCTCGAACGGCTGCTGGGCGCCTCCTCGGCGCGAGTGAAGGAGCGGTTTCTGGCCATCAGCGGCGTCGAAGCCGGCGCCGTGCTGGAGTACCGGACCGAAATCTCCGTGCGCAACAGCGGTGCGGCGACGATCACCTCGGCGCAGGGCTTCGGCCTTCAGTCACGGCGCCTCGGGGTGCGCCAGCTTGAGTACCGCATCCACCCGGCGGATCCTGACGAATGGACTTTCCGGTTCTTCGTGCTCAACAAGAGCATCGGCAACGTCTCGCTGGATAACGACCGAAAGAAGAACCTCGTCATCATCACGGCGTCGAATCTTCCCGCACTGCCCGCCGAACCCTTGGCGCCGCCCACGTCGGCGTACTACGGGCTCCATTTCCTGTTCAGCTACGACAAGGTGAATGTCAATTTCCTGGCGCGAAAGCCGGGGGCGGCCGGCGCAAGGACCGAGGTCGACTCGCGCAAGACCGGTCCCTGGTCGCCGTTCGCGATCCGCGCGGCGCTCCTCCTGGAGGACCGGGTTGACCTGACGTCGGGCGTCCGCCGGCGGGCTGCCGAAATCACCGCGGGGGCGGACGGATCGCTGGAAAAGGCGCGGCGGATTCACCGTCACGTCCAGGCCCTCTACGCCCGCTTTCGGCAGGAATCGAAGCTGAACAAGTCGAAATTCGGACCGGACACGCTCAGCCGGACGCTCGACGATCTGCTCGACTATGACCGCAACAGCAGAGTCGCGGGGATCAGCCCCTCCGATTTCACCGCTCTCGCCATCGCCTTGAACCGGGCGGCGGGTTTGGAATCCAAGGCCATCATGCTGCCCAATCGGCAGCAATCGCCCTTCGGCCGAAACATGGCGATGGGGGCGACCCTGCCCGTCCTGGCGGTGGCGGTGCGCGCCGAGGGCGAATGGCACTTTTCGCTGCCGGCGAATTGGCCGGCCATGGCGTTTGGCGCGCTGCCGTGGTATTGCGAGGGCAAAATCGGCCTATGGGTGCAGACCGGCAACGAGGAGTTTGAGCCCATCCCCTTGAGCGGGCCGGAGAAATCCATGATCGGCAATGGCGGGGCGTTCGAGGTGACCGCCGAGGGCGCGCTCAGCGGCGAGGGGACCCGGCGCTACACGGGACATGCCGCCGAGACGCTGCGCACGGAGCTCATCAACCGCGATGAGCGCGGCCGGCGGACCGTGCTCACGCGCCAGCTCAGCGCGGTGTTTCGGCTGCCGGGCGCGGAAACCACGGCCGAGGGGCCGGCCGAGGGCGCGGAGGCAAAAGCCGACGAGGAATTGGAAGTCCCGGCGGGACTGCCCGTCACCGTCACCAAGGTTTCTGGCGTCGATGATCCCGAGGCGCCGATCGAGGTGAACTACCAGCTGCGCATTCCCGGCTTCGCGGTGACCACGGCCGGCCGGATCATTTTCCGCGCTGACGTGTTTCGGCTCAATGCCGGGTCGCCGTTCACGGCCTCGACCCGGAAGCTCGACGTGTGGTTCCCGTATCCGTGGGAGGAACTCGATGTGGCCACGATCAAACTCCCGGCAGACTACACGCCGGAGTTCACCGAGGTGCCCGCGGCGCAGCCCGACAAGCACCTGTATTATGCCTCCCAACTCCGGCACAACCCGGAGAAACAGCAGCTGCATCTGCGCCGTGAATTCGCCTGCAGCGTCATTACCGTTCCGGCAGGCGATTACGCCGGGCTCAAGGGGTGGTATGACGATGTCGCGCGCGGCGATCAGCGGGAGGTCGTTCTGACCAAGACGGCGCCGCCGGCGCCTCCGGCCGCCGAGGCGGCTCCGGCACCGCACTGACGAGGGCCCGTCATGCCATCCTGCCAAGGCAAGGAAACGGATGGCCGGGCGCGCCCGCGGGGACCAGGGGCGGTCGTTCCGGTCCGGGGCAGCGGCCGGTGCCGGCGTTGGCTGGTCGCGTGGCTGGTGATGGCCGCGGTGCCAGGCGGCCGCGCCAAGCCGCCCGATTGGCTCGACGCCTGTTTGACCCCGGAGGCCAAGACCTGGCATCAACCGGCCGCCGCCGTGATGCTGCTGGACCGGGCGGAGGTCACGTTCACGCGACCGGATCTGGCCACGTATCACACTCGCGGCGCCATCCGCGCGAACACGATCAGCGGGCTCGGCCGCCTGCGCGCGCGGCTGCCGTACAATCCGGATTTCATGCGCATCGATTCCGTCCGGGCGTGGCTCGTCTCACCCGCCGGGAAGATCACGACCATTTCGCGAAGGGAGTTCCAGGACACGGTGGCGGTCAGGGATGCCCGCTATTGGGACAACCGCCGCATCCTGAGCTATGACGCGTCGCAGAAGGCGGAGGTCGGCACCGTCCTGGCGTGGGAGTTCTCGTTCGACGCCCCCGCCGATTTCCGGGATACGGCGTGGCAGGCGGAGATCGACCTGCCGCTATGGCACGGTCAATTCGAAGTCACGCCGGCCCCCGCCTGCGCGCTGAAATGGCATCGGCGCAGCCCGTTGATCTCGGATCCGGTGGCCGGCGGCGCGCCGGGCGCGCTCGTGTGGCGGATCGAGCAGTTGGCCCCCCTCGGGGGCGGCCGGCCGACCGGCTTCCACGTGTATCCGGTCGCCGTGTCCGTGCGGTGCCTGCCGAAGGACCCCGCGGCCGACAATCCCGCCGAGAACTGGGCGCGCCTGGCGCACGCGTTCAGCGAACTGACCGAGCCGCGCGCGGCGGTGACGCCGGAAGTGAAGGCGCGGGCCGCGGAGTTGGTGCGCGACAAGGCCGATCGCTGGGACCGCGTGCGGAGCCTCGCCGAGTTCGTGCAGAAGAAGATCGTTTATTTCGAACTCACGCTCGACAAGGACAGCCTGGCCGGCTACCGGCCGCATCCCGCCGGCGATGTCCTGCGCGATCGGCTCGGCGACTGCAAGGACAAGGCCACGCTGCTCGTGGCCCTGCTCCGCGCCGCCGGGGACGACGGCCATGTTGTTTTCGTGCGCACCAGTTTCCCGATCGCCGTGGATCCGGAATGGCCCGCCAGTCAATTCGACCACGCCATCGTCGGCATCCCGGTCGACTCCGCGGCGTCGGGCGCATGGCCCATCGCCGATTTCGGGGCGCTGGGCCGGATGGTGCTCTTCGATCCGACGGCTCCGGACATTCCCTTCGGCTGCCTGCCCGAGGGCGACCAAGGGGTGCGCGTCCTGGCGGTGGCGGCGGCCAACGGCGGGCTCGCGGTGGCGCCGGACGATCCCGTCGACTCCGCCGGGATCAAGCGCACGACCGCGATCACGCTCTCCGCCGACGGGGACGCCGGGATCGAGTGCGAGGAGCGTTCCCAGGGCTTGGCCGGCGCGCTGCAGGAACAGGCGCGCCAGTCACTCGGCGCCCAGCGTTTCGGCCAGGCCCTCGAGCGCCGCCTCCACGCCGGCCAGGTCGAGATCCACGACCTGCAATGGACGGCGGACTGGGATCCCGTGGCGGTCCGGAGCACGCTGAAGCTGAGATTCCGGGCCGATCACGTCGGGCGGAGGCTGGGCCGCGACGAGATGCTCCTGGCTTCGCTGCTGCCGTGGATCCGGATCCAATTGGCGCCGTGGAAGACGGGATTTGAGGGCGTGAGCCGGATGCCCATGGCGCATTTCGAGGAGGTGATTCGCATTGCCGTGCCGGCGGGCGGCTCCGCGGCGGAATTTCCCCCGGCGGTGCACCTGGAGCACGGCGACACCCGGGTCGACTTTGAATATGGGCAGGACGCCGGGGCGATCGTCTGCCGCCGCCGGTTTGTGCATCGCGCGGTTCTGATGGAGAAGCCTGACTACGAGGCGCTGCGCGTC
>DATIWI010000115.1:0-2948 GCA_035519475.1 Opitutaceae bacterium
TGGGCCGGGGGGCGGGGCGTTTGCGGCGGCAGGGGTGCCGCGGCGGCAGCCGAGGTGCCGCGTGCCACGATTTCGGGTTTTTCGGCGCGAGCAACCGATACCCGGCTGCCAGCCTCCGGCTTAGCCGCGGCCGCAGCGGGCGCGGCCGGCTTGGCGACCTTGACCGCCGGCGGAGGCGCAGGGGCTTCGACCTTTTCGCCTTTCTCGCCAACCGCGCAAAGCGCGGCCCCGATGGGCACCTGTGTCCCGACTCTGACAAACTGGCGCAACAGGATCCCGTCAAAGAACGACTCGAGTTCCATGGTCGCCTTGTCGGTCTCGACCTCGGCCAGCATGTCGCCGGTGTGCACGGCATCGCCCTCCTGTTTCAGCCACTTGGCCAGCGTGCCCACGGTCATGGTATCGCTGAGTTTGGGCATGTCGATGATGTGGGCCATGGAGAAAGGCAGAAGTCAGAAGCCAGAAGTCAGAATGCAGAAGGCGGAAGCTAGAGGACGAACGGCCAGAAAAGGAAGACGAATTGACGGGATGTCCTGGCGCGAGCGCCTCGGTCGCCAGCCGACCGGCTCCTGTTTGAGGGGGGCGGCGCGCGGCTTCAAAGCATTTCCAGCGCGGCCGTCATGATGCGCTGCGGGTTGGGGAGCTGCTCCTTTTCCAGGGGCGGCGAGTAGATCGCGGGAGCGTCGATCGCCGAAACGCGCTTGATCGGCGCATCCAGCTCGTCGAAGGCCTTTTCCTGGATCAGATAGGCGAGCTGCGCGCCGACGCCGCAGAACGGCTTGTTCTCCTCGACGAGCAGCACCCGGTTGGTCTTCCGGACGGAGGCGAGCACGGTCTCCTCGTCGAGCGGGCGGATGGACCGGAGGTCGACCACCTCCGCGCTGACGTCGTGCTCCGCGTCGAGCAATTGCGCGGCCTTGAGCGAATTCATGACCGCGCGGCCATGGGCGACGATGGTGAGATCGGTCCCGGCGCGCTTGACGTCGGCCTGCCCGAGGGGGACGAGAAATTCCTCCGCCGGCACTTCGCTGCGGTCGTTGTAAAGGATGGTGTTCTCGAGGAACATGACCGGATCGTTGTCGCGGATCGCGGATTTGAGGAGACCCTTGGCGTCGTAGGCGGTCGCGGGACAGACGACCTTCACTCCGGGGTGATTGGCGCAGACGTTTTCGGGCGTCAGGCTGTGCGTCGCGCCGACGTTGGTGCCGCCGTTGGCGGGCCCGCGGATGACGATGGGAATGTTGATCAACCCGCCGGACATGTAGCGAATATTGGCGGCGTTATTGAGAATCTGGTCGAAGGCGACCGAGTAGAAACTCCAAAACATCAGCTCGATCACCGGGCGAAGCCCGAGCATGGACGCGCCGACGCCGAGGCCGACGAAGCCGGCTTCGCTGATGGGCGCATCGATCACGCGTTTGGGGCCGAAGCGCGCGAGCAGGCCCTCGGTGACCTTGTAAGCGCCGTTGAACTGGCCGATCTCCTCGCCCAACAACAAGACGTTCGGGTCACGCTCCAGTTCTTCGGCCAGAGCCTGATTGAGCGCTTCGCGGTAGGTGATCAGGGGCATGCGAAAGAGTGGGGATGAGAGAAGAGTGATGCGCGGAGCTCAGTCGAAGAAGATGCGCCCCTGCGACCGTTTGTGCTCGGGGTTGTCCTCCTCCCAGTACACGTCCTGGCAGATGTCGCCGACTTGAGGGAAGGGGCTCTCCTCGGCGAACTGAGCAGCGCGGTCGGCTTCGGCGCGCGCCGCGGCGTCGATCTCCTTGGCCAGCTCCGGCGTGAGGACGCCCTCGGCGGCAAGCGTCTCGTGGATCAGCGTCAGGGGATCCTTCGTGCGGCGGTAGTTCTCGATCTCCTCCTTGGTGCGGTAGGTGGAATCAGGATCGGCGACGGAATGCCCGCGGTAGCGATAGGTCATGATCTCGAGGAGGCCCGGCTGCTGCTGGTCGCGCGCGAGCTGGAGCATCCGGTCCGTCTTCTCGCGGACCTCGTAGAGGTCGTGGCCATTGCAGACCTCCCACGCCATGCCATAGCCCTCGGCGCGCTTGGCCAGACCGGCGCCCGCGGAGGAGCGCCGCTGGCTGGTGCCCATCGAGTAGCCGTTGTTCTCGATGAAAAAGACGACGGGCAGGCGCCACAGCGCCGCGAGATTGTACGCCTCGTGCACCGCGCCCTGGTTGACGGCGCCGTCGCCGAGGAACGTGAGGCAGGCGCCCTTGATGTCCCGGTATTTCAGGGCAAATGCGATGCCCGTGCCCAACGGCACCTGGCCGCCGACGATGCCGTGCCCGCCCCAGAACTTGCGGGAAGGATCAAAGAAATGCATCGAGCCGCCCTTCCCCTTGGAGCAGCCGGTGGCCTTGCCGTAGAGCTCGGCCATGAGCTCGTTCAGGCTCATGCCGACCGCGATGGCGTGGCCGTGGTCGCGGTAGGCCGTGATGACGTGGTCGTCCTTCTGCATCACCGAGCAGGAGCCGACCGCCACCGCCTCCTGCCCGATATACAAATGGAGAAAGCCGCCGATGCGCCCCTGCTGGTAGGCGCGCAGGGCGCGCTCCTCGAAGCGCCGGATGCGCATCATGGTGCGGTAGAGGTCGACGCGCTCCGCCTTCGTGAGCCGGGCGTTGATCGGCGCGCGGCTCGCCGGCGAGGCGGCGGCGGCGGGTGCGGGATCTTTTCCCTCAGCGATGGCCGATGGCTTCGGGGTCACGGGTCAGAGGTGGATGGGAGCTGGCGGATAATGGTCGATATAAGAGGGGATTAATCAAGTGCGAGCCGTGTTTTCGCAAGCGAGTTCGCCGCGGCGTCGGCGCAGCCTCGTGCTCCCTCTGCGGGCTCACGCGCCCGCGGCGGGCGGGGGCGTGACCTCCTCGACGACGACCTGCACCGGCCGGCCCGGGGCGCAGTCGGCGCGCAGGGCGACAAAGCGGTCGCGGTAGCGGTCG
>DATIWI010000116.1:0-4238 GCA_035519475.1 Opitutaceae bacterium
AAATCTCTTCTTGTCACAGAGGTCACTGAGCCCGTCTTGAGGCCACTGAGGATTCCTCTGTGACCTCGGTGCCGCCTCCGTGAACTCCGTGACGAAGAAATGCGCGCAAGAAAACGACATTTTGAGAGATAGTGCTACAGAGGGGTCACGGAGGTCACAGGGAATCCAGTCATTGCCTCTGTGTTCTCAATTCAGGCTCTGTGTCCTCTGTGACAAAGAGAGGGTTCAGCCGCCCGCGGTCACGCGCAGGAGGTACCAGAACAGGGCGATGATCGAACCCGATACCCCGAGGCAGGCGATGAACCCGATGGTGTCCACCTTGTCCCACCTGGTCCATTCCCAGTTGGATTTCGGAAACAGCTTGGTGTGGTCGAAGCGGCCGGGGTTGCGCCGCGTCTCCTCCATGGCCGCCGCCTCCAGCTCGGGCGTGGCGCCGACCGGGGTCTTCATCTTGCCGAAGAACCAGTTGACCTTCGCGGGCTCCGGCGGGCGGGTGAGGAGGCTGACGACGACAAGGACGATGAACGGGAAGATGCCGTCGAAGAAGAACTGCACCGACTGGAGATCGCGGCCGGTCATGTGCGCCAGGTTGAGGCCGGCCCTGCTCAGCACCCAGGCCTCGAGATTGAAGCGGCCGGTGCCGATCAGCGGGCTGCGGATGTCGTCGGGATTGGTGTGCACGACATTGTCGTAGTACATCGCGACGGGACGCACGCCCGGGGTGGTGGGCTGGGTCATCGCGATCAGCGCCGGATGCTGATTCAGCGCGGGCACGTACTGGACGAAGTACGGCGCCACGATGAACACCACGGTGGACAGCCCGACGCACCACCACACCGCCGCCCGGGAGAGTTTGCGCCAGAAGAACATCAGCACGATCGCCGCCCCCCACGGCACGTTCACGGTCAGCTGCACGCGGATGAAGGCGACGATGTCATGCATCGTCAGGGCCGCGAGCATGCCAAGGAGCAGGATGACCGCGATGGCGTAGCGGCCCACCTTAACGCCCTGTTTGTCGGTGCCGCCGGGGGCGAGGTAGCTGTAGACATTGCGGACGAACAGGGCGGAGGCGGCCATGGAATTCGTGGCGATGTTGGACATCATCGCCGCAACCAGCCCGGCCAACATCAAGCCGAACAGGCCCGGCGCGAGCAGCTGCCGCGAGAGCTGGCCCCAAAGCAGGTCGGGGTCGGCCAGTTTCTTCTCGCCGAAGTAGAGGCCCAGGCCAATCAACCCGACGAAGGTCCACATCATGATCATGAGCCGCTTGGCATAGGTGCCCGAGACGGCGCCGAAGCGGGCGGCGTACTCGTTCTTGGCCGACCCGCTGACGCCCATGTTGCCGATGATGCCGTTGATCTGGATGATGCTGACGAGCAGGATCGCCAGCAGGGCGTACCAGCTCACGGCCTCGGTGCCGGGGGCGCCGAGCAATTGGAACATCTCGTGCGACACGTGCTGGCGCAGCGGCACCGCGCCCCCCAGCGCCGAGAATCCGAACGGAATCAGGATGATCGAAAACGCCACGATTAGCAGCCCTTGGAGGATTTCATTGCGCGCGGTGCCCGTCATGCCGCCCACCCAGAGGTACATGCTGACGACGAGCGTGAAACCCACGTAGAACATCCAGGGTTTGATGTAGGAGACGTAGGAGTGGAGCTGCCGGTTGACGTAGAGATCGTCGAGGCGCGTCAGCTCCTCGTGCTGGGCCTTGGTGAGCGTCGTGGTTCTGGCGAGCTGCTGCAGATCGCGGTATTGATGATAAGACTCGACCTGCTGGCGCTCCTCCACCGTCCAGGCGGACTCGGGCTTGGGCAGAAGTGAAGCGGTGACGCTGTAACCCACGAGATTGCCCCAGCCGATAAACAGGCACACGTAGGCGACCTGGTACACGGCGTAGATCTTGGAGAGATTGTGGCTGCTCAACCGCTCCTCGAACAGCTCCGCCACGGTCACCAGGCGCACCCGGCGAAACCACATGTTCATGAACCAATAGTAGGGGTTCATGAAGATCGTCTGGAAGGCGAGCCAGACGCCGGAGGCGCCCTGCTGGTAGACCAGCGTCGCCGTGCTCACCGCGCCATTGGCGTCGGTGGCGTTGCCGAAATTCAGGAAGAACTGGTAGAGCTTGCCCAGCTTGCGGCCGGCCAGGAAGAAGCCCTCCTGGCTTCCGGTCGTGTGGGACGACCGCTTGGCCATGTACAGGATCAGGCCGAGGTACAGCGCGATGACCAGGAAATCGAGGAGATGAATGCCGCTCATGAATGCCTTGCGTTCGTTCGATCCCATCGCGCGGCAATGCAGGACGCCGCACCGTGCGTCGGGATCGGTTCTTCAGGGGATTTCGGGGTTGGGAGTCTCACCTCCGCGCGCCTGGACCGGCACCGCCGGCGCGACGGACATCTAGACAAACGGGGCAAATCGTGACCATCCCATAATGGGAATCGGGGTTGGCGTGTTTTGCGCCCGTCGCGCGCGGCGAAGGCGCCCCTATCCTGAAACAGGGCTTGCCAAAGTCGGCGATCCGCCAAGCGTCTGACTGTAAGACTCCATGCACCCCAACCCCTCGCTTCGTGAGCTTGCCCGCTCGCTGGGCCTGTCCCACACCACCGTCTCGGAGGCGCTGCGGGCCAGCCCGCGGGTGAAGGCATCGACGCGCGAGCGCGTGCTCAAGGCGGCCCGGGAGGTCGGCTACCGCCACAATCCCCTCGCCGGCGCCCTCATGTCGGAAATGCGGCGCTCCCGCTCCGGCACCTTCCGCGGGGTCATCGCCGTGATCGACCTGGACGGTCCTTCCCGGCGGCATCCCAACGCGGAGCGCTACCACCGCGAGCTGACGCGCGGCGCCGGGGAACGCGCCGTGGAGCTGGGCTTCAAGATCGAGTCGTTCGTCATCGGCCATGCCGACATCTCCATCACCCGGCTCGACGCCATCCTCAAGTCGCGCGGCATCCACGGGGTGTTCCTGCTGCCCGCCAGCGAGAGCCCGGACCTCACGCAGCTGGATTGGTCGCGCTACGCCGGGATTTACGCCGACTACATCATCGAGCACCCGGCGCTGCACTCCGTGTGCTCCGACCACTACCGGTCCATGATGACCACCCTCCAGCGGCTGCATGCGCTCGGCTACAAGCGCCCCGGCCTCGTGCTCACCCGCCATCACGACGAGCGGCTGCTCTACCGGTGGGAGGCGGCCTTCCAGGTCTACCACAACCACCACAGCGTTTTCACCTGGCTGCCGCCGCTGATTCTGCCGGAGATCGCCCGCCCCGAGTTCTGCACGTGGTTCAAGGGCGCGAAACCCGACGTGGTGCTCTGCCACCGCGCGGAGGCGATCGAGTGGATGGAGTCGTGCGGCGCCGGCGTGCCCCGCACCCACGGCTTCTGCTGCCTCAACATCATGGTCAACGTCGTGCCGTGCGCCGGCCTCGACCTGCAGCCGTGGCTGCTCGGCGTGCGCGGAGTCGAGATGCTCATCGCCCAGATTCACCGCAACGAGTACGGCGTGCCCGAGATCCCCTCGACGACGACGATTCCGGCGGCCTGGGTTGATGGCCCCACCCTGCGCCACAGCGGGACCAACCCGGCCGGCTGATCTGCGGCCGGATGCCGGCTCAGCGCCTGCCGTAATCGTAGCGGACGTAATCCACGTCGGCCCTGCCAGCGCCGCCGTAGCAGAATACGCCGAGGCGCGCGCCTTTCCACTGGCCGAACTTCAGCGGAACGTTCACCCCGGTGTCGGCAAACTTGGCGCCGTCGAGACTGAACCAGAGCCGCGCCACGTCGCCCTCGTACGTGCCGCGCAGCCACACGTCGCCGCCTGGCACCTCCGGCCCGTCGCCGCCCAGCCACGCGACGCGGCGCGTCTTGCCCGCCTGCACCACGCCGATCCAGCCAAACTCCCGGCCGCAGATGAAAGCGAAGCCGGCCCGCTGGCCGTCCGCCATGCCGCGCACATCGAGCTTGACGTCAACCGTGCCGGTCTGGTCCCACAATTTCTGTGTCAGCGTGTTGCGCGCGGTGGCGAGCGAGTCCGCCGGCTGCGCCTGCAGGCGGAGCCAGCCCGGCCGCGCCGTGAGCGACCACGCGGTGTCCAACGGATTGTGATTCCACTGCCACTGCGGCGACAGCGCGGCGCCATCGAACTCGTCGCCGGCCTGCGGGCGCGCGACCGGGTAGGTGCGGCCGATGCCCGGCTTTTGCCAGCGGTCCACCGCCCGGCCGTTGTCGCCGAACAC
>DATIWI010000117.1:0-3902 GCA_035519475.1 Opitutaceae bacterium
CTACTCCTGGGCGGGGGCCGGTCGGCCAGCCGCCGCCGGGGCCGCGGTACTCGCGACCGCCTAGCAAAACAGGAAGTCCGGCCCAGGGACAGCGGGAAAATACCTCACGGGACGCTGTCCGCCTTCGCCGCCGTGATCGCACCGTCCGCTGCGACCGCCACCTGCTGGAAGCTGGCTTGCCAGCCGTAGCCCGCAGGGCGAAGGATGGATTATGCGATGTGTTTCTTCTGAAACGCGCGGCCCGAGGCGGTTTTGAGGTAGGTTTCGAACGCTTTGGCCTGGGATTGCGATTCAAACGCGCAATACCATCTGAGCTTCCAGGGTCGGTACTTCGAGGTGTGCGGTGACCGACCGGCATTGTGGTCCGCCATGCGTGCTTTCAGATCGGAGGTGGCGCCGGCGTAGAAACGCGTCGGGTCCGCGAGACTCTCGATGATATAGACGTAATGCATATGGCTGTCCGCCTTCGCCATGGCTTCGGCGAGACACCTCGCCGTAGCTTTCGCTCCGCGAAAGCGTAGGCGGGTGGTGCTCAGGGCGGGAGTCGAACCCGCACGCCTTGCGGCACACGCCCCTCAAACGTGTGTGTCTACCAGTTCCACCACCTGAGCATCTGGCGCGTTGGGAGGACGGATAAGTAGGATCATGGCGTGGAATGTAAAGCCCTGAATTCGAGCGCGACCCCGCTGTCGCCCCATCGCTGACCGATCGCAGGATCATGGCCGCGGCGGGGAGGACGGGGCGGCGCGGCTGACTTTGCAGGAACCTCGGCGGAGGCGTGGGGTCGCCCCGTCTGGCCTAAAATCCGGGACTATCGTCATGAATGAGCAACGAAGCGCTGCCGCCGGGAAATCGCTTGCCACGTCTCAGCGGGCGGCAAAACTCACCCGCTTGCCGCCTTGGGTGCCTGCGACCCCGCGGCGACTCTCTCTTGCCGTATAGTTTTCCGCGGGCGTCCGCCCGCTGTGCCGACCTATCCATGGAAGAACCGCCTGCCAAGGAGACTCCGGAACAGGGTCTCAACAAGATCGACCTTAGCCAGCTGCAAGACTTCCGTTTCGGGACCCAATGGACCGAGGTGAAATCGGCTCCGGGCCCGCGGCGGGAAGGCGAGCGGGATCGCGCGCCGCGGCGCGAGGGCCCCGAGCGGGGTGAGGGCCGGCCGCGCGATGACGCGGGCGGCGAAGCCCGCCGGGACCGGCGGGGTTTCCGGCGGCCGGCTGGCACCGGCGGTCCGGCACCGTCAGGCCCGGGCGACGTCCGCGAGGGCCCGCATCAACGAGGCGGCGGCCGGCCGGGCGGCGAATTCCGGCCGCGAGAGGATTACCGCGGGAGCCGCCCGCCGGGGCGGGAAGGCGGCGGGGAACGCCGGTGGTCCGGTCCGCGCCCGCCCCAGGATTACCGCCCGTATCAAAGCCCGTATTTCAACGTCGCATTCTATCCCGAGGACGCGGGGTTCACCGCGCTGGTGAAGGCGATGCGCACGTCGTGCCGGACCTTCGAACTCTTCGAGATCGCGCGCTTGATCATCGGCAAGTACGAGCGCTTCGTCGTTGTGCTCTCGCGCCGGGCGCCGGAGGCGGTGGCCGCGCCCGAGGCGCCGGCCGGCACGCCTTTGACGCCGCCCGTGCCCGCCAAGCCCGCCGGCCCGGTCTATGTGGCATTGCCGGACGGCATGCCGTTCGAGACTGAGGACGCGGCGATCGCCCATGTGGTCGGCAGGCACCTGGACAAGTTCTTCGACCTGGCGACCGTCGAGGTGGAGCCGCCCAAGGGCAATTTCCCGTTCGTCAACCGCTGCACGCTTTCGGGCGAGCTGCTGGGCCCGCCCAACTACCACCGCTACCAGCAGATCGTCCAGCAGCACCACGCGACGCGCTATCCCGGCATGCCGTTCGAGGCCTTCCGCGAGCGGATCGAGACCGTGCGCGACCCGGAGGTCGTCAACCAGTGGCTGGAGAAGATGAAGCGGGCGAAGCGCTACACCTGGAAGCTCGGCGCCGCGGGCGAGGCCCCTGTGGAGTTCGACAATTTGGAGGACGCCCGGGCCCACCTGCAGGCGACCGCCCGGGACCGGATGGTCAAGGCGGTCGAGGCGGCGCGCTTTCACGCGAAGCTCCTGGAAGCGCTGACGCCGGGCGAGATTCGCCGCGCCATCGAGGGCCACCTGGAGCGGCAGCGCCGATTCCCGCTCGACACCGCCAACGCGCTGCGCGGGCGGCTGCGCCGCGAGGGCTTCACGATCTTCAAGAAGGGTGCCAAGGGCATCTCCTACGTGTGCGCGGTCAAACGGAAGTTCCGCGTGCCGGGGCAGGTCTTTGCGGAAAGCATCGGGGCGCTCACCACGTTCATCGAGGTCAATCCGATGATCACGGTGAAGGACCTGCCGGTGAAGTTCCTCGGCATCACGCCGCCGCCCACTCCGTCGACTCCGCCGCTGAGCATTCCGTCGACGCCGCCCATCCCGACCGCCTCGACACCTCCCATTTCCACCCCGTCGGCGCCGGCCGTCGCCATGGAACCAACCTCCGCGGTCGCCGCGGAGCCGGCGCCGCCGCCGCCCGCACCGGCTGAGCCGGCGCCATCGGAGCCCGCCGCGCCGCCACCGCCGGCACCCGCGCCTGCGGCCGAAGCCGCCCCGGCACCCGCGCCGCTCACGCCCGAGCAGCAGGAGAAGCTGCGCCGGATGACGATTGATCTGCGCTGGCTGGTGCAGGAAGGGTACGTCACCGAGTTTGGCGACGGGCGCCTGTTTGCGCCGCCGCCGATGGCGGAGGCGCGCATCAAATCGGCTGAATCTCCGGAGGGGGAGGAGCACGACCTGGAAAGCTTCCCGGAGGTGCCGGCCCCGGCGACCGCAGCAACCCCCGAGGCCGGCCAGCCGCCACCGGAAGCCGCCGATGCGCCGCCGGCGGCGACCGAGGCTCCGGCGGCCGGGACGGAATCGGAGCGCGCACCGCCGACTTTGGATGCGGCCGAGAATCCTCCGCCGGTGGTCAGCGACGCGCCGGTTTCGCCGCCAGCCGACCGCGGCGTGCCTCCGGCCACGGAGAACGAAGTTGCGCCCGCAGAGCGGCCTTCGGACGAGCCGCCGACGCAGTAGCGCCGGTCTGGAGTGGATCGCCGCAGCTGAATCTGGAGGGCCGCGCCTTGCCTGCCCGCCGAAGCCGCTTGGCGAAGGCTGGGGCGCGTGTCGTTTGACCGCACCCAGTGGCTCGCCCAGGTGGAGGGCGAGGCTCCCGACGGGCCGGATTACTTCGGATAGTCCAGAATCAAAATTCAAAAGCCAGGAGGCCATGAACTTCTCCTGGCTTCATGCTTCTGAATTGGTCCGGTCCCGCTCCTGGCTTCCTCGCCGCCGTTGACAGGGGCGCGATTGACGCGTTTTGCTTGGCTCTCCCGCCGAAACCCATGCCTGCACCGGGACGACCCGCGCTCACGTTCGTCATTCCGCTGTATAACAGCGCCGGAACCATTGGGCCGCTGGTGCGGGAGATCGCGGCGCTGCACGTCGAGGGCGGCCACGAGATCGTGCTCGTCAACGACGGCAGCACCGACGGCACCTGGCGCGCCTGCCAGGAGCTGCTGCCCGGGTCGTCCGTGCCGATCATTCTCGTCAACCACTCGCGCAATTACGGCGAACACAACGCCGTGCTCACGGGCTATCGCCACGCGCGCGGCGCCCACGTCGTGAACCTGGACGACGACGGGCAGAATCCGCCCGCGGAGGCGGTGCGGATGTGGGAGATTGCAAGGAGCCGCGGTTTCGACGTGGTGTTCGGGCATTATGGCCGGAAGGAGCACTCGGTGTGGCGCAACCTCGGGAGCTGGTTCACGAACCGCCTGGCCAACTGGTTCCTCGACAAACCGAAGGGCCTCTACCTTTCGAGCTTCCGGTGCGT
>DATIWI010000118.1:0-5260 GCA_035519475.1 Opitutaceae bacterium
CGAGCCCGGCGTTCGCCGGCGGCTGGAAGCCCTGGGCGTCTCCCCGGGCGATGTGGTGGAGAGTTTCGTGCGCGGCACCGGCCCGGGCGGGCAAAAGATCAACAAGACCGCGTCCACCGTGTGGTTGCAGCACCGGCCCACGGGCGTGGCGGTGCGCTGCCAGGCCGAGCGATCGCAGGCCGTGAACCGGGCCCGGGCATGGGCGGAGCTGGCGGCAAAGCTGGCGGCGCGCGCCCGGGCCGCGGAGGCGGCGGCGCAGGCGGCGCGGGAGGCGGAGCGCCGGCGCACCCGCCAGAAGAGCCGCGTGCAGAAAGCGCGCATGATCGAGGCCAAGCAGCACCGGGCGCGGATCAAGGGCGCGCGGCGGCGGGCGGCGGCGGAATCGTGAGAAAACGCTTTGCGGTCCGGCGGGTTTTTGCCACAATATCGGCGCCATGAATCCAGCCGACCACGCCATCGAGGAGGCCCACCGGGCGGGCTTCGATGTGGATTTGCTGGACACGAATCTGGCGCTGACTCCCGAGGAGCGTTGGCGCCAGCATGACGCGGCCCTGGAGCTGGTCTTGGAACTCGAGGAAGCGCGAATCGCACGCGATGCAAAACTTCGGCCAGCTGCTGCAGAGACTCGCCGACGCCGGGCTTGATTTCGTGATCGTGGGAGGGTACGCGGCGGTGGCGCATGGCTCGTCGCTGGTCACGCGCGATCTCGACATCTGCGCGGTGCTGACGCCGGACAACGTGGAGAAGCTGCGCCAGACGCTGGCGGATTGGCACCCGAAGCACCGGCTGACACCGCAGCGGCTGTCCTTTCTCGATCATCCGGGGGCGGATCAGGCGGTGCAGAATCTCTACCTTCAGACCGACATCGGCGTGATCGACATTCTCTCGACGATCCTCGGCGTCGGGGATTTCTCGCGCCTCAAGAGCCGGGCCGATGAACTGGAGGTGGGCGGCCGCACTTATCGCGTGATCTCGCTCGAGGATTTGATCCAGGCCAAGGAGGCGCTGGGGCGGGAGACGGACCTGCTGGCGGCGAAGGAGCTGCGGGCCATCGCCGCCAAGCGGAGGCAGAAGAAGCCGGCGGGCTGATCGCGGCGGCCGAGGGGCCGCGGCGGCAGGAGCAGAGGTTGTGGTGATGCGATCCTCGGAAACAACACCCAGGCGAAAATGGCGCGCCATTGCAGCTATAGGACAATCGGCTTGGTCACAGAGATCACTGAGGATCGGCCTAAGAACACGGAGGTGCTCTGGGTTGCAGCATCGGCGGTGAAGGATCCAGCACCTAGCCAGCGGATGACTCATCCGGCCGGTGCGAAGTTCGCAGCCCGAGCACGGACCTCCGCTCCGTGCCCTCCGGTTCGCCTCCGTGAGCTCTGTGTCAATCTGCCCTGTTCGGGACTACAGCATGACGACCCCGTCGCCCACGGCCAGCCGGCCGGTTTTCGTTTCGTGAACGAGATTGCGGCCGAACATGACGTCGCCCTCCATGTCGCGCCGGTAGGTCGCGAGCGTGCGCAGGGGCTCCTTGCCGCGCTCGGCCGTGATCTGGTCGGTGGTGGTGATGGCGCAGCGCCCGCACCGGGTGGCGCCGTGAAAGACTACGGTGCCAATCCGAAAGCGCCCCCATTCATCCTCGGCATAGGGCGCGCCGCCGGCCACGACCAGATTGGGCCGAAAACGGTTCATCGGCAGCGGCGTGTCGAGGCGGGCGTTGAGATCGGCGAGCGACTCTTCGGAGATCGCCAGGAACGGGTAGCCGTCGGCGAAACTCACTTCGTGAGCCGTGCGAGGTTCATGGTGCAGAGTTGAAGGCAGCTTGCGGGCCGGGAGGGGCCGGGTGTAGGCGGCGCCCGCGCGCACGAGCCGGCAGGGCAGGCCGAGGAACTCGCTCAGCCAGGCGGCCGGTGCGTCGCCGCAGTCATCGGCGACGACGGCGTCTTGCCAGACGGTGACGCTGATCTCGGAGTCCGGAGACCGGATCCCGGAAAGCGGAACGGCGACGGTGGAGAATCGCGGTGAGGACAAGAACAGGCGATCAATAGTGAGCGCGGTTTCGATCAGGGCCATGCGAGGGTGCGCGCGCTGGGTGAGGAACCGCCCCGCGGCATCGACCACCAGAAAGCGGCGGTCGCCGACGCAGCCGCGCGCGTCGACCTCGGCCGAGGTCACGGCGACGCCCCGGCACGATTTGACGGGGTAGATATTGAGGGCGGTGAGGCGGAACATCTCGGCGACACGCTACGCAGCGAATTCCGGGCAGCAAGCGGAGATGATTCGAGTTTGGATTCGAGCCGCGGTCGGTGGTTGCGCGAAGCGGCCGGCGTGCCTCATTGGCATGGCGCCAAGGGGCCGGCCGCCGCGGCGGCGCGGATCCTCTCGGAGGGAAGGCATCCGTGCGGCGCGCCAGCCTCGCGCCTTTGGCGGGTATTGCCTGAATGCGAGGTCGGTCGCTGTCGCGGCCGCGGTGGTGGGGATGTCACGTAATACGTGACATCGAAATCCGCCTCTTCGGAGGAAAAGTTGGTGGATTTGTCACGTCGTACCTGAAGATGAGGTTGATCCCTACCGCGGCACGGGTGGCGAGGATGTCACGTAATACGTGACATCGGGATCGGGCTGCGCGGAGGCACGGCGCTCGGGGCAGGCCGCGCCCTTGAGTTGCGCGGCAGGCTGTCCCCAAAGGAACGCGGTGACGCCAAAATATCAGTTGACGGTGGGGGCCTCGAAATCATAGTCCGACATTCCCTTTTCGCGGGCGTAGCTCAGTTGGTAGAGCACCACCTTGCCAAGGTGGACGTCGAGAGTTCGAACCTCTTCGCCCGCTCCATCTTCCGCCGCCGGGACCGGCGGCTTTTTTGTTGGCCCGCGGCGGTAAGCCGCTAAGAGTGGCCGGGTTGAAAGCCGCCGAGTTCTTCACGCTGCCGCCCTCGCTCGCCGCGTTCGCGGCGCATTTTCCACCCGACGTGCTTCCGTGGGAATGGCTGCGGCAGATCGGGCCGGCGCTGGCGGGCTTGAAATACGACGCGCCCCAGCCGCCGCTGCCGCCGGGCGTGCACGTGGAGGGACTGCTCTGGATTCATCCGACGGTGAAGTTCGCGTCCCACGCCACGCTGATCGGCCCGGCGTACATCGGGGCGCGCACCGAGATCAAGCCGGGCGCGTTCTTCCGCGGCAACGTCATCGTCGGCGAAGGCTGCGTGCTCGGCAACGCCTGCGAGTACAAAAACTGCCTGTTGATGGACGACGTGAAGACGCCGCACTACAATTACGTCGGCGACTCGATCCTCGGCAACGGGGCGCACCTCGGCGCCGGGGCGATCTGTTCGAACTACCGGCTGGATCATCGCAGCATCCAGGTGCGCATCGGCGACGCGGTGCACCCGACGGGCCTGCGCAAGTTCGGGGCCATCATCGGCGAGGCTGCGGAGGTCGGCTGCAACACCGTGCTCAATCCGGGGACCCTGCTGGGACCGCGCGCGCTGGTCGGGCCGGCCATGGCGTTTGGCGGCTACCTGGCGCCGGACCACCTCGCGCGCGTGCGCTTCCCGGTGATCGACGAGCGCCGGCAGTAGCGGCGGGCGGGGAATTCCCGGCGGCGTGCCGCGGCGCGGGTCGGAGACCGCCGCGAGGGCGGACAGGGATAAAATACTTGCCCGAAATGCCGCGCTGACGCTTGCTCGGGCGTTCGGCGAATCCACGGCAACCGCGATGAACGCAACCAAGACCTTGAGGATCCTCTCCGGCATCCAGCCCTCCGGGGCCGTGCACCTCGGCAACTATTTCGGCATGATGCGCCCGGCCATCGAGCTGCAGGCGCAGGGCGAGTGCTACTATTTCATCGCGGACTACCATTCGATGACGTCGCTCACCGACGCCGCCGAGCGGCGCCGCAACACGCTGGACGTGGCGCTCGACTTCCTCGCCTGCGGCCTCGACCCGCAGAAGAGCGTGTTCTTCCGCCAATCGGACCTGCCCGAGGTCACCGAGCTCACCTGGCTGCTCGGCTCGCTCACCCCGATGGGCCTGCTCGAGCGGGCCACGAGCTACAAGGACAAGCTGGCCAAGGGCATTGCGCCGAACTTCGGCATCTTCGCCTACCCGGTGTTGATGGCGGCCGACATCCTGATCTACGACTCCAACCTCGTGCCGGTAGGCAGGGACCAGAAGCAGCACGTGGAGATGACGCGCGACATCGGCATCAAGTTCAACCAGACCTACGGCGAAACGTTCGTCATTCCCGAGCCCGCCATCCGCGAGGAGGTGGCGACGGTGCCGGGCACGGACGGCCAGAAGATGAGCAAGAGCTACGGCAACGCCATCGGGATTTTCGGCGACGAAAAGATGATCAAGAAACAGGTCATGTCGATCGTGATGGACAGCCGCACGCCGCAGGAGCCGAAGCCCGACGCGGACAAGAACGTCGCCCTGCAGTTGTTGAAGCTGGTCGCACCGAAGGCAGTGGCCGCCGATTTCGCCCAGCGGCTGCGCGCAGGCGGGCTGGGCTACGGGGATCTCAAGAAGGCGCTGTTTGAACACTGCTGGGACTATTTTGCCGCGGCCCGCGCCCGCCGCGCCGAACTTGTGGCCGACCGCGATTACGTGGAGCAGGTGCTGCGCGAGGGCGCGACCCGCGCGCGGGCGGTCGCCGGCAAGGTCCTGGTGCGCGCCCGCCAGGCCTGCGGCCTGGCGGGGTGAGCGGGGCGCGCTTCGGGCGCACGCAGCGGGCGGGTTGGCCGTAATACGCGGAGCGCGGCGTCCTACGGACATTGGCTGCTACTCCGTGACGCTGGTCTGAGACCGGCGCTACTCGATGCCCTCGGGCGGAGCACGCCGCCCGGCCGGACTGGAGGGACGGGGGCCGTCAACCCGCCGTTGCGGCGGGTTCCACCTCGCGGGCGGGACGGCGGCGGCTATTGCTTCAACGGTGTCAGCCGGAAGAGCACGACATCGTGCGATTCGACGCGATCGGTGCGCGCGGCGCGCGTGGTGCCGAGATCCTTCTTGGCCCACACATCGCGCACCGCATATTCGCGATCGACGATCGGGATCGCGGACCAGTCAGTCGCGAGATCCGTAGCGGTCGCGCCGGTGTTGAGCACGCAGACGGCCCAGTCGCCGGCGGTGAGTTCCCTGACCCAGATTTCGCGGCCGGTCTCGGCGCGGAGGCGCCAGCCCTGCTTGCCGAGGGGATCCTGGTCGATGGCGATGACATCCCGGTCGGTCAGGATGTCGTGGACTTCTTTCGACATGTGCCGGACGT
>DATIWI010000119.1:0-2624 GCA_035519475.1 Opitutaceae bacterium
GGGGAAGCGAGTGGAGCGGAGCAGCCGGGGTTTGATGACGCCGCCTGGCGCAAACTGGACCTGCCGCACGATTGGAGCATCGAGGGGCCGTATGACGAGCACGCTGCTACCGGCGGCTCGGGCGGCTATCTGCCGGCGGGCACGGGCTGGTACCGCAAGCATTTCACGGTCCCGGAGGCGCTGCGCGGGCGCCAAGTCAGCGTGGAGTTTGACGGCGTCTACATGAATAGCGACGTGTGGATCAACGGCCGGCATCTCGGCGGGTGGCCTTATGGCTACAGCAGCTTCGGCTTCGACCTCGCGCCAGACCTGCACTTCGGCGACGAGTCCAATGTCCTGGCCGTGCGCGTGGACAACTCGCAGCAGCCCGGCAGCCGGTGGTACTCGGGCTCCGGCATCTACCGGCACGTCTGGATTACGATCACGGATCCACTGCACATCACCCACTGGGGCACTTGGATCACCACGCCCGAGGTCTCCGCGGATGCGGCCACGGTGCGCATCCGCACGCGCGTGCAGAACGGGCAGGCGCAGGCCCAGCCGGTCTCGCTCGTGAGCGAGCTGGTCGATGCCGGCGGTGCGGTGGTGGCCGCGGTCTCCTCCGAGGGGCAGCTGGCGGCCGCGTCGGAACAGGAATTCGACCAGACGGTCACGCTCGCGCGCCCGCGGCGGTGGTCGCCCGACACGCCGGAGCTTTACCACTTGCGCAGCCGCGTGGTGGCGGGGGTCCGCACCGTCGACGAGACCGAGACGCCCTTCGGCATCCGCCAGGCCACGTTCGACGCCACCCGCGGCTTCCTGCTCAACGACGAACCGGTGAAGCTGCGGGGCGTGTGCCTGCACCACGACGGCGGCGCGGTCGGCGCGGCCGTGCCGGAGGCGGTGTGGGCGCGCCGGCTGCGCCTGCTGAAGGAAATGGGCTGCAACGCCGTGCGGACGGCGCACAATCCGCCGGCGCCCGAGTTTCTGGATCTTTGCGACCAGCTGGGCCTGCTGGTCATGGACGAGGCCTTCGACGAGTGGACGATCCGGAAGCCGCAGATCGCGCACGGTTACTCGGACTACTTCAACGACTGGTACGAGCGCGATCTGACCGCGCTGATCCACCGCGACCGCAACCATCCGTGCGTGGTGCTCTGGAGCGCGGGCAATGAGATCGGCGAGCAGCTCGCCGCCGGAGGCGACCAGGTGCTGGCCCGTCTCGTGGCGGTGTTTCACCGCGAGGATCCGACGCGGCCGGTGACCGCGGCGATGGACAACATCTTCACCGACCAGGGTGAAGCGCCGGCGGCGTTCACCGACGAACTCGACGTCGTCGGCTACAACTACGTCGACCGCTGGGGCGCGCGCCGGGAGACCTACGCGGAGGACGATCATCGGAAATATCCACAGCGGAAGTTCATCGGCACGGAGGACGTGGCTATTTTCGGCATGCGTGGCCGTTACGACCTGCCGTCCACCGCGCCCGGCGCGGGCACGGCCCCGATGCCGCCCCGCTACACCACCGCGATGATTCGGGCCGAACAACTCTGGAGGTTCGTGCGCACGCACGATTACTACACCGGCGAATTCCCGTGGACCGGCATCGACTATCTCGGGGAATCCCGCTGGCCGGGCAAGGGCAGCTTCACCGGCGCGCTGGATACCTGCGGCTTCCCGAAGGACGGCTACTACTTCTACCAAAGCCAGTGGACGCTGCCGCCGATGCTGCACCTGCTCCCGCACTGGACCTGGCCGGGCCGCGAAGGCCAGGTGATTCCGGTCCTGGCCTACACCAACTGCGACATGGTGGAGCTGTTCCTCAACGGAAGGAGCCTCGGCGCCAAGGCGCGCGAATTTCCCCGGCAGGGGACGGCGGGCGGCTGGAACACCTACGCCCGGCCGCCCGTGGCCGCGACCACGGCCGATCTGCATCTCGCCTGGGACGTGCCGTACGAGCCCGGTGCCCTCAAGGCGATCGGTTACCGCGACGGGAAGCCGGTGATTGAGGCCCTGCTTCACACCGCCGGCGCCCCTGCCCAGATTGTCCTGGCCGCGGATCGCGGCACCCTTGCCGCCGGCGCGCGGGAGGTGGCGCACGTCACCATCGAGGTACGGGATGCGACCGGGGTGGTGGTGCCGGACGCGGACAACGACATCACCGTCACCGTGGCGGGTGACGGCACGCTTCTCGGCGTCGACAACGGCGACCCGCTCAGCCACGAGAGCTACCGGGGCAACACCCGCAAGGCCTTTCACGGCCTCGGTCTCGCGCTCGTCCGAGCCCGGGCGAGGGGTGGGGAGATCCGCGTCACCGCCGCGGCGGCCGGCCTGAAGGAGGCGACAGTAGTGTTGCAGGCTGCTGGGGGCGCGCCGACCGCCGCTCCGGCGGTCGTTGATCTCGACCGCTGACCTGCCCCCGGAGGGGGCGGCGGCGCCCGCGCCATCGCTCTGAATCGACGATGACAAATCCCGTGCGGATTGCTATGATCGACGCCGCACCGCCATGACCTCCCGCGAACGCCTGGCTGCCACGTTGAACCATCAGACCCCGGACCGCCTCTGCGTCGATTTCGGGGGTGGGTTTTTGACCGGCATGGGGGTCAGCGCGGTCCACCGCCTGCGGCAGGCCGTGCTCGGCCAGC
>DATIWI010000120.1:0-29295 GCA_035519475.1 Opitutaceae bacterium
CTCACGATCGGCTTCACCTCGCTGGCCGACCGCTGGCTGGATTACGCGGCCATCGTCCTCGGCATCGTCGTCGTCGCCATCCTCAGCTACGTGACGCTGCGACTGTCTGGTCGGATGGTGCGGCTGGTCAGCGCCAACGGCATGAATGCGCTCACGAAATTCATGGGCTTCCTCCTCCTCTGCATCGGGGTGCAGTTCGTCGTCAACGGCGTCGTCAGCATCGCCACCGATCCCGAATTGCTCCAGGCGATCCGGGCCGGCTGGGGTCGCTGATCCGGCCGTGAGGTCGCGCCGGACGCCGCGATCACTTCACGGAATCGTCGGACGGCAAGCCGAGCTGCTGGTAGAGATTGCGCCGGGCCGCCTTGTCTCCATCGAGGATCTTCCGCGCGTATTTGGCCACCTCCTCCGCGGAGGCCCGGGGTACCACGAGCACACCCTCACCATCGGCCACGATCACGTCACCCGGCATGACCGTCACGCCGCCGCACACGACCGGCCGGTTCACCGACTCGATCTCGTTCCGGCCGGGGCGGATGCCGCGCCCGACATGCTTGAAATAGAGCGGCATTTTTTCGGCGATGATTTCATCCGTGTCGCGCGCCGTCGCGCTCGTGACGACCCCGACGCAACCCTTCGTCTTCCAGAACATGATGTTGTTCGAGCCGATGGATCCCACGTCGGCCGCCTCGGCGTCCTCGATGACCAAGGCGGAGCCTTTGCGCAGCAGCGCCACGAACGGCTCGCTTGACTTCGTCTGGTACCAATCAGCCACCCATTTGTCGAACTGAGCGGTCTCCATCCGGCCGGCCGGCGGCGACTGGGTCGGCACGTAGCGCGCGGTCACCGCGATGCCAATGAACCGGTGGCGGAAATGCTCGGTGTCGCGCCACAGCGGGTGGATGTCGGGATCCATCAGGCCGGTGCGCGGCAGCCCGACCGCATCCATGCCGTCGATGACGTCGGCCACGCGCAGACCCTCGAACTGCTTGAGGGTCCGCGCATCCTCCTCCTCGGTGTACACCGCGGTCGGAATGAATGTCTTGCCGGCGCGCACCTCGCGGGCGGGATCGCCCGGCGCCTGGGCCCAGCCCCGCTCGACCGCCACCGCCGCGAACGCGGTCAGCACCAGAATCACCAGGGAAGTTTTCATGTTGGCCCTTTGTTCGCCGGCCAGATTTCGCCGGCCGATCATTGTCTTAGTATCGGCGCCGCACCACGGCACCCGTGCCGTCCTTGAACACGATTTCCTGCGTCGTCACATCCACGCTGACAAAGACGATCCCCAAGCCCTCGTCGATGACGTCCCCCGGCTTGTAGGTCACCCCGCCCAGAAACAGCCGCGCGGGCGGACCGACGCGAACTCCGCCAATCTTGAGCCGGTCCACGAAGACCCGGAAGCTCTGGCTCGGCGCGATCACCGCCGCCGGAGCTGTCGCGCCGGGAGCGGCCGGCGCAGCCGCGGGCGCCGGCGTTGCGCCCGGGGCCGTCGACTTGGGGGCTGGGGATCTCGGCGCCGATCCCGTCACCTCGTTGGTTGGCGCCGTCCGGTTGGCCGCCACCGCCGCCACCACGTCGCGCGCCTTCTGGATCGCGCGACCCTGCGGGGTCGTCGGGGCGGCAGGTGCCGGCTTCGCGGCGGGCGGAGGCACCTTGGTCACGGCCACCGGCAGCGGCGCGGGCTTCGCGGGACCAGCCCTCAGCTTCTGGTAGGTCCGATATCCGATTCCCGAGAACACAATCACGACCACCGCACAGAGGATGATGGTCATCAGGCCCAAGCGCAGGTTGGGCGGCTTCGGTTCAACGGAGGACAGGAGGGGCGGCTCCGGGATGGGAGACCCAGCCGGCGGCGGAGTCGCTGCGACGCCGCTCTTCGCCTCCAACGCGACGGGTGGCCGCGTGCCGGGAGGAGGCGCTGGAGCGGCGGCAGGAGCAGGAAGAGGGGGAGGAGGGAAAGAGGCGGGCACGGCGGCCGGACCAGCTTTCGGCGCTGGGGCTGGAGTGGGCGGCACCGAGGAGGGTGGTGGAGCCACCTTGGGTCTCAGCTTCAGCTTGCCTCCGGCTTCCGCTTTCTCCTCCGGTGGGGCGGACGGTGCGGCCGGGCCGGCCACATCGGTGGGAGGCGCCATTTCGTCCGGCGGCGGCGCCGGTGGCGGCTCGATCGGCACGCGCACCTTCAATCTCACTTTCTCCGGAGCGGTGCCCGCGGGCCCGGATGCGGGCGGAGGCGAAGACGGCGTCGCCGGCTTGTCTGGCGCCGGATCCGGTATCGGACGCGGCTCCTGCTGGCGCGGGGACTCGTCACTCATGCCGGGGGACAGTCAAGCACAAATCCGGCTCAACGAAACTCAAAAGATGCGCTCGCGGTCCCGGGCAAGTTCCGCCAATACCGTCTGGCATCTCCATGAAACGCCTGGTTCCGATCGCCCTCACCCTTGTGCTCGCCCTATCGTCCGGTTGCAGCCTCCTGCACCGCAAAAGCAAGGATGCCAAGCCGCCGGAGCTGCCGCCCGCCGCCGGGGTTGAGGCGGAATTTCACGACCGTTGGATAGCCAAGCGCGTGCACGAACTCCTGACGGGCGGAACGGTGGCGACGGAGGAGGAGGCGAAACGCGTGGCCGAGGCCGAGTTCGCCAAGCAATTTCCCTTGCTGAATCCCTCCGGGAAAAAGGCCGGCCGCTGATCCGGCGCCCTATTCCTTGCCGAAATCCAACAGCTCGATTTCGAAGATGAGCGTGGCGCGCCGGGGAATGCGCGGCGGATCGCCGCGCGTGCCGTAGCCGAGTTCGTAGGGCACGATAATCAGCCGTTTCTCGCCCCGCTTCATCTGCTTGAGCGTCTCCTCCCACGCGGCGATCAGCTGATCGCGGCCGACGCGCACCGGGTAGGGATGCGCCGGATCGCGCGCGTCACCGAAGACGGTCCCGTCGAGCAGGCGGCCTTGATACAGCACCGTGGCCTTGTCGCCGGCTTGGGGCCGGGCGTCGCCGGCGCCCTCCTTGAGAACCACATACCGAAGTCCCGTGGAGGTTTTGATGGCCTTGGGCCAGGTCTTCTCGACCAGGACGCGGTCATCCCACGGCAGCTTTTCGCGCTGGGCCTGCAGCGACAGCGCGCCGGGCAGCACGGCGGCGAGGCAAAGCCAGAACAGGCGGACCATGGCGGCGAGTTTTGCGGTCAGCGGGTGAATGTAAAGACCACAGCGGTCCGCGCCGGTGCCCGGCTCACACGCGCCCCGGCAAACAAAAAGGCGAAGCCCGCGCGGGGCTTCGCCTGCAAAAGCAACGGAAGGGCCGATGCCGGCTCAGTAACGGCGGTTGCCGCCGCCACCGCCGAAGGGGCGCCCGCCGCCAGAACGACCGCCGCCCTCTTCCTTGGGACGGGCTTCGTTGACGGTCAGATCGCGTCCGCCGACGTTTTTGCCGTTAACCCCGGCGATGGCCGCCTTGGCCTCGGCATCCGAACCCATGGTCACAAACGCGAAACCGCGGGAGCGACCGCTGAACTTATCCATGGCGATGAACACTTCGGCCACGGTGCCATATTGCGTGAAAAGATCGCGCAATTCGCTCTCAGTGGTGCTGAAAGCCAGATTACCAACGTACAGTTTTGAACCCATGATGATTATCCCTTGATCTGCCGATAGCTCACGGACTGTTCCCGATCACCGGGTTTCAAATCATCACCGGGCTCCGAGCCCGCCTGATAATTCACCATATCTCGTAACCTAACACAGCCTGTCTGGGAAACTCCGCGGAGCAGATAGGATTCCCGGAAAAACGCAAGCGATTCCTCGCCAAGGGTTCGCACGGAGCACCACGGGCGCGGGTGTGCCATCATGACGCCAGTCGTACCGCCGGGTGGGCGGCGACGAGCGCAAGCGCCCTCTGGAGCAGTGTCTTGCCGGGCTCCACGCGGTGCCACGGCGAGGCCCCCGAAGGGTGCGGCAGCGGCACGACGTCGATCTCGCGTCCGCAGGCGGCGGTGCGAAACGAACGGCCCACCGCCTCGACCAGCGGACACTCGCCGAGAAACTGGCTGATCGCGAGCCGGCCGACCGGGAGCACCAGTTGCGGCTGCAGCAGCGCGAATTCGCGCTCGAGCCATCGCCGGCAGTTGGCGATCTCCGTTCCGTCCGGCACGCGGTCGCCCCCCTGGGGCCTTTTGCCCGGAAAGCAGCGGCAGACCGCGGCGAAATAGACCCGATCGCGCGTTTCCTCCTCCGTCCAGCCGAGCGCGTCCCGGAACCATCCGAAAAGCGTTCTGCCGGCCGTCCACGCAAAAGGTCTGCCCAACTCCGGCTCCTTGGCCCCCGGGGCCTGCCCGACGAGGATCACGCGGCTCGCGACCGGTCGGCCGACGACCACCGGCCGCAACATCCGCGAACAGCGGGTGCACCGGCGCAGCGCGGCGAGATGCTGGCGGACTTGGGCGGGAGTGGGCACGGCAATCGGCCGGGGAGGGGCCGCGCAGGATCCGGGCTGCGTCAGATGCTGTACTTGGCCCTCACGTCCGCCGGGATCGGCACCGCGCGGGTTGTCGCGAGGTCGACGAGCTTGTATTCGGCATGGCCGTTCACGCAGCGCTTCGCCGTCGCTTGTTTATCGATCTCAAAGCGCACGCGCACGCCGTCGCCCTCGGACAGAAAATCTTCAATCCATGTCCGCACGACAAAGCGCTCCCCCAAACCCAGCGGCCGCAGATAGTTCAGGGTGATGGCGGTCATGTACCAGCCCAAGCCCCGCCGGATGAATTCCTCCCACGGCATGCCATAGCAGCGCGCCATCTGATCATAGCGCGCGGCCAGCACGTAATCCATGTAGCGGCTGCTGTGCACATGCTGGAATAGATCGATGTCGTCCGGCCGCACCAGCATCTCGGTTTCGAATCGGGCATGGAGGTTCGTCATGGAAAACGCTGGCGCGGGTGCGCCCTTCAACCCAGCAGCCGGTCGAGGAGGCGCCGGTCGCGCTTCGTCGGGCGGCCCGACCCCTTAGCCCGGGCGAGAAATTGCTGGACGCGGTGCGCGCGGGCCCGGGCGAACTCGTCTGGCGGCGTTTGCTCCTCGCAATAGTCGGCGACGAGCCTCGCCCCCAGCCGCGCGGGCGGCACCGCCCGTACCTTGAGCGTGCGCCGGATGAGTCCCTGCCTCACGACCACGACCTCCCCGGGACGCACGTCGCGGGAGGCCTTCACCGGCCGGCCCGCCACGGTCACGCTGCCCGCACGACACGCGTCGGTCGCCTGGCTGCGCGTCTTGAACAGACGCACCGCCCAGAGCCATTTGTCGATGCGTTCTGCCTCCGGAGAAAAGGCCACGGCCGCGAACGTAGAAGGTCCGCGACCGCGTGCAAAAACAAATTACGCCGGCGGGCGCCGCGGCCGTCACTAACCGGCTGCCTTGGCGGGCGCCCTGACGTCGCTGCGCAGCCAGTCGCTCAGGATGTCCTTCTCAAAGCGCAGATTGTCGGAGGGCGGAAACGCGGACCGCATCATGAAGGCGAGGTCCATCAGATCCCGCTTACCCTCGGTGATCACCTTGCCGTCGGCCCCGGTCAGCTTGAACTCAAATTGGAGCCGCGGCCTGTAGATGTCCTTGACGATGCGAACGTCGTGGAACCGGGGGCCCAGCTGGGGTTCGAATTCGCCGGCCAAGTCGATATCGGTGAATTTGACCTCCAGCTTCTGGCCGCTGCGGAGATAGGATTTCGCCTGGGATTCCAGGAAAACCCTGATCTGGGCCAGGATGCCGTCCCGGCCTTTCTCCGTCGGCAGGAAGCCATCCTTAACGTCCGCGAAGTTCTCCGGATGGTCGAATGTGACTACGACACTGACAGGCGCTGGGTTCACGTTTTCGGTGGCGAGCATCGCTGCTGGCGCCAGCGCGCCGAGCAGACCCACAAAATGCAGGATCTTTTTGTTCATGGCAGTCCTTGTTGGAATGGTATTTCGCTACGAGAGCGGGATCGGCTGCGATATTCCTTTGGCCCGTCGATCCGACCGGCCGCGCCGGGCAGGATGTCCAGAACGCGGTTTCTCGTTTTCATGGCGTCCCTGGATTAGACGTACCATACAGCAAAAGGTTGCCTTTGCGAGAGCGGGCGTATCCGCGGCCCCCGTCCAGGCGTGGAGGGGCACCGCCCGCTGGGCGAGTCGCGGGCGCCGGCATCCGGCACCGGTTCCTCCGCGTGAACAGGATGCTCAACATCCTTTCTCCGCCGGCGCCGTTGGCGCCGGACGGCGACCCTTCGCCGCCCAGGCCGGCCCGGGCGGCGCGCTTAATTCCTTGCGTGGCGGCTACTGGCCGCCCGCCCGGGTGAAGCCGATGGTCCCTTGGGTCTTTCCGTTCTCAACCTCGGCCTGGAACGAGACGGTGGTCTGCGAGCCCGCGTGCTGGGCGATCAGTGCAGCCGTGGCGCCGTTGTTGTTCGAGCCGTTTTGGCGGGTCAGAACCGTGAGCCCGGCGGCGGTGAACTTCTTCTCGTAGAAGTCGGCGACCGTCTCGGGCGAATCACTCGTTTCAAATCGGTAGCTGCCGACCGTGTTGCCCGCGAAGCTGTTGATCGTGCTGTCCAGCGTCTTCGCGCCCCCGTAGCTGGGGATGAAGTCGGGAAACTTCTTCATCACGGCGGTCTGGGCGGCCGCCCGGGCCGGGCTGATGCTTGGTTCAGCCGGCTTCTCCTCGGCCGGAGCCGCCTCCGCCTCGGTGGGGGCCGGTGGGGTCTCGCGTGCGACCGTCGCACTGGCGCCCGGCATCGGAGTCAGCCCTTTGGAGAATCGCTCCAAGGCCCGGCTCATGTTGCCGGAGGACAAGTCGTTGGTGTCGAGGGTCACCACTTGCCCGGTCTTCTTGTTGCGCAGCGTGATCTTCCCGGCGGCCTCATCCTTGGACACAATCTCGATGTCGGGATGCAGGGACGCCGCCAGCGAGATGGCCGCGAGCTGCGGGTTCCTCTGAGCCTCTTCGGAGTATTGCTTCGCCCTTTGCACTCCCTTGCGGACGAAATGAGCGCAGGTGAACACACATCCACCGATCAGGAGGATAACGGCACCGACGATGCACAGAATGATGATGAGCGTGCGATTGCTCCCTGTCGCCGCCGGGGCCGCCGGAGGCGGCGGAGGGGGGGGCGGTGGTGGCGGGGAAGCAGGCGGAGGGGGGGGCGGTGGTTGGGCCATGGGATGGTGGATCAGAGACGGTTATTTGATGATCGTGAAGAGGCTGCCGATCACCGGCAGGGGCTTGCACACGCCCTGAATCGCATTGATCAGGCCCATGATCCACAGGACGAGAATGCCAATCCACAGGCAGAACAGGAGCAGCCACCCGAGAATGGGTATAAAGGCCAGGACGAAGCTGCAGATCCAAACTGCGATACACGTGAGGAACAGGATCAGGCCCTGGTTCGTGTGATACCTCGCAAACGGGGAGTCTTTGGCCGCGAGCAGCGGCACGAGCCAGAGAATGCCGAGGTAGGCGAGGATGCCCATGACCTTGTTCTTCTCCACGTCGGCCGCGGCGGGCGTGACCACCCCCGGGCCGCCGGCGGCGGCGGCCGGAGCCGCGGCGGGAGCGGGAGGTGGCGCCGCTGGCGGCACAACTCCCGCCAGTTCACTCTGGGTGTTCGCGGCGACCCACGTGGCGAGGCCTTCGCGCCATACGAGAGCGTCCGCCTTGATCGCCCCGGAGGCGATGAGGCCCTTCAGTTCGTCCGTCGTGACCGGGCCCGTCTGGACCCCGTCTTTCATGTAATGCCATGGATTGCTCATAGGAGTAAGTTTGGGGGGGTTGGGGAGGAAAGCGACTCACCAAGCGTGAGGGGCTGGCGAACGCACCGTCGAAGGGTACCGACCATGCGACGGCTTGTCGGATCTGGGGAAGGACCGGCTGATGGGGCGGAAAATGAGACTCGCAGGCGCCTTTCTGCGCACGGCACAGACTGCGATCCTTGCGATGGGCGGGTTCTCCAGGTCCTTTGGCCGGTTCCTGCGTCAGCAAGTCTGCAGGTGCGTGGGTTGAAGCTGCGTGCGAAGGGACTCTTTTATGAGGAGTGCAGCTTCTGTCAAACAGTACGCGGCATTGGTGGCCGCGGCGCGGGCCGTGCCTACAGTTCAAACGTGAACTGGGCGCGCGGGCCGCCGGCGTCCGTGCTGCGCGCCGGTTCGAGACAGGCGGGGTCATCATGGCGGACGCTGTTCACCCAGGTGGAGACGGCCGTGACGGTCAACACCCCATCGGGCAGGGGCCGCAGCAGCGGAGCAAGCTCGCTTGGTTCCACCACCCGGGCGTCCAGCCAGCGGGGGCAGTCCTCCGGCGGGAGGATGGCAGGTATGCGGTCGTGGATCGGCCGCACGGTTCCATTGGGAGCGGTGGTGATGATGGCGCAGGTTCCCGCGACGCGATCGCCGGCGGGATCGCGCCAAGCCTCCCACACGCCGGCAAAGCACAGCGGCGATCCGTCGCGCGAACGGAAGAGGTAAGGCTGCCTGCGCCCGCCCTCCCCCTGCCATTCGTAGAACCCGCTCGCCGGCACCAGGCACCGCCGACGACGGAACGCGTCGCGAAACATCGGGCGGCTCGCCAGGCTTTCCGCACGGGCGTTGGCGGGCGCGCGAGCGGGCTCGGCCTCCCGGGTCCAGGCCGGCACCAACCCCCACCGCAGGGTGACCATCTCCAGGCCATCCGCCCCTGGCGACGCGCGCACCACCGGGACGTCCGCCGACGGGGCGAGATTGTAGCGCGACCGCCACTCGAGCGGGCGCGCGATTCCCAGCCGCTCCGCCAGCACCCGCAACGCGTCGGATTGCATCACATAGCGGTAACACATGCGACCACCGTTGACCGTTTTCCGCGCGCCGTAAAACCTGGAAACGCCCGCCAAGCCCGTCCTTGACACTCCGGAGCGGCTCCGGTCACCTTGACCCTCTTTTTTCGATTCAACCATGCTCCCCACATTCCGCCCTCACCGCAAAAAGCGCGTCCGCCGCCTTGGCTTCCGTGCCCGCATGTCCACCAAAGGCGGCCGCAAGGTGCTCGCCTCCCGTCGCCGCAAGGGCCGCAAGCGCCTGACGGTTGCCTGAGCCCGTTGGCGGCGACCTCTTCCGTGCCCGCGGTCAGCCTGACTCGATCATTGCCGGATCAGCTTCCTTCCATGCGTTTCCGCGCCGAACAGCGTCTGCGGCGTCAGCACGATTTTCGCCAGCTCCGCGCGCAGGGCCGGCGCATTGACGGCGGCGCCTTCACCCTGTGGTGGCAGCGCCGCGAGCCCGCGGCCGCGACGGGTCCATCCCCGTTGGTGCGTGTGGGCGTGGTTGCGTCAATCGCGGCCATCGGCCCGGCCGTGCGCCGCAACGCCGCCAAGCGCCGGCTGCGCGAACTTTTCCGCCGCAACCAGACGCTGATTCCGCCGGGTACCGACCTTCTGTTGGTGGCGCGCCGCTCGCTTAACGAGCTTGCCTTCCGCGACGCGGAATCGAAGTTCATCGCTGCCTGTCAGCGCTTGACGGGAGAAAACGCATGAACGGATTCCGCAGAATCTCGCCGCCATTCCGGCGCGCGCCTCGTGGCCTTGTCTCCCTCCCGGCCCGCGCGCTGCTCGGGCTGATCTGGCTCTACCGCCGGACGTTCTCGCCCGTGTTGCCGGTGGTGCTGGGTCCGGCGTGTGGCTGCCGCTTTCATCCGACCTGCTCCGCGTACGCCGCGGAGGCGGTCCGGACGCACGGCGCCCTGCGGGGCGCCTGGCTGGCGGTGCGGCGTTTGCTCAAATGCCATCCGTTGCACCCCGGCGGCCATGATCCCGTTCCTCCGCGGCCCCGCCCCGCCTGCCGGGTGGTGCTGCGTCCCGCCTTGAAGCGTTCCTGAGCGCGCGGCCTTTCCGCACTCCCGGGTCCGCCGTCACGTCCGCTCTCACCTCCACTTTCACCCCACTCTCCCCTCGGGATGGACAAGAAGAACACGCTCATCGGTGTGCTGCTGCTGCTCGCGGCCTTCGCCAGCCTCTACCTGGGTTCGCGCTTTTCGGCCCCGCCTCCGCGCGCACCGGAAATCGGCCGGCCGGCCGGCACCCCCGGCACCGTCTCCGCGCCCGCGAACCCCGCGGCCCTGCCGCCGCCCGTCATGCCGTCGGACGCGACCTTCGCGCAGGTCGCCCGGCACAACGCCGGGGAAACCCTCACCCAGCTCGCCAACGACTTCCTTGAAGTGCGTCTCACTGATTTCGGCGGCGCGATCCGCGACGTCGCCCTGAAGCAGTACCGCACCGATCTGGACAACCCGGCGCCCTACGTCTTCAACCGCTACGCGGCCGACCCGCTGCTGGCCTTCACCAAGGATTCGTATCCCGGCCTGAGCAGCGCGACGCACTACGAACTGGTGTCTGCCTCGGCCACCGCGGTGGTGTATCGCACGGTGCTCGACAATCGCATCGAGGTCACGCGCCGCTACACCCTGCCCCCGCCGGGCGCGGCGTCCGGCGACCCCTACCAGATCCGGCACGAGACGACGTTTCGCAACCTCACGGGCGAGACGTTGCCGCTGCCGCGGCCGGCGCTCAGCCTCGGCACCGCCTCGCTCGTCAGCGCCAACGACTACGGCCAGTATCTGAGCATCGTGGGCTACAACGGGGCGCGCGCCGTGTTTACCGACCGCGGCGAACTGGAAGGAGCGGGGGCGATCGGGCGCCTGTTCGGCGGCGATCCCAATCCCAAGGCCTACGTGGAGAAGAGCGAACCCTTCGTCTGGGCGGCGGTGACCGACCAGTTCTTTGCCTCCATCTATGTCGGCGAGAAACCCGGCGTCAGTGTGATCACGCGGCGGATCGACCCGAGCGAATTGCCCCCCTTCCCCGGCACGCAGCGCCCCAACGCCGGGCTGACCGGCGCGGAGCGCTTCGAGCTGCCGGCCCTGGCGCCCGGCGCCGCCGCCACGCTCGCCGGCGAGCTCTACGTGGGCCCGAAGGAATACCCGCGCCTGGCCCGGTTCGCGCACGACGAGGATCTGGTCATGCAGTACAGCCGCCGCATCTATAGCCGGATCTTCCTCTGCGGCTATGTCGCGCCGTTCATGAACACGCTCATGAACTGGACGCATCGCTGGGTGTACAACTGGGGCTTCGCCATCGTGCTGATGACCCTGATCATCAAGACGGTCACCCTGCCGTTCACGCTCGCGGCTTCCCGCTCCGCCAAGCGCATGCAGAAATTCCAGCCGGAGATCCAGGCGCTCAAGCAGAAGTACAAGGACAATCCCCAGAAGCTCAACCAGGCCACCCTCGAGCTGTTCAAGGCGCACAAGATCAATCCGATGGGCGGATGCCTGCCCATGCTCATTACGATGCCGCTGTTCATCGGCTTCTTTACCATGCTGCAGAGCACCGCCGAGCTGCGGTTCCAGACTTTTCTGTGGGCCCGCGATCTGTCGGCGCCGGACACCGTGGCCCGCTTCTTCGGGTTTCCCCTGAATATCATGCCCCTGCTCATGGGCGCCACGATGATCTTCCAGATGCGCCTGACGCCGCAGCCGACCGTCGACAACGCCCAGGCGAAGATGATGAAGTTCATGCCCGTCATCTTCACCCTGTTCTGCTACAGCTTCTCCTGCGCCCTCGCCCTCTATTCCACGGTCAACGGCATCTTCACCATCGGCCAGCAGCTCGTCATCAACCGCATGAAGGACGTCGCGACCGACGCCCCGGCGGCGCCCGGCGGCGGCAAGCCCGCGCCAAAGAACGTGACGCCGGCCCGGAAGAATCCTAGGAAGTAATGTCTCCGGGACCGCGGTTCGGCCCGGCCCGAAGCCCTGAACTCACAACCCTGAACTGAGACCGAAGGTCCATGTCCGGTCATAGCAAGTGGGCAAAAGTCAAGCGCTACAAGGCCATCACCGACGCGCGCAAGGGCAAGGTGTTCAGCCGCCTCGCCCGCGAAATCACCATCGCGGCGAAGGCCGGCGGCGGCGATCCGGGCATGAATCCGCGCCTGCGCACCATCCTGCTCAAGGCGCGGGAGGCCAACATGCCCGCCGACAACATCGATCGCGCCATCAAGAAGGGCACCGGCGAGCTGCCCGGCATGGTCTTCGAAGAGGTGACCTACGAGGGCTACGCGCCCGGCGGCATCGCCATGGTCGTCCAGGTGACCACCGACAACAAGAACCGCGCCGCCTCCGAGGTGCGCAGCGTCTTCACCCGGTATGGGGGCAACCTCGCCGGGGCGGGCGCCGTACTGTTCAAGTTCCAGCACCTCGGCCAGTTTCTCATCAGCAGGGACAAGGCCACCGAGGACGCCCTCGTGGAGATCGCCCTCGACGCCGGCGCCGATGACGTCATTACCACCGAGCACGGCTTCGAGATCCGCTGCGCGGTGCGGGTTTTCGATGCCGTCATCCACGCCCTCGAGAAGAAAGGCATCAAGCCCGACTCCGCCGAGATCGCGTACGTTCCCACCATGACGGTTCCGGTCACCAGCCTCGATGCCGCCCGCTCGCTGCTGAAGCTGCAGGAGGCGCTCGAGGAGTTGGATGACGTGCAGAACGTCTTCTCGAACGACGAGATGGACGACGCGCTCAGCGAGCAGGCGCACGCGGCGCTTTGAGCGGCCGGGAAACCGCGGCCTGTCCGCCCTCCACCCTCCGCGGGGTGGAGCTCGCCGTCCCCGGCGGGCTTGAACCTGCCGGGACGGCAGGTTCCACCGGTGACGATTGACCTTGGGCTCAATCTCCCCGCAGAGAGCGTCACCGGCGGCCATGACGCAGAAATCTGTGTTCATCCGCGGCCATCTGTGGTTAACACCGTTGCATCCATGAACGATGCGGAGGACGACATTTCCCCCGTGCCTTCCGAGCCCGGCGAGGTCGGCCTCGTCGAGGCGCACGATTTTGTCCAACCGCAGCCCTTCACTTTCGAGAGCGGCCAGGTGCTGCCCGGCTTCACGCTGCGCTACGAGACCTACGGCCGCCTCAACGCCGCGCGCGACAACACCGTCCTGATCAGCCACGCGCTCAGCGGCGACCATCATTGCGCCGGCATCCATGACCTCACCGATGCCAAGCCCGGCTGGTGGAACAATTTCATCGGCCCGGGCAAGGCGGTCGACACGAACCGCTTTTTCGTCCTTTGCGCCAACGTGCTCGGCGGCTGCCAGGGCTCGAGCGGGCCCTCGTCCATCAACCCGGCGACAGGTCGCCCGTTTGGCCTGGCGTTCCCCTTCGTCACCATCCGCGACATGGTGCGGGCGCAGAAGCTGCTGTGCGACCACCTCGGGCTGGCCTCGCTGCATGCCGTCATCGGCGGCTCGATGGGCGGGATGCAGGTGCTGCAGTGGGGCATCGAGTATCCGGCCTTCGTGCGCCGCTTGATCCCGCTGGCCACCACGGCGAGGGAGAGCGCCCAGGCGATCGCCTTCAACGAGGTCGGCCGCCAGGCCATCATGCAGGATCCCGAGTGGAACCACGGCGCCTACGCCATCGGCGGCGGGCCGCGCGTCGGCCTGGCCATTGCCCGGATGATGGCGCACATCACCTATCTGTCCGACGAGAGCATGGACCGGAAATTCGGCCGGCGGCGCACGGGGCCGGCCGACAACCCCGCGTACACCTTTGACGTGCAGTTCGAGGTGGAAAGCTACCTCCGCCACCAGGGCGAAAGCTTCATCAATCGCTTCGACGCCAACTCCTACCTCTACATCACGCGCGCCCTCGACCATTTTGATCTCACCGCGGCCCATGGCGCGCTCGAGCAGGCCTTCGCCGCCGTCACGGCCGAGACGCTCAGCGTCGCCTTCACGAGCGACTGGCTGTTTCCGCCCGCCCAGAACCGCGAGATCGTGCTGGCGCTCCTGCGCGCCGGCAAGCGCGCCAGCTACGCCGAGCTTTCCACCCACCTCGGCCACGATTCCTTCCTGCTTGAATCCGAGGAGCTCTACGCGCTCGTCCGCAGCTTCCTGGGTTCGCCCGCCTCGCCATGAGCAAGCTCGTCGAGAAGCGCACCGTTGACATGCAGATTATCGGCGACTGGGTGGAACCCGGCAGCCGGGTGCTTGACCTCGGCTGCGGGCGGGGCGTGCTGCTCGACTACCTGCAACAGACAAAACAGGTGCGCGGCCTGGGTGTTGACTTGGATTTCCACAAGATCCTCGGCTGCGTGCGCCGCGGCGTCACCGCCTACCAGGGCGACCTCGAAGCCTTCATGCGCGCGTTTCCCGACAAGTTCTTCGATCGCGTCATCTGCTCGCGCACGGTGCAGGAACTCACCGATCCCGCTGCCGTGATTCTCGAGGCCCTGCGCGTGGGGCGCGCCCTTACCGTCGGCTTCATCAACCACGGCTACTGGAAGAACCGCGTCGACGCCTTCTTCCGCGGGCGCAAACCCCGGAATCCCGTCTACACCACCGCGTGGTTCGAGAGCCGGCCCGCCAATCCGGTGAGCCTGGCGGACTTTGAGGATTTCTGCGCCGTCCAGGGCATTGCCGTCACCCGGCGCGCCCTGCTCCGGGGCGACTGGCATACGCCCTGCCGCGTCCGCCCCAACCTCTTCGCCGGCTACGCGCTCTACGATCTGACGCGGAGCACCCGGTGAGCCGCCACGGACGAGCGCTCCGAAATGCCCCGGATCCACCCGAAGAACTTGTCAACTAATAGTTGACATGATCGGTCGGGACGGGCTGGCTGGGCGTGCGGCGCCGCTTCACGGTGGATCACACGACTGATCCCCATAAGGTTCCCGCGCGGGACAACCTCCGGCGAATCCGGCGGCCGCCCTCCTCCCGATCAACGCGGATCGGACGGCAGGTTCGTGCGGTGAACATGTCAACCAATAGTTGACACGGCTTCAAAGGCATCGCCGCGCCCTCGAACGTGCGCAAGGGAGGGCGCCCCGGCCCGCCGCGCGCAGGCTCAGACCTCGTAGGGCGGGAGGATCTTGTCGATCCGGTGCTTCTCCAGCCGCGCGAAAAGAGGCAGTCCGTTCTCGTAAGGCACCGGCACTTCTCCCTGGATGAGCGGCAGCGCGTAGCGGAAAAACTGGAAGTTCATGCTCACGCCGTCCTCGTTGATCCACTCGCGCGGCAGCTTCTTCACGCCGTTGGCGATGTCGGTGAGCGGGGCGAGCCCGGTCTCGCAGGTGTAGTGGTCGGTGTCGCCGCGCACCAGCACAACGCATTTGTCCGTCTCGCCCGCGATGGCGGCCCTGACCGCGGCCTGGCCGGCGAGGCAAGCCTCGTCGCTGTCGGTCTTGGAGGCGCAATGGGCGGCGGCCCGCTGGGCAATGCCCAGTTTGGCCGTGCGCGCCTTGACGCCGACCTGCTGCTCGACCAGCCCCTTGAGATATTCGCCCGCCCCGCCGAGCTGCGCGTGCCCGAACGCGTCGGTGCTGGCGCTGTCGGTGGCCACGTAGTTGCCGTCCTTGTCGACCAGCCCCTCGCCGACCACCACGAGGCAGTAGCGCTCGCGCTTGAGCACGCGGCGCACGTCCTCCACGAACTTTTCGGGACTGAACGGCATCTCCGGCAGATAGATGAGATGCGGCGGGTCGTGCGGGTGGTCGCGCCGCTTGGCGAGCGAGGCGCCCGCGGCGATCCAGCCCGCATTCCGCCCCATGACCTCGAGGACGGAGACGAGGTCGCCCTGGCCCATCGCCTCGTTGTCGCAGGCGAGCTCGCGCACGGTCGCGCAGATGTACTTGATCACGCTGCCGTAGCCGGGGCAGTGGTCCGTCACCGGGAGATCGTTGTCGACGGTCTTGGGCACGCCGATGACGCGCAGTTCGTAGTTCTGCGCCTGGGCCAGCTTGGAAATCTTGTCGGCTGTGTCCTGCGAATCATTGCCGCCGCAGTAGAAGAAGTAGCGGATGTTGTGGGTCTTGAAGACCTCGAGCACCCGGTCGAAGTCCTGCTGTTTCTTGAGCTTGTAGCGACAGGTGCCCAGGGCCGCGCCCGGCGTGCACCGGAGGGCGCGGATCTGCTGCTGGGACTCCGCCGCGAGATCGATGAACTCCTCGTTCAGGATGCCCAGTACTCCGTTGAGGCCGCCGTAAACCTCTTCGATGCAATTGTGATTGAGCGCTTCGGCGACCACGCCGGCCACACTGGCGTTAATCACCGCAGTGGGGCCGCCGGATTGGGCGACCAGGCAATTTCCTACGAGTTCAGCCATGGATGATGAAGATAAAAGGGTTCAGATTCAGATGAAGCGCAGCAACGAAAGGCCCCGCTCCGAGGCGTGGCAAATCAAATCTCCCGCGGCGGTCGCCCGTTCACCTTTTCCCGGCCAAGCCTCCCTCCGCCGGCGGGGGAGAGAATCCTGTTTTCAGGGGGTCCGGATTGTGCAAGCTGGCCGGTTGCACCCTCAACCGTCATTGCCGGAAGACCCCATGACCACCCCCCGCCAGCTGCTGTTTCTGACCGCCCTCGCCTTCGTCTCCGCCGGACCGGCTGCCGCCGCCGATATCGCGGGCCAATGGCGGGCGGAATTCGACACCCAGATCGGTCTCCAGAAATACGTCTACGCTTTCACGGTCGTCGGGGACAGGATCACGGGCCGGGCGTCGTTTGAACGGGAGAACGGCAAGGGCGAGGTGGACCTCAAGGAGATCAAACTCACCGGAGACGACATCTCCTTCATGGAACCGCTGGAGTTTGACGGCCAGCAGATCCGCATCGACTACCACGGCAAGGTGCTGGGGGACGAGATGAAGCTCGTCCGCCAAGTCGGTGACTTCGCCACCGAGGACGTCGTGGCGAAACGGGTGAGATCCGAACCGGCCCCGCCCAAGCCCTGAACCGCGGCCCCGCCCGTCGGCGGGCGCTTCCCGCCACCTCCGGCCGATCCTCCCCGGCACGCCTGCGTCGATCCCCTCGACACCAACTGTCAGTGGTTGGATGGTGGGCGCCGCGGGGGAGCGGGGATCGCATCTTCGCCGGATTCGAGCCGCGCCGCCGCGGCGAGAGGTTCCGCCGCCTCCGCGTCGCGGCCGGCGCGCCGCAGCTCCTCGCCCAGATTGCGCTGCGCCGGAGCATAGTCCGGATTCAAACGCACCGCCTCCCGGTACTGGGCGATCGCTTCGGCCGTGCGCCCCGCTGCGGCCAACGCATTGCCAAGGTTGTTGTGCACATCCGCCGCGCCGGCATCGAGACGCAGCGCGTGTTCGAAGCAAGCGATCGCCTCCGTCGTGCGGCCGGTCTCGGCGAGCGCAATGCCCAGCGTGTTGTGCGCGTCAGCGAATCCCGGCTGCAGCCTCACCGCCTCGGTGCCCGGCGCAACCGCCTCCGCCGGCCGGCCAGCCCTGATCAGCGCATAAGCCAAACCCACCCACGCCGCGGCATAGCGGGGATCGAGGCGCGCCGCCTCGCGATAGGCCGCGATGGCCTCGTTGCCGCGACCGGTCAGGAGCAGGGCGTAGGCGAGATTGTTGAACCCGGGCGCCCCAGTGGGCGCCAGGCGCACCGCCGCGCGACAATGCGCAATGGCCTCCCCGGTCCGGCCTTCGTGCAGCAGGGCGTCGCCGAGTTCCCCCTCGGTCGCCGCGTCACCCGTCTTCAGCCGCAACGCTTCCTCATAGTGGCGGATCGCCTCGGGATAACGCTCAAGGCGCGCGAGCGCCCGTCCCAGGTTGTGATGGGCGACCGCGTAATCCGGCTGCAGGCGCAAAGCCTGTTCGTAATGCGCCACGGCCTCCGGCAACCGCCCGAGCATGGCCAGGTCGTACCCGAGCTTGTTGTGGATGACAGGCGCCTTCCTCGCGGAAGCCCTGCCGTCGTCAAGCTGCAATGCCGCCTCCTCTTGCTCAATGGCCTGGGCGTACTGACCCTGCTCGGAGTAGGCGATGCCGAGGTTGTAGCGCGCCCGCGCGTTGTGCGGCACCTTCGCCACCGTGTCACGCCACAGCGCGAGCTCGGACCCGTAGATCTCGTTGCGCTCGAAGGCCAGCCAGCCGAGCCCGACGGCCAGCACCAGCCAGAGCACCAGACTGCGGCGGCCGAGCACGGCGTAGAGACCGCCGACGGCACCGGCGATCACCGCGGCCAGCGGCAGGTACATGCGGTGCTCGACGATCATCTGGATCGTCCCCGGCACAACGCTGGTCGGAGCGAGAATCGCGAAGAACCACGCCCCCAGAAAACCGGCGACCGGCCGCCGCCAGAGCGCCGCCCCGGTCGCTATCACCAGAGGCACAACGATCAGGGCGAACGGCGCCGCCTCCCGGAAACCCCTCCAGAACGTGCCGTACTCGAAGATCAGCGGGTGGGGCCACAGCGCCTGCTTCAGGTAGACCGCCACCGCTTCGAATTGCGTCCGCCAATAGGCCCACGGCGACACGCCCACGTCGAAGCCGGCGGTGCCGCCGCGGTTCCATCCCGTGCCGGCCACCAGCAGCGCCAGCGGCACCCAGGTGGCGGCAAGACCCACATGCAGCCAGCGCCGGCGGTGCCACGTCCCGCGGAAGGTGCCGGCCACAAACGTCCGGTCATACAGGAACACCAGCAGCGGCGCCGTGGCGGCCACTTCCTTGGATCCGACGCCGCCGAGACAGGCCAGCACCGTCAGCACGCGCCACGGCCACGGTCGCGGCGACGAAACCGCGCGGATAAAACAATAGAACGTGAGCAGGAAGAACAGCCCCATCAATGACTCGGTGCGCTGGGTAATGTAGGTCACTGCCTCCGTCTGGAGCGGGTGCAGGGTCCACAGCAGGGCGACGGCGAACGCGGCCGCTGTTCCGTCGCGGGCAAGGGGCCGGGAGCCAGGGCCAGAAGGCAGGTTTGCAGGCGCCGATGGCACCGAGCCAGCGATGCCCTTGCCCCTCGCCCCTTGCTCCCGCTCCCCCAAGAGCATGAGCGTTCGCCGCACGATGCCGAAAAGGGTCACGCCAGCCAGGAGGTGGATCAGAAGATTGAGGGCATGGTAGCTCCACACCGCCTCCCCGCTGATCGCGTAGTTGACTGCCAGGCTGAAGTTGATGACCGGCCGGCCGCTCACCGTCTCTCCGCCGGGTGGCGGGAAGAACGCCCCCAAAAACGGCCAGAGCTGACGGATGGTCGGGTTCTCCGCGACGGAGCCCGGATCATCCGCCAGAAAGGGAACCGACCAGGTGTTGCGATAGGCGGCCAGAGTCGCCACGGCAAGCAGGCCCACCGCCAGGAGCACCGCGCGCCGCGTGGCCGGAGGGGGCGGGACGGATGACTCCACCGCATTCACGTCTTGGGTAGAACAGGAATCCCCTGCCACGGAAATCCTAAACCCGTTGCACGCCCGCGTCGCGCGCAGGGCCTCCCGCACCCGCCCAACCTACAGCAACTTCTCCGGCTGGTAATCCGCCGCGCCCTTCACTCGTCTCGCCAGCGGCTGTACTTCGGCCACAAACGCGTCCACTTGATGCGGTGCCGCGCCGACAAAGCGGTTGCTCTCCGCCAGAATGGCCTGCAGCTGCTTTTTGTTCAGGCCGATCCGCTTGTCCCCCGCGAGACGAGCCAACAGGTCGGTTTCGCCGTTGGAGCCGCTCGCACGCAGGGCGCGGGCCGCCGCCAGCGCGTGCTCCTGGATGGCGGCATGCGCGGTTTCCCGGCCGGCGCCGTTCTTGACCGCTTCCATCAAGATGGTGGTGCTGGCCAGGAACGGCAGATTGCGCTCGTTCTCGGCGGCGATGGCGGCCGGAAACACTTCCATTTGGCGGAGCACGGTGAGAAAGGTCTCCAGCAGGCCGTCGATGGCAAAGAACGCGTCGGGCAGCGCCACGCGGCGCACGACCGAGCAGGAGACATCGCCCTCGTTCCACTGGTCGCCGCTCAGCGCCGCCGTCATGGTCACGTAGCCGCTGAGCACGACGTTGAAGCCGCAGATGCGCTCACAGTTGCGGGCGTTCACCTTGTGCGGCATGACGGACGAGCCGACCTGGCCCTCCTTGAAACCCTCGGTGACCAGGCCTTGCCCCGCCATGAGCCGCAGGGTGTGCGCAAAACTGGCCGGCGCCGCCCCCACCTGGTGCAGGGCCGAGACCACGTCGAAATCCAGACTGCGCGGGTAAACCTGGCCCACGGCAGGCAGCGGCGCCCGGAAACCAAGATGCCGGAGGACGCGCCCTTCGAGCTCCGCCACCCGGTCGGCGCGACCGCCGAGCAGGGTGAGCTGGTCGAGCTGGGTGCCGACCGCGCCCTTGAGGCCGCGCACCGGGTAGCGCTCGAGCAGGTTCTCCAGCCGCTCCAGTGCGATGAGCAGCTCCTGGCCGAACATCGCGAACCGTTTGCCGAGGGTGGTGGGCTGCGCGGGCACATTGTGCGTGCGGCCGGTGATCATCAGGTCGCGGTACGCCTCGGCCTGGCGGGCGAGGCCCAGCAGGCCCGCCACGGTCTTGAAATGGATCACCCGGAGCGACCGGTGAATCTGGAGCTGCTCGACGTTCTCCGTGAGATCACGGCTGGTGAGGCCGAGATGGATGAACTGCCGGCCCGCCAGGTCGGAAAACTCCTCCAGCCGCGCCTTCACGTCGTGCAGGGTCACGCGCTCCCGCTTCAGGATCGAGCCGAGGTTGATGATGTCCTTGACCCGCTCATAATCCTTGATCGCCTCCGCCGGAATGGGCACGCCGAGGTCCTTTTGCGCCTTCATCACCGCGATCCAGAAGTCGCGCTCGAGGAGGATCCGCCCGTGCACCGACCAGATGTCCCGGATCGCCGGCGACGCGTAGCGTTCGGCGAGCACATTGGCCACCGGCTTTGGAACTGCGGGGGCCGCCGGCGGACCCGGCATCTCCGCCGGCGTCGGGCCGGGCTCGGGCGATTTGTTGGCGGTGACCGCGGCAGCGTTGGACGACGGGGGCTTCACGGCGGGAACGAGCGAGCGGGGAGCCGTAGCAAAACCCCGGGGTGATAGCTACTGAAAAATCGCCGGGCTCCGCCGCGGGCAGGGCCGGCGGAGACGTCCTCTCCGGACCAGCCCATCATCGCTCTCTGTGGACGCATTATGTCGCCGGGGTCGCCGACCCCGGTTCCTCGTCGCCCACCGACCTCAACGCGGGCCGCGACAACGCTCGGCGGATCTATTTGGATCGAAACCGAGCTAGGTGAGGCACCGGACGGCCATGTCCCGCAGGACCTCCTCCTGCTCATCCGGACGGCGGGTGATTTCCTCGAAGGCGGTGACGAATTCCCGCTGGTTGTCGATCAGCCGGCGCAGCGGCGGCAGTTGGCCGCCACCGGCCAGTTTGCCCAGATACCAGAGATTCTGGGTAAAGAGGTTGAAGGAGTTCCTTTCCGCCGCCCCCCCGAAATGTCCGCGGTACTTCTCCGCGGCGCCTTCGAGCTGCGCCTTGTCCAGTCCATGCGGTCCCACCCTCACCTCCCCCGCGTCGACCAGCACGCGGAGCTGCACCAGCAGCCGGTTGCGGTTTTGCAGCGCAGTGATGACCGGCCGCGCGTCGCCCTCCGCGAAGAAATGCCGGTGGAGCGCGGCCAGCGTCCCCTTCAGGTCGCCCCGGCAAAAGGCCTCCGCCGCCTCGAAAAACTCCCCCTCGGCGAAATTGGGCGTCAGGTCCGCGACCTGCGCCTCCTCGATGACACCGCCCTCGGCCGCGTAGGCGGCGAGCTTGCGCACCTCCTCGGCCAGCAGCCGGCTGTTCGCGCCCACCTTCGCCAGCAGCAGCTCGAGCGCGCCCCCCGCCAGGGTGACGCCCTGCGCCTCCGCCTCCGCGCGCGCCACCTGCGCCAATGCGGCGGCCCGCTCCCGGTCCTCATCCCCCACCAGCGTGTAGTCCGCCGTGGCCTCGCACCATCGGCAGAACGCCCGCCGCCGATCCACCGGCGCCGCGGTGACCACCACCGCCACCTCCTCCGGATTCAGCTGGCCCAGCAGCGCCTGCAAATCCTCCACTTGCTGCAGCGTGCCCTCGGCCCGGCCCAGAACCGTGTCGGCGAGGAAATTCACGTCCTTCAGCCAGACCACGCGGCGGCCGCCGAAGAGAGAGAGGGTCTGTACGGCCTCGCGGAAACGACCCACGGTCCCCTCGACCTCGGCCACGTTGTTGGCGAAGGCGTTCAGCACCTCGCGCGAGAATTCATCCGTCACCTCCGCCGCCAGCGCGTCGTAGCGCTGCGTGCCGAGCCGGTTGACGAGAAAATCGTCCGGCCCGCAAATGAAGACGAAGGGTTTGGCGGGCATCGTGCTCCGGTTTGCCGGCGAAATCCGCGCAGGGCACGCCAAAAATGTCCGGCCGGTCCGGCGGATGATAATCTTGTCGCCCGCCCGCTTTCATGGATAAACCGTTTCCCAGCCCGCGCCATGCCTCCCGCATCTGTCCTCCCCCTCGTCTTCCTCGCGGTCTTCCTCGTAATCGGGAGCCTGGCCGTCGTGGCCGGCCTCAAACAGCAGCGCCAGGCGCGCGAGCAGCTGGCCGGCCTCGCCCGCCGCTTTGGCCTGGAACTCCTCCGCCAGCCGGCCAAGTTGGGCTTCGAGCCGCCGCCGACCGTCGTGGGCCGGTACCGCAACCGCCCGGTGCGCTTCTTCAACTATACGACCGGTTCAGGGAAGAGCCGCACCACGTGGAGCGCGGTGGCGGCCACGGCGGCCGGGGCTGGTAGTTTTACGCTCGAATTGTTCCCGGAGAACTTTCTTACCCGCGTGGGCGCGGCGCTGGGCCTGCAGGATATCCGCGTCGGCGACCCGGCGTTCGACCAGGCGTTCATGGTCAAGTCCAGTGATCCCGCCTACGCCGCGGCCGCGCTGCTCCCCGAGATCCGCGCCCGCCTGCTCGCCGAGCGCCAGCGCGGCGCCCGCGGCCACCTCACCATCAAGGGCGGCGAGGTGCGCTATGCCGAGATCGGCGCCTTCGACAACGCCGCCCGCGTGAACCGGCTGGCCGACATGCTCGAGGCCGCCTGCGATTTCGCCGAGGTGGCCGAGGTTTACAAAGCCTGACCCGCGGGGTGGGCCGCCGCGGTGAACGAAATTCCTTCCGGCCTGTCCCATCCCTTTTCACCGCCGTGCGCACGTCCTGTCTCCGCCTCGGGTTGATCGCCTGCCTCGCCGGCGCCGGCCGGCTGGCGGCGGCGTCCGCCGCACCGGACCCGCCAGCGGCGCCCCCGGGGGTGCCGGCCGGCGCCGCCACCAAGCCGGACGTGATCGCCCAGGCCACCGCCCGGCTCAAAGCATTGGTGGCGCGGCAGGACGCCCTGCTGGCCGCGCTCGGCAAGGAAGGCGCGGATGAGGACACGATCAAGCGCGACCTCCAGACCCTCGTATTTGACTACGACGCCTATCTGCGCGTCTACCCCGCGTTCGCGCCGGGTTATGTCACCTATGGGCTGCTCCTCGGCAAGGTGGGCATGCGCCGGGAATCGTCGGTCATCCTCCTCAAGGCGAACCAGCTCGATCCTGAAATCCCGATCGTGAAGAACCAGCTCGGCAATTACCTGGCCGAGGAGGGCGAGCCGCTGGAAGCGGTCAACTATTTCCTTGCCGCCATCCGGCTCGCGCCCAACGAGCCGCTCTACCACTATCAGCTCGGCACCCTGCTGACCGAGGCGCGCGACGATTTCCTCAAAAGCGGCCAGTGGTCCCGCCCGCAGCTCGACCGGGCCATGCACTCCGCATTCCAGCGCGCGGCCGAACTGGCGCCGGACAACTTCGCCTTCGCCTACCGCTACGCCCAGTCGTTCAGCGACTTGGCGGAGCCAAATTGGGACGAGGCGCTCAAGGTCTGGGGCACGCTCGAGGAACAGTGCTCTCCCGGGCTCGAAAAGGAAACCATCCGCCTGCAGGCCGCCAATATTCTGCTCAAGCAGAGGAAGTTCGACCACGCCCGTCTGCTCCTGGGCACCGTCACGGCCGAACCGCTCAAGGCGCAGAAGCAAAAGCTGCTCGACCAACTCGCGGCAAACCCCGAGAACTGAGGAGCGCGCCAGCCGGCCGCAGGTCCGTCGCCCGCGGCCGGCCGGCGCGTTCCTGATCATGTCCCTGCTCACCAAGCTCGAACGCCTGCTCGGGCGCTTCGCGATCCCCAATCTGGCAGTCTACCTCGTCGCCGGCCAGATCATCTTCTGGGGGCTGGCGCTGATGACCGGCTTCAACCTCGAGCGCATCGCCCTGCTGCCCGTGGCCGTGCTGGCAGGCGAGCCCTGGCGGCTGGTGACCTTCCTGTTCCTCCCGCCGAGCGTCAGCAGCAGCGCGGTCTCCATGGTCTTCATGGCGTTCGGTTGGTACCTGTTCTACCTCATGAGCGTCGCGCTCGAAGGCTTCTGGGGCACCTTTCGCTACGATGCCTTCCTGGGAATCGGTTGGCTGCTGACCGTGGCGGTCGCGTTCCTCACCCCCCAGGCCTACGCCTCCAATCTGTTTCTTGCCGGCAGCGTCTTTCTCGCCTTCGCCTACCTCAATCCGGACTTCACGCTGATGATCTTTTTCATCCTGCCCGTGAAGATCAAGTGGCTGGCGCTGCTGCAATGGCTCGGCTACGCCTACCTGGTCATCGTCGGCTCCTGGTCGGCGCGATTGCTGGTGCTCGCGGCCACGGGCAATTTCCTGCTCTTTTTCACGCGCGACATCGTCGAGCGGATCCGCACGGGCCGCCGCCGGATGGCGCATCAGGCGCGCGTGTTCGCCGCCCGCGCGGACGAGGGCGCGGCCCGCCATCGCTGCCGCATCTGCGGCAAGACCGACCTGAGCCACCCGCAGCTCGATTTCCGCTACTGCTCGAAATGCGTCGGCAACCAGTGCTACTGCCCGGAGCACATTTTCAGCCACGAACACGTGCTGGTGGATGAGGATTCGAAGAAATAACGGTGTGAATATGGCTCACGCAAAGCCGCCAAGGCGCCAAGCGTGATCCACCGCGCCCGCCGCTCCGGGTGCCTCAACCACCCCCCATGTCCCTTTGCGACTCTGCGTCTTGGCGTGAGAGACAAAGTGCAAGCTCCTTCGTTCCCCAATAGTGGCCGCACGCTGGGCGACTGGCTCGCCGTCGCCGAGCGGGAATACGTCCGGCGCGGCGCGGCCCTCGGCCAGGTCGCCACCAGCGCCCACGACGAGGCGCTGTACCTGATCTTGCGGACCCTCGGCCTGCCGCTGGACAGCCCGCCCGCGGTGCTCGCGCGGCGGCTGCCGCCCGCCGAGATCAACGCGATCAGGCGGGTATTGCGCCGCCGCCTGGTGGATCGCGTGCCCGCGGCCTACCTCACGCGTGAGGCGTTTCTCGGCCCCGACCGCTTCTACGTCGACGAGCGCGCCATCATTCCCCGCAGCTATTTTGTCGAAATCATCCCGCAACTTACCCGCCTGCGGCCGGGGCCCGTGCGCCGCGCCGCTGACGTCGGCACCGGCTCGGGCTGCCTCGCCATTCTGCTCGCCCACCGGTTTCCGCGCGCGCGGGTCGATGCGATCGATAACTCCGCGGCCGCGCTGGCCGTGGCGCGGATCAACGTGCGGCGCCATCGCCTCGGCGCGCGCATCGCCCTGCACCGCAGCGATGTGTTCGCGTCCGTTCCGCCCGCACGCTACGACCTCATCGTCTGCAATCCGCCCTATGAACCGTCGGCGCTGATGCGGACGCTGCCGCCGGAGTTCCGGCGGGAACCGCGGGCGGCGCTGGACGGCGGGCCGGACGGGCTGGCGGTCATCCGCCGGCTCCTCGCGCAGGCGCCCGCCCGGCTCGCCCCCGACGGCCTGCTGCTCCTCGAGGTCGGCGGCCTGCGCGCCGCGATGAACGCCGCGTTCGGCCATCTGCGCCCCCGCTGGCTGCCGACACAGGACGGCACCGGCTGCGTCTGCCTGTTCGAGGCTCGCCAGCTCGCCAAGGCGCGGTAGAGCCGCCTCGTCCGCCGCCAACGCTCCGGTCGCCCGAGGCAGGACAAACATGTCAGCTATTCGTTGACATATTATGAATGCAGCGCGGCCGCCCCGCCTTGGCAGCGCGCCTCAGGGCTCCAGCCATCTCCCCGTCGCAGATCAACGTTTGGCTGACATTTGAATCTTCGAACTCTCACGGAATCCCCCCCGTCACCGTGCGCAGCGGCAACATGTCAACTAATAGTTGACATATTGCCGATCCGGGAAAACCGCGAATTCCCGTGAGCCTTCAATCGCCTGTTACCCGTGGCCACACGAGGGATCCGTCGACACATCGCGCAAGGTCCGGCCATCTGCCGCCCAGCGCAGCGGGAATATGTCAACGAATAGTTGACATGTTGTCGTTTCGGTGAGGCGGGGAACTCACCGACCTGTGATCCTCCGATCTGTCTTCCGCCCTGTCTGCCGGCGCCGCGCAGGGCGGAGGAAATCTGTCAACGAATAGTTGACATATTATGAATGCGGCGCGGCGGCCCCGCCCCGCCATCGCATCTCAAGGTTCGAGCCAGCCGCCAGTCGCCTGCCGCGGCGCGAGGTCGCCCCGGCGCGTAATCCAGACTGCCAGGGCCCGGCGGGGTATCGCGGAATCGGCGGCAATCGGGAGATGCAACGCCGCGTGATAGGCGTCGCCCTGAAGGCCGAGTTCGCCGTGCTGCACGGCCAGCGCCACGAATTCGTGCTGCAGCGTGACGCCCGCGTTCTCGCCGGCTTGCACCGACGACACCAGGCCGCCGCCGAGTTGGACGGCATGGACCTCGAGCGCGCGTCCCGGCGCGACCGCTGGACGGAAGACTACCGCCAGATCCCCCGTCGCGATGTCGTAGCTCGCCTGCAAGACCCCGGCTGGTCTTGGCGGGCCAGCGGCCCGGCCCGGCTGCCACTCCCGGCCGTCGCGCACGAAGCACGGGGTGTACATGGAGTCGCGGCGCCACGCCTCGGCATAGGCGCGCTGCCGCTCCGTGAAGGCGGGCTGAGCCCAGCGGTCGGGCCAGCCCAGTTGGTCCCAATAGGTCACGTGCCAGGCCACCGGCACGAAATCGCGCCACAAACCCGCATCGGCCCGGCGGTCCGCCAGCCAGCGTTCCGCCGGCGGACAACTGCTGCAGCCCTCGCTGGTGAACAGCTCAATGAGGGCAGTCGGCACCGCGCCGCTGGCGAACACCACCTCGGCGGCGGCAGCCGCGGCGCCCACCGCACAGAACAGGACGACGACCAACCCGGGGCGCACGGTTGGCAGAGACCCGGCGCGTTCCGCTTATTCCCGCGCGGTGTTCAATAGCTCATCCGGTCGAGCTTCACCTTGCCGCGGAAGATCCAGTAGATGCTGGCGCTGTACGCGAGCACCAGCGGCACGCCGATCAGCGCGATCGTCAGCATGATGCCGAGGGTCTTCGGCGAGGAGGCGGCGTTGAAGATCGTCAGGCTGTGCGCCGGCGCGGTGTGGCAGAAGACCAGGTGGGGGTACATGCCGATCCCGAAGATCGCCATCAGGCCGGCCATGGCCCCGCACGACGACACGAAGGCGAGGAATTCGCGTCCGTGGTTGACCTCGCGGGGAATGTTGGCGATCGCCAGCACCACGGCGACCACCACGCCAAAGAACCACGGCTCGCGGCGGAAGGCCTCCGTGATGTGCGGCACGTAGAGCAGCGTCGCCAGTGTCAGGATGACGTAGGCGAGGATGAAGGCGATGATCAGCGGGTTCACCCACCGGCGCACCGCCGCCTGGAGTTCCCCTTCGGTCTTCAGCACCAGGAAGATCGCTCCGTGCATCGCGAAGAGCGCCACCGTGGTCACCCCCATCAGGAGCGCGTACGGATGGAGCAGCCCGAGGAAGCTCCCGGCGAATTCGCCGCGCGGGTCGAGCGGCACGCCCCAGGCGAGGTTGCCCATGGCCACCCCGATCAGCAGGCTGGAGAACAGGCTGCCGCCCGCGAAGCCGGCATCCCAAAAAGCCCGCCAGCGCGGCGCGGGATGCTTGCTGCGAAACTCGATCGCCACCGCCCGGAAGATGAGCGCGCACAGCAGCGCCATGAAGGCGAGATAGAAGCCGGAGAACACCGTGGCGTAGACGGCGGGAAACGCGGCAAAGAGCGCGCCGCCGCCCGTGACCAGCCACACTTCGTTGCCGTCCCACACCGGGCCGATGGCGTTGAGGAAGACGCGCCGGTCCTCGTCGCGGCGCACCGCCCACAGGTGGAGCACGCCCACCCCAAGGTCGAAACCGTCGAGCATCACGTAGCCGGTGAACAACACGCCCACCAGGGCGAACCAGATTGTCGGCAGATCCAGGGCGCCGAAGCTCATGGCAGTCGCCCCTCTCCCCGGGTCATCGCGAGGCCCCGCTCGCCGGGGCCGTGGCGATCCAGCTGGATTGCTTCGTCGCCCCGCCGCGGCGGCGGGGCTCCTCGCAATGACCGCGCGGTGTTCTGAGCAAGGCCAACGTTCATCCGACGTCTCCGGTGACTGATTTGAGGCTCAGCGCCCACTTGCCGGCCGGCTGCAGGTCGCCATCGTCCGGACCGTGCCGGATCTTCTCGTTGAGCAGAAAGACGAAGACCGCAAACAACAGGAGATAGACGAGGGTGAACATCGCGATGGAGGCGGCGACCTGCCCCGCGGTGACCACCGGCGACAAGCCCTGGACCGTGCGCAGCAGGCCGTAGACGATCCACGGCTGCCGCCCCACCTCCGCCGCCCACCACCCGGCCTGGTTCGCGATCTGGGGACCCAGTACCGACAGGGTCAGCAACCCGAGCAGCAGGCGCGATTGCTCGAGCCGTCCGCGCCACAGGGCGACCGCCGCCCAGGCGGCCAGGCCGATCATCGCGCAGCCCACCGTCACCATGAGGTGGAATAATTGGAAGCTGAAGTTCACCGGCGGGCGCTCGTCGCGGGGAAAATCGCGCAAGCCCTTCACCGCGCGCCCGGTGTCGCCGTACGCCAGCCAGCTCAGCAAGCCTGGGAGCTCCGGCCCGCGCGTCCGCTCGCGCCTTTCGTCAACCCAGCCGACTACATGCAGGGGCGCCCGCGGCGCGGTCTGCCAGAGGCCCTCGAACGCCGCGAGCTTGGCCGGCTGGTTCACCGCCACGCCCTTCGCGCTCTCGTGCCCGGTGAACAGCGAGAGCAGCGCGGCGACCGCGGCGAGCGCGAGCCCGATCTTCACCGAAGTCAGCGCGAACTCGCGATGCCGCCGGCGCAGCAGATACCACGCGCCCACACTGACCATCAGCCACGCGCCGGCCTGCCAGGCCCCCATGAGCGTGTGGGCGAGCCGGTCCATCGCGGACGGGTTGAATACCATGGCCCGGAAATCGGTGATCTCCGCCCGCGCCGTCAGACCCGATCCCACAATGTGAAAGCCCGCGGGCGTCTGCATCCACGAGTTGGCCACCACGATCCAAATGGCGCTGAAGTGCGCGCCCAGCGCGACCATGCAGGTCGAGAAGAAATGCATCTTCGGACCG
>DATIWI010000121.1:0-2139 GCA_035519475.1 Opitutaceae bacterium
GGCGCGTGGGTACGCGGGGTCCGTCGTGCAGCTCCGGCGGTACGTCGCGACGGTGCGGCCGGTCGCGCGCGCCGAGGCGTACCTGCGCCTGCGCACGTTTCCCGGCGAGCAGGGCCAGGTGGACTGGGGCCACTTTGGCAACAGACGACGGGCGCGCGTTGATCGCCACAGGGCTGGTGGCCCTCTGGCTGGCGTCGGCGGATGCGGCGGACGTCTCGTCTCAGGAGAGCGCGTCGGTGACGCCGGACTTCTTCGATGTGAACAAGTTCCGCGCAGAGCCAGACGACCCCGGGGCCATCCACATCCCGGGCACGAACGTGTCGCTCTTCATCGGGGGGTTCGCCTGGCTCGACGTGATCGGCGACATCAACACCATTGGAAGCCCCGATCAGTTGATCGCCTCCAGTGTTGGCTCGCACGTAGTCTCGTGGTCCACCGGCACCTGGATCTCGGAGTTGGCCAGCGCTGGATCGGGTGAGACGGTGGCGGAGAGCGGGACGGGGTTGCGGGGGGACTTTGCGGGAAAGGACGGCGGGGTGAAGCTGGGCGGCTGACGGGCATGGAGCCCGTCCTCGGGACCCCATAAGAAAGAGGCCCGCCACGGTTGGCGCCGTGCGGGCCGTGGCCGGTGCAGCTGCGCCACGGAACGGCGCTCACCAGCGAAGAGTACGTTAGGCAGCAAGGGTGGCGGCAGGCAAGGCTTGATCGCTGTCCCCTGCACAGCGGCGGCGGGTGCGGTTTCGAGCAGCACGGGACGTACTTCCGCGTTGCGCCGCCCGGGATGCAGGTGGCGCGCTGGTACTGCCCGACGGGGCGCAAGACGTTCAGCTTGCTGCCGGACTGCCTGGCGAGCCGGCTGACGGGGAGCCTCGATGCCGTCGAGGAGGTCGTCGCCGCGGTGGAGACGAAGGTGGCGGCGGGGACGAGCATCGAGGGGGCGGCGGGCGAGATCCGGCCGGACATCGAGTTGCCCGGCGCCGTACGCTGGGTGCGGCGGCGGCTTGGTCCGGTGCAGATGGTACTGCTGGCGATGGCGACGCTTTGGCCCGGACGACTGGGCGCGGAGCCCCGGCTGCTCGCGGTGCGCGATGCGCTCGGCACCGCGCATGCGCTCGTGCGCCTGCGCGAGATCGGGGAGCGGCAGCTTGGAAAGCTGGCGCCGCCGCTCGGATTTGGCTCCCGGGCGCGGGCGCGGTCCCGACGGCGAAAGCGAAACCAACACGAAGCGGGGCCGGACCCGCCGGCCGGAAGCCGGTAGTGGTCGCTCGTGGCCCCAAGCACGGGGCCCGAGGAGAAAAGACATGACGACCGAACCAGAGACCGACCGACGTGACGAGGTGGCGCTCTTCCGCTACGGGCTAATCGCGGACCTCGTCCACATGCAGCCGGGCGCGCGGGGAAGCTACGCCCGGATCAAGGAGAAGGCATCGCGCAGCTACGCGATCCCGGGATCGCGGCGCAGCCGGGTGGCGGCGGAGACGATTCGAGGGTGGCTGCGCGACTGGCGGCAGGGCGGTTTCGAAGCGCTGCGCCCGAAACCGCGCGCCGATCAGGGGCACGCGCGCGCCATCCCCCAGGCGGTGGCGGATCTTCTGTGCCTGATCAAGGACGACAAGCCGGAGCTGACGGTGCGGCTGGTGATCGAGGCGGCGCGCGCGTCGGGGGAGGTACCGGCGGAGGTGGAGCTGGCGCCGGCGACGGTGCACCGGTTGCTGTCGCGGCAGGGGCTGATGCGCAAGCGGCCGGAGGAGCCGACGAGCAAGGACCGGCGTCACTTCGCGTTCGAGAAAGCGAACGAGCTTTGGATGAGCGACGTGATGCACGGCCCGGCCGTCACCGTCGAGGGCAAGCGGCGGCACAAGGCGTACCTCATCGCGCTGCTCGACGACGCGACCCGAGTCGTGCCGTACGCGGCCTTCACCCTTTCCGAGAACACCGCCGCCTTTCTGCCGGTGCTCGAGCAGGCGATCCGTCGGCGAGGGCTTTGCCTGCGGCTCTACGTCGACAACGGCGCCGCGTACCGATCGCACCATCTGGCGCTTGTGTGCGCCAAGCTCGGCATCACGCTGATCCACAGCCGGCCGTACGTGCCGCAGGGGCGCGGGAAGCAAGAGCGCTTCTTCAGAACGGTGCGCATGC
>DATIWI010000122.1:0-15638 GCA_035519475.1 Opitutaceae bacterium
GCGGCTGACCCGTGCCTACCTCGGCGCCTCCAACCCGGCCCGGCGCGAGAACCAGCGGCTGAGCGACACCATTCCCGGCGACGCCGTGTCCTTCTCGGCCTATGCGCCAGATGCCGTGGGCGGGCCGGTCCACCTCATCAATGTCACCGTGAACGAGACGGTGGAGGGCCGCTCCCAGATTGAGCAGCGCGACCGCAAGGGCTTCCCCCTCGTGCTCGGCCCGTGCGGCCTCAGCGCCGCCGTCTCCCACCATGCCCTCTGGACCGACGAGAACCGGCGCGATGAGATCCGGCCGATCGATACCGGCGGCTTCAACTGCCTGGCCCCGCGGGGCAGCCATGCTGTGCGGATCAAGCAATTCCTGCTCGGCGGCTGGACCGCCATTTCCGGCGCCGCTTTCACCCCCGGGCTCGGCGCCCGCACCAACATGGGGCTGAGTTTTCTGCTGGGATTTTTCAATGTCCGCCTCGGCCGCTGGTGGGACAGCGGCGTCAATTCCGTGGCCCGTCATCACCACTGGTGGACGCGGCTGCGCGCCGTGCCGGCCACCGTGTTCCCCGTGCAGCTCCAGCTCCTCAACGAGTTCTTTGCCCGCTTCCACGGCTCGTCCCGGCGCTACTGGTACCTGTCCGACGGCGGGCACTTCGAGAACAGCGGCGCCTACGAGCTCATCCGCCGCCGCGTGCCCCTGATCGTCATCTGCGACAACGGCTGCGATCCCCAGCGCACCTTTGACGACCTGGCCGGCCTCGTCCGCAAAGCCCGCGTCGATTTTGGCGCCGAGATCACGCTGCTCGACCCGCCGGATCTCGACCGCTGCGTCCAGCCGCTGCTGCGCCGGCATCTGGGTTCCTTCGAGGAGCTGCAGGTCAATCCCGACACCGGCCTGTCGGCCAAACATGCCCTGCTCGCGCGGGTCGAGTACCGCGACCCGGACCAGACGGGCTGGATCCTGCTGCTCAAGCCGAGCCTCACGGGCGACGAGCCGGTCGATGTGCTCAACTACTGGCGGGCCAACAAGGATTTTCCGCAGCAGTCCACCACGGACCAGTTCTTCGACGAGGCGCAGTGGGAGAGCTACCGGCGCCTCGGCGAACATATCTGCGAGACGCTCCTCGGCTCCGCCGATCCCGACCGGCCGCTGCGCGAGAGCCTGCTGCAGGTCTCGTGATTTGATCGCGCTCGCCCCGGTGCGGTCCCGCAGCAGTGGCGGCGGGCCCGCTGGGTCGAAAACCGGCACCTCCAGCTTCCGCCGGTCGGACGCGGCAGAGTTGCCCCGCGGCGCCGCCTCCCACTAACTATTGGACCGCCGCTCCATGAAGAGCCCTCCCGTTTCGCCCCACCACCACGCGCCAACGGCCGACAGCGCGCCCGACCCGCGTGCGCCGGTCTACATGGGACTGCCCTCCGCGCAATTCCTGCAGCCGCGGCTCTGGGTGGCGCTGGCGCTGGGCGGGCCCGTGCTCCTCCTGGCGATGGGGGAAATGGTCCCCGGACTCCGCCACGCTCTCGATCCGCGCGTGTCCGGCTGGCTGCAATTCGCGCTGGCCACTCCGGTGTTCTTCTGGAGCGGGGCGCCGTTCCTCCGCCGCTGGTGGGTCTCGCTGCGGGAGCGCGACACCAACATGTTCACGCTCATCGTCACCGGCACCGGCGCGGCCTACTGCTACAGCGCAGCCGCGGTGCTGTTTGGCGACCGCTTCCCGGCGGCGCTGCGCGGAGCCCACGGCGCGCCGCTTTACTTCGAGGCGGCGGCGGTCATCACCGCCATCGTGCTCCTGGGCCAGATTCTGGAGCAGCGCGCCCATGCGCGCACCGACGCCGCCCTCCGCGCCCTGCTGGGTCTCGCGCCCAAAATCGCCCACCGCGTCCGCGATGCCCACGAGGAGGATGTGCCGCTCGAGGCCGTGGTGCCCGGCGACCTCCTGCGCGTGCGTCCGGGGGAACATGTCCCGGTGGATGGCCGGGTCACGGAAGGCGCGAGCCATGTCGACGAATCCATGCTCACCGGCGAACCGGTGCCAGTGGCCCGGGGCGCGGGCGACGCCGTGGCCGGCGGCACGCTCAACACCACGGGCAGCTTTGTCCTGCGCGCCGAGCGCGTGGGCCGCGAAACCCTGCTGGCCCAGATCATCCAGCTGGTCGAGAACGCGCGGGAGAGCGAGGCGCCGATCCAGCGGCTCGCCGACCGGGTGGCCTCCTGGTTTGTGCCGGCGGTCGCGGGCGTCGCGGCGCTGACCTTCGCCCTGTGGCTCTGGCTCGGACCCGAACCGCGTCTGATCTTCGCCCTGATCAACGCGGTGGCCGTGCTCATCATCGCCTGCCCGTGCGCGCTCGGACTCGCCACCCCCGTCTCCCTCGTCACCGGCATCGGTCGCGGGGCCCAGGCCGGCGTGCTGGTCAAGAACGCCACGGCCCTCGAGCGCTTGGCGCAAGCCACCACGCTGCTGGTCGACAAGACCGGCACGCTCACCGAGGGCCGGCCCACCGTGGTCGCGATCGATCCGATCGAGCGCGTCGATTCCAACGCCGTTCCGATTACCTCTCAGCTTCTCCGGGACCATCCCCTCCACTTTAGCGCCGACGAGATCCTTGCCCTGGCCGCCGCGGCGGAAAGCAACAGCGAACACCCGCTGGCGCGGGCGATCGTCAACGCCGCGGGCGAGCGGGGCCTCGCCTTGCCCGTCGCGGCGGATTTCCTCGCCGAACCGGGCGTGGGCGTGACGGCGCGGGTGGCCGGCCGGAAGGTTACGGTGGGACGCGTTGACCTCAGCGCGGCCGAACTTCTCAAAGTGAAGCCGCTTCCCGAAGCCACGCTCGTCGGCGTCACGATCGACGGCCGGTTCGCCGGCGTCATTGCGCTGGCCGACCCCGTCAAGGCTACCACGCCCGAGGCCATCGCCGAACTGCACCGGCTGGGTCTGCGGGTGGTCGTGGTCACCGGCGATCGCGAGGTGACCGCCCGGCAGATCGCGCGTCGGCTCGGGCTCGACGACGTGCACGCCGGCGCCACCCCCGCCCGCAAACAGGAGCTGGTGCGCGAGCATCGCCAACGCGGCGAGTTCGTCGTCTACGCCGGCGACGGCCTCAACGACGCGCCGGCCCTCGCCGCCGCCGACGTCGGCATCGCCATGGGCACCGGCACCGATGTCGCCATGCAGGGCGCCGGCCTCGTCCTCGTGAAGGGCGATCTGCGCGGCATCGTGAAGGCGCTGCACCTGAGTCGCGCCGTGCTGCGCAACATCAAGCAGAATCTCTTCCTCGCCTTCCTCTACAACGGCCTCGGCATTCCGGTGGCGGCCGGGGCGCTCTACCCGGTCTGCGGCTGGCTCCTCAATCCCATGCTGGCTGGCGTGGCCATGAGCCTGAGTTCCATTTGCGTGGTCACCAACGCCCTGCGGCTGAGGCGCCTCAGCCTCTGACCCTCGCCTAGCCCGCCCTCCTCACCGCCGGAAACTACCACCGGGTTTCCGGGGTCCAAGGCTGCGGTCCATTTCACCATGAGTCACTCCCTCCGCCTGCTGCTCGCCGCGGCCCTGCTGGCCTTCGCCGGGTGCAGCACGATCGAGAGCCGCATCCGGGAGAAGGCGGCGGTCTTTGACCAGATTCCTCCCGCCGACCAGGCACGGATCCGCCAGGGGATCATCGCGATCGGCTTCACTCCGGACATGGTCTACATGGCGCTCGGCCAGCCGGATCGCATCCGGGAGCGAACCAACCGGGGCGGCCGCGAGACGGTCTGGCGCTATGTCGCATACTACCAGCGCTACGAAGGCACCTATCCCGTCCGCAACCGCCGGTTCGTCTACTGGGACCCGCGCCTCCAGGCGTACCGCTTCTATTACGAGCCGGGCTACGCGAGCGTCTACTCGGAGCGCCCGGAGACCTACAACCGCGTGGCCTTCAGGGACGGCAGGGTCACGGTCATCGAGCAGACGAAGCAGTAACGAACCGTTTCCCGGCGCGGACAAACGGCGCCGTGCGCCACCTCCGTCGTCAGGGAAGGTCGCTCGCCCGATGCGAAGTGGCGCGAACGCCGTGGAAACATGTCAACTAATAGTTGACATATTCCCAGCCGGTTTCGTGCGAGGCGAGAAACGATCCCTAGCGGCACGCCGGCGTCGGTCCGCCCCGGCGGCGGGGATGGCCGTCACCCGTGGATGCCCTGGGCGAGGTGGTAGTAGACCTCGTTGCAGCGGAGCGTCTGCTTGAAATCGGCGAGCTTTGTGCCGGCGTTGATCGGCACGAGTTCGACCCCTGCGATCGTCGCGAAATCCTCGAGCATCTCCAGGGTGACGCTGTAGCTGAAGCCGGTGTGATGCGCGCCGCCGGCGAGGATCCAGCAGGCGCACGCGGTTTTGAAGTCGGGCCGGCATTCCCAGACGGCGCGGGCCACGGGGAGCTTGGGCAGCGGTTTGGGCGGCTTGACCACGTCCACCTCGTTCACGAGCAGGCGGAACCGGTTGCCCAGATCGATCAGGGAGGCGTTGAGCGCCGGGCCCGCGGGCGCATCGAAGACGAGGCGCACCGGATCCTCCCTGCCGCCGATGCCGAGCGGATGGATTTCGAGCGACGGTTTGCCGGCGGCGATCGACTCGCAGATCTCGAGCATGTGTGCGCCGAGCACTTGGTGGCCTCGTGGATCGAGATGGTAGGTGTAGTCCTCCATGAACGAGGTTCCGCCCTTGAGGTCGGCGCCCATCACCTTCATGGCGCGGAGGAGCGCGCAGGTCTTCCAGTCGCCTTCGGCCCCGAAACCGTAGCCGTCGGCCATCAGGCGCTGCACCGCGAGGCCCGGCAGCTGCCGCAGGCCGTGGAGGTCCTCGAACGTGGTGGTGAAGCCCTTGAAGCCGCCCTCCTCGAGAAAATGGCGCAGGCCGACCTCGATGCGCGCGCCGTAGCGCAGCGCCTCGTGCCGCGCGCCGCCCGCGCGGAGCTCCTTTGCGACCGAATACCGGTCCTCGTACTCCGCGCACAGCTTGTCGATGGCCTTGATATCGATCGCCGCGTCCGAGGTCTTGGCGACCAGGTCGCCCACCCCGTAGCCGTTGACGGCGAAACCGAACCGCAGCTCGGCCGCGACCTTGTCGCCCTCGGTGACGGCGACCTGGCGCATGTTGTCGCCGAAGCGGGCGAACTTCGCGCCCTGCAGGTCGTGCCAGGCTCGGGCCGCGCGCATCCATGCGCCCAGCCGGTCCTGCACCTCGGGGTCTTCCCAATGCCCGACCACGACCTTGCGGTTGAGCCGCAGCCGCGTGTGGATGAACCCCGCCTCGCGGTCGCCGTGGGCGGCCTGGTTGAGGTTCATGAAATCCATGTCGATGTCGCCCCACGGCAGGTCGCGGTTGAACTGGGTGTGGAGGTGGACGAACGGCTTGCGCAGCGCCGAGAGGCCGCCGATCCACATCTTCGAAGGCGAGAAGGTGTGCATCCACAGGATGAGGCCGGCGCAATTGGCGTCGTGGTTGGCGTCGAGACAGAGCGCCCGGATTTCGTCCGGCGTGGTCAGCAGCGCCTTGAAGACGACCTTCAGCGGGATCCGCTTGGACGCGCCCAGGGCGTAGGCGATTTTCTTCGAGTTCGCCGCGACCTGCTTGAGCGGGCCGGGGCCGTAGAGGTGCTGGCTGCCGGTGACAAACCAGATTTCAGGGGTGGGGAGGCTTTTCATGAAAGGTAGCGAGGAGTGAGGAGGAAGAGCGGGGCGATGATTTGCGCGGGATGGGCCGCGAAGTAGTCCGAAGATGAGTTGCGCTTGGCGGCAGCCATGCGCGCTACTCGCTCCTCACCACTCGCTCCTTCAGCGTCAGCAGATCCTTCATCACGCGCGACAGATCCGCGGACTTGTTGAGGCCGCCCAACGAGTCGTGGAGCTGCCGGTAGAGCACGTAGAGCTGGTCGTAGACCTTGCGCGCCGCGGGATTGGGCCGGTACTGCGTCGGCTTGATCGAGGTCATCGCCTTCTGCGCCGCCGGGAAGTCGCGATGGGCGCCGGCGAGCACCGCGGCGGCCACCGCCGCGCCCAGCGCGCACGCCTGGCTGGAGCCGGCGACCAGCATGGCGCAGCCGGTGACGTCCGCGTAAATCTGCATCAGCAGCGGGTTCTTCTCGGCAATGCCGCCAGCGCAGACGACGCGGTCGATGGGCACGCCGTATTCCTTGATGCGCTCAATGATGGCGCGGGCGCCGAAGGCCGTCGCCTCGATCAAGGCGCGGTAGATCTCGCTCCGCGTCGTATGCAGCGTCTGCCCGAGGAGCAGGCCCGAGAGCGTCTGGTCGACCAGGATGGTGCGGTTGCCGTTGTTCCAGTCGAGCGCCAGCAATCCGGACTGGCCGGGCTTCAGCTTCGCGGCCGCCCGGGTCAGCCGGCCGTGCAGGGCGGCATCGCCTTCGCAGACGACCTCGGCCCACCACCGGAAAATGTCGCCGACGGCGGACTGGCCCGCCTCGATGCCGTAGTAGCCCGGGAGGATCGCGCCCTTGACGATGCCGCAGATGCCGGGAATGTCGGGCACCTGCTTGTCGGCCGACACGACGCCGCAGTCGCAGGTGGAGGTGCCGATGACCTTGACGAGCGTTCCCTCGGTGACGCCGCAGCCAATCGCACCGTAGTGGACATCGAATTCGCCGATGGCGATGGGGATGCCGGCGCGCAGGCCAAGCTTCTCCGCCCATTCGGCGCACAGCACGCCCGCAGGCTCGGTGGCGTCGTAGGCCTTCGCATAGAGGCGATCGCGCAGCTCGGCGAGCTTGGGATCGAGCAGGGCGAGAAACTCCTTGTCGGGCAGCCCGCCCCATTCATCGCAATAGAGCGCCTTGTGGCCGGCGGGGCAGATGCCGCGCTTCACCTTGGTGGGATCGGTCACGCCGGCGAGGACCGCGGGCACCCAGTCAGACAGCTCGACCCACGACCACGCGGCGGCAAACACGTCGGGGGCGACGGCCAGGCAGTGCCAGATTTTCGACCACCACCATTCCGACGAGTAGGTGTTGCCGCACTTGGCGATGAACTGCGGCCGGTGCTGCGCCGCGAGCGCCGTGACGCGGGCCGCTTCGCGCCAACCGGTGTGGTCCTTCCAGAGCCAGCACTGCGCCGCGAGATTCCGGCGCCATCTCGGATCGAGCGCGAGGGGCCGGTTCTGCCGGTCCACCGGCAGCGGACTCGAACCGGTGGTGTCGACGCCGATGCCGACGATCCCGGCCGGGTCGAAGCCCCGCCGCCGGCGGGCCGCGGCCAGCGCGCCCTTGACGCTTTTCTGCAGGCCAGCCAGGTAATCGCCCGGATGCTGCCGGGCGAGATGGTGATCCCGCGGATCGAGCAGGATGCCCTGCTGGCCGCTCGGGTAATCGATGACGCAGGAGCCGAGCTCGGCGCCGTCCGCGCAGCGCACCACGAGCGCCCGCACCGTGTTGGTTCCAAAATCCAGACCCAGGGTGAATGACATGGTGGGAGAGAACGGAGACGGGGAAAGCCTTACAGGAAACGAGCGGGCCAGAGCCATCCCAAAAGGCGGGAAGTCGTCGCGCGCGGCACTGCTCAACCCCGGCCCTGCCGGCCCGGTCCATGGGGGCGGGGTCGGCTCGCGCCGCTGCGGTGGAGCTGCCCATAGGTGGCGCCGGGGCCGTGTTTGCGGGTGAAATGCCGGCTGAGGAGCTCGGGTTCGATCTCGCCGCGCTGCGGCGCCAGCGCCAGGGTCTGGAACGCCAGCTGCGCCACAATCTCCAGGGCCTGCGCGGTCTCGACCGCCTTCGCGCCCGACGGTCCCCAGACGAACGGGCCATGCCGCCACACGAGCACCCCCGGCAGGTCCAGCGGATCGCGGCGGCCCAGGGTCTCCACGATCACGTTGCCGGTGTTCCATTCGTAGGCTTCGGCGATCTCGGGCGCCGTCAGCGCCCGCGTCACCGGGATCATGCCCTCGAAATAGTCGGCATGCGTCGTGCCGAAACACGGGATCGGCCGTCCCGCCTGGGCAAAGCTGACGGCGTAACGGGAATGGGTGTGGACGACGGCGCGGATGCCAGCGAAGGCCTGGAACAGCCGGCGGTGGGTCGGGGTGTCGGACGACGGCCGCAGCCTGCCCTCGCGCACGCGGCCCTCGAAATCCACCAGCACCATCTTGGCGGGCGAGAGCTCCGCGTAGGGCACGCCGCTGGGCTTGATGGCCAATACCGCGGCCGCGGGATCGCCGACGCTCACGTTGCCAAAGGTGAGGTCGACCAGACCCGACGCGCCCAGCTGGCGGTTGGCGAGATACGCTTCCTCGCGGAGGTCTCGGTGCAGCATGGCACTGAGGATCAACACTCGGGCGGCGCCGCGACGGCGAGCAAAAACCGCTCCGGCTACACGCCGATCGGATTGTCCTTGGTCTCGGGCAGGGCGATCCAGCCGACGAGGAGCGACAGGAGCGCGACGGCGATGGGATACCAGAGGCCGGCATAGATGTCGCCGGTGAACACGACGATCGACGCGGCGATCAGCGGCAGAAATCCGCCGAACCAGCCATTGCCGATGTGGTAGGGCAGCGACATCGAGGTGTAGCGGATCCGCGCCGGGAAGAGTTCGACGAGGAACGCGGCGATCGGGCCATAGACCATCGTCACGTAGAGCATGAGGACGGTAAGCAGGGCGACGACCGCCGGGCGATTGATCGCGGCCGGATCTGCGGCCTTCGGGTAGCCCGCCGGCCCGAGGGCGGCGTCAAATTCCTTCTCGTCAAACCCCACCACGGTCGTCTGCCCGCCCACATCGAGCACGAGGGGCACCTCCGGTCGCGTGGGGGCGAGCGTGAACGGGATGCCGTGGGCGTTGAGGTAGCCGCGGGCGCGGTCGGTTTCCGACGGCATCCGTTTGGCGCTGATCAGCGTGATCTTGCCCAGGGCGTCGTAGACCGCCCCGACGGTGAGCTCGACGGTGTTGTGATATTCGAGCGTATGCAGCACGACCGGCGCCCGCCGCATCGCGTCGGCCAGCGCCGGGTTGGCCGCGCGGGTGAGCCCGCGGAAGAGGGGCACGTAGGTGAAGGCGGCCAGGGCGAACCCGGTGAGCATGATCTTCTTGCGGCCGATGCGGTCGGACAGCCGGCCGAACACGATGAAGAACGGCGTGCCGATCAGCAGGGCGACCGCCACCAGCACATAGGCGGTGACGTAATGCACCTTGAGCGTCGCCGTGAGGAAGTAGAGCGCGTAGAACTGGCCGGCGTACCAGACCACGCCCTGGCCCGCAGTGGCGCCGAACAGGGCCCGCAACACGAGATGGCTGTTGTCCCAACGCGCGAAGCTCTCGGTGAGCGGCGCCTTGGAGGTCCGGCCCTGTGCCTTCATTTCGGCGAACACGGGCGATTCCTGCAGTTTGAGCCGGATGTAGACCGAAACCGCGAGCAGGAAGATCGACACCAGGAAGGGCACGCGCCAGCCCCACGCGGCGAACGCGGCAGGCGACATCGCCAGGCGCAGGCTGAGGATGACGGCCAGGGACAGGAAGAACCCGAGCGTCGCGGTCGTCTGGATCCAACTCGTATAGGCGCCGCGCCGGCCGGCCGGGGCGTGTTCGGCGACGTAGGTCGCGGCGCCGCCGTACTCGCCGCCCAGCGCCAGGCCCTGCGCCAGCCGCAGGAGCACGAGGATGATCGGTGCAAAGAACCCGATCTGTCCGTAGGTCGGCAGGGCGCCGACGAGGGCGGTCGACAGACCCATCACCACGATGGTGATGAGAAACGTGTATTTGCGTCCCACCAGGTCGCCGATGCGGCCGAACACAAGCGCGCCAAAAGGGCGGACCGAAAAGCCGACGCCGAACAGCGCGAGGCTCGACAGGAATCCCGCCGTCTCATTGTCCGGCGGGAAGAACAGTTTGCCGAAGAACACCGCGAGGGTGCCGTAGATGTAGAAATCGTACCACTCGAACACGGTGCCGAGGGACGAGGCGAAAATGACCAGCCGGTGGCGGCGGTCCAGCGAGCCGGGGGCAACGGGGGCGGGCATCACAGCGGGAGGGGGCGTGGGCATTCACGGAATTCATCCCTCCGGTGGATGCAACTCGGGCCCCACAATCGCCCGCGGCGGCGCCGCGCCGCCATCGCCTAGGATTCCCGCTTCAATTCGCGCGTCATCAGCGCCAGCAGGGAGTCCGCGGGCTTTTGGCCCTCAAACAACAAGCGGTGAACCTCGGCGAGAATCGGGGCGTCGATGCCGCGCTCGACGCAGAGCCCGTGGAAGGATTCGGTGGTTTCGTAGCCTTCCACCACGGTGCGGCGCCCGGCCAGCAGTTCATCCGCCGTGCGGCCCTCGCCCAGCCGCTGGCCGAACTCGCGGTTGCGGCTCCAGCCCCCGTAACACGTGGCCATGAGGTCGCCCGCGCCGCTGAGGCCGTAGAAGGTCTCCGGCCGCGCCCCCAACGCCACGCCCACCCGCACCATCTCGCTCAACGCCCGCGTGATGAGGGAAGCCTTGCTGTTATCGCCCAACCGCAGCCCGTCGCAGCAGCCCGCCGCGATGGCATAGATGTTCTTGAGGCAGCTGCCGAACTCCACGCCCGCCAGGTCGTCGCTGGTGTAAAGTCGCAGGCTGGGGCCGCTCAAGGCCGCCTGCAGCTGCGTCAGAAAGGGCGTGACGGTCTCGGCGGCGAGCACCATGGCCGCGGGGAGCCCGCGCGCGACCTCGGCCGCGGTGGTCGGACCGGTGAGCGCGCCGGCCGCATACTGCGGCAGCACCGCCCGAATCACCCCGCTGGGCCGGAGGTGCGTGCCCAGTTCCAGCCCCTTGGCGAGGCTCACGACGGCTTGCAGCCGCGTCGCGAGGCCCAGACTGCCGCGCACCCGCCCGCACCATTCCCTCACCGTCTGCGCCGGGCAGGCCAGCAGCACCGCCTCGGCCTCCATCAACACAGGGGCCAGCTCATGCCCGACCTGCAGGCTCGGCGGCAACGGGAAACCGGGCAGATAGTCGGCGTTGGTCCGAACGGAGGCCAGGGTGAGCGCCTGTTCGAGGCGGCGGGGAACCAGCGTGACCGCGTGTCCGAGCCTGAGCAGGTGGAGCGAGAAAGCCGTGCCCCAGGCGCCGGCCCCGATGACGCAGATATTCATGAGGTGTATCGGAGTGCCAGATCCGCAGAGAGCACGGAGAAGGGCCGTTTGGCAATCCCGGTTTCCGGCCCGCGCGGATCACTTCGGGAACTTGCGCCCGCGCACCGCCATGACGTAGGCGGCGAAGCCCTTTTTCATCTCGTCGCCCACCGCGGCAAAGGCGTGGGCAAAGCCCGGCATGGCCTCGGGCGCCAGGCCCAGCAGGTCGGTGCACACGAGGATCTGCCCGTCGCAGTCGGGCCCCGATCCGATGCCGATCAATGGCACCTTGAGGGTCTCCGCGATCGTGCCCGCGAGAATCGGCTCGACCAGCTCGGCCACGATCGCAAACACGCCCGCCCTTTCCAGGGCGAGCGCATCCTCCAGCTGCTGTTCGGCCTCGGCCGGCCTCGCCCCGAATTTCCGGTAGCGGCCGAGCACCTGCACCTGCTGCGGCTGCAGGCCGATGTGCCCCATCACCGGCACCCCGGCGTCCACGATGCGCGCAATCTTGCCCGCCAGCCCCGCGCCGCCCTCGATCTTCACCGCCTCGGCGCCGGCCGCCTGCATGAGCCGCTGGCACGATCCCAGCACCTGCTTGAAGTCAAAGTGCGCCTCGCCAAACGGCACGTCGGCCACCAGCAACGCCTCGGGCTTCGCCCGCGCGACGGCCGCGGTGTGATGCACCATCATATCGAGCGTCACGGGAATCGTGTTGCGAAAGCCGAGCAGCGCGTTGCCCACCGAGTCCCCCACGAGAATCAGGTCGACGCCCGCCTCGTCGGCGTACCGCGCCGTGAGGGCGTCGTAGGCGGTGGCGGCCACGATCGGCCGCTGGCCCTTGAGTTTTCGCAGCGTCAGCGTGGTGGTCTTCATGCCGGCGGAACGGTCCGCCGCTCCCCGCTCAGGATGGCGGGACGGCATCCGGCACCAAGTCTTTTCCGACCCCCGCCCCCGCGCGGCGCCCCGGGAGGCCCCACCGCGTCACTTCAGCCAGGCGGGCAGCCGCTCGCCGGCGGTCATCTGCTCAAAGGTCTCGCGGGCGTTGACCAGCTCGAAGCTGCTGCCGCGGACCAGCACCTCGGCGGGCAACGGCCGGGAGTTATACCGGCTGGCCATGACATGGCCATAGGCGCCGGCGCTCAGGAAAGCGATGTACTCGCCCTCGCCCACCTCCTGCAGCGTGCGGTCCTTCGCGAAACAATCGGTCGACTCGCACACCGGGCCGACGATGTCGGCCTTGAGCGCGCGGCGCGAGGTGTCGCGCTGGAGCGGCACAATCTCGTGATAGGCGTCATACATCGCCGGGCGCACGAGGTCGTTCATGGCCGCATCCACGATGAGAAAGTTCCGCCCCTGGCCGCGCTTGAGGTACTCGACGCGCGCGAGGAGCGCGCCGGCATTGCCCACCAGGAAGCGACCGGGCTCGAGCAGCAGCGTGAGGCCCAGGGGCTGCAGCAGCGGCCGGAGCGCGGCACCGTAGGCTTCGGCGGTGAGCGGACGCTGGTCGGCCGGCAGCGCCTCCCACCACGCGGCCGCGCCGCTGGCGAGGGCGTCCCGGTAGACGATGCCGATGCCGCCGCCAATGCTGAAATAGGCGATGCCGAACTCGCGCTGCAGCCGGCGCACGAGCGGGGCCAGCTTCTCGACGGCCTCGACGAACGGTCCCACCTCGGTGAGCTGCGAACCGATGTGCATCTGCACGCCCTTGATCTCGAGGTGGGGGAACTTGGCGGCCGCCGCGTAGGCCGCGGGGGCGTGGGCGAGGGGAATGCCGAATTTGTTGTCGCTCCTCCCGGTGGTGGTCTTGGCGTGGGTCTTCGCGTCGACGTCGGGATTGACGCGGATGGCCACCGGCGCCTTGCGCCCGAGCTGGCCGGCGACGTGGTTGATCCGCGCGAGTTCGGGCTCGCTCTCGGCGTGGAGCGCGAACAGGCCGGACTCAAGCGCGAGCCGGATCTCCGCCTCGGTCTTGCCCACCCCCGCAAAGACGCTGCGGTCGAGCTTCGCGCCCGCCGCCAGCACCCGGCGCAGTTCCCCCGCGCTGACCACATCAAAGGCGGCGCCGAGATTCGCGAGGAGCCGGAGCACCGCGAGATTGGAATTCGCCTTCAGCGAATAGCAGATCTGGACGTCCAAGCCCTCCAGGCCAGCGGCCAGCCGGCGGTAGTGATCCTCAATGGTGGCGGCGCTGTAGACATAGGTGGGCGTGCCGTAAAGCCGGGCCACCGCCGCCAAGTCCACGGACTCGCAGTGCAGGGTGTTGCCGACGTAGTGAAAGCGGTGCATGGCGCGACGGCAGGCTGGTAAAAGTGCGTTGAAAAGCGCGCCTTCTTGACAGTTTCGCCTTGAGAAAACGACACTAAAGTCGATCAAGGAACGCATGCCCGTTTTGCGTGTGGTGCGCCATTGGTTTCGCCGCCCCGCGATCCGCATGGGATCGGTGGACAACTCGCGCATCCGCACCACCCGGACGAAGAATGCGCAATTCATCAGCTATCTGGTGGAGAGCGGCTTCCGGCAGGTGAACGTCGACCACTACGAGGCGGGCCTCCGCCGACGCCGCTGGGCCCGGGCGGCCTTGTTCTGTCTGCTCGGGGCGGGAGGCGCGTGGGTGGTGATCGAGAGCGCCCGGGCGCTCTCGATGTTCTGAGTCGGGCGGCGGCGCCGCCCCCATCGATCGACCGGCTGGATGACTGCGGCCGGAGTGGGAAACCCGCCGGGACGGCAGGTTCCGCCGTCCTCGTCAGCCGTAATGCGGTTCAAGACGCCCGCCGGGCCGGACCGATCGCTCGCGGGGAATCGTTGAGCGCCAATCCAAACAGCGCGGCCACCATCGCCGCGGTGAGCCAAGTGCCGCCGTCGAGCGGGTAGGCGTCGAGTGAGATGGCAGCCACGGTCAGGGCGAGAATCGAAAGGGTGGAGAGCAAGGTCTTCATGATGATGTTTGTGGTTGCCTCCAAAAACACGCGGCGCGGCCGAAAGTTGCAGGAGGATCCCCGAGGCGCGAACACCCCCGGAAACACACAGGCCGCGCCGTCAAGGGGCGCGGCCTGCGTGGTTGAGGGATTGCAGAGAACGGGGCTTCCCGGATCTGCCGGTCGACCGCTAAACGGACCGGGCGGCGCCAGACGCGGAGCGCCGGCTGTCGTTGAGGGCCAGCCCGAACAGCGCGGCCACCATCGCCGCGGTGAGCCAGGTGCCGCCGTCGAGCGGGTAGGCGTCGAGCGACGTGGCGGCCAGCGTGAGAGCGAAGATCGAAAGGGTGGAGAACAGGGTTTTCATGATGTGGCTGATGTTATCTCCAAGAACACGGGGGCCCGCGAAAAGTTGCAGCGAGGCTGGCGAGGGGCCCCGGCACCCGCGCAAAGCAAAGGGCCGCACCGGAATGGTGCGGCCCGCGCGCAAAATCATGATGCCGGCGAGGGCCACCGGCGGCCACGGCCGCGCTCAGGCGGCGAGATCCACCGGATGGATCCGCCGCGCCCGGGACGGCACCGGATACCGCTCGATGCGACCGACGATCAGGGATCGACCGGGCCGCCGGGTGTCATTGAGGGCGATGGCGAAGAGCACCGCCACCGCGAGGGCCGAGAAGAGCGCCCCGGCGTCCCATCGCGCAGCGTCGAGGGATTCCGTGGCCGTGAGCAAGGCGAGGATGGAAAAGAGGGAAACAAGCGTTTTCATGGCGAAGTGCGATTGAGTGGTTCCCCCTAAGAACCCCGGAGCCGTTGGAAAGTTACAGGGAGGTTCGGCCGCGGCGCTGGATTCCCCGGAAAAAAAGACCGCGCCATGGATAGCGCGGCCCGTCAGCGAAAATCACTGGCAACAATTCAGCCGGCGCCCACGCTGGCGCTGGCCGAGGCGGGCCGGAAGGCGGCACGAATCACCGCCTTCAGGTAGTCGCGGTTCAGGCGGGCGATGAATTCGTGGCTGATGAGCTTCGGGCACACCGCCGAGCATTCGTACTGGTTGGTGCAACTGCCGAAACCCTCGGCGTCCATCTGGGTGACCATCGCCAGCACACGGCGATCGCGCTCGGCCTGCCCCTGCGGCAGCAGTCCGAGGTGCGAGACTTTGGCGCCGACGAAGAGCATGGCGCTTGCGTTCTTGCAGGCGGCCACGCAGGCCCCGCAGCCGATGCAGGCGGCGGCATCCATCGCGAGCTCGGCGGCCTCCTTGGCCACGGGGAGGGCGTTGGCATCGCAGGCGCTGCCGGTGCGCGCGGTGATGAAGCCGCCCGCCTGCATGATGCGGTCAAACGCCCCGCGGTCGACCACGAGGTCCTTGATGATCGGAAACGATTTCGCGCGAAAAGGCTCCACCGTGATGACGTCGCCGTCGTGGAAACTCCGCAGGTAGGTCTGGCAGGAGGCAACGGCGCGGCGCGGGCCATGGGGCTTGCCGTCGATCACCAGCGAGCACGTGCCGCAGATGCCCTCGCGGCAGTCGTGGGCAAAGGCGATCGGCTCCTGTCCCTGGCGGGTGAGCTCGTCGTTGACCACGTCCAACATCTCCAGAAACGACATGTTCGGACTGAGCTCGGGCGTCGGGTATTCCCTGAACTCGCCCGGG
>DATIWI010000123.1:0-2863 GCA_035519475.1 Opitutaceae bacterium
GATCTTCTACATGCAGTCGCGCGGCCTCACCGAGGCGCAGGCCATGAGTCTTGCCGTGAACGGCTTCGTCAACGACCTCGTGCGCCAGTTCCCGATGGAATACTCCGTCGAGCTCAAGCGCCTCATCGACCTCGAAATGGAGGGCAGCGTCGGCTGAGTCGCGGCCCTGGCCGATGGCCCATCGCCGATCGCCGATGGCCAATGGCCCGTTTCGCGGCTGCCTCAGACCCTCGCCCTTCCGGATCCCGACTTTCGCCCTCGCACCGGTACCGCGCGCCCCCCGGACCCTTTACCTTGGCTATCGGCCATCTCCGCTCTCTCCCATGTCTGCCCTGCCTGACACCCTTGCCGCTGCCCCCAACGGCGCCTTTACCGCCGACCTGTTTGCGGCACACCTCGCCGCGCTGGGCCACCTGCCGAAATGGTGGCTCGATCGCAAGCGCGACGCCTGGAACCGCTTCGCCGCCCTGCCGCTGCCGCTGCGCACGGACGAGCTCTGGCGCTTCAGCACGGTCGCGGGATTGAAGCTTGACGGCTATCTGCTGCCGGACGCCGCCGATTTCAAATCTCAGGTCTCAGACCTCCCAGCACCCTTCCTTGGGTCGTTTCCGCACGCGGCGGCCCTGACCTTCGCCAACAACCGCACCCTCCCGGGTGGGGCCGCCCTACCGGCGGACCTGCACGCGCGCGGGGTGATCTTCGAGCCGTTGGAGACCGCTCTCGCGGGGCACGCCGACCTCTTTCGCCAGCACTTCATGGCCCAGCCGGTCAACCTCGGCTCGGAGAAATTCGCCGCGCTCAATGCCGCCCTGACGACGAGCGGCGCCTTCGTGTTTGTGCCGCCCGGCGTCGAGCTGGCGCTGCCGCTCGTGGTCAACCACGTCGCCGCCAGCGCCGGCGCCGCCCTCTTTCCCCACACTCTCGTCCTGCTCGGGGACAACGCCCGGGCCACCGTCGTGGAGAATTTCCTCTCCACCGACCCGGCCGCGGCCGGCCTTGTCACCGGCGTCAACGACCTGTACGCGGGGCCGGGCGCCCAGCTTACCTACGTCGGCACACAGAACTGGTCGCGCGAGACGCTGGCGTTCCAGTTGAATTCCACCGTGGTGCAGCGCGACGCCCGCGTGCTGTCGCTCAATCTCCACTTGGGCGGGCGCCAATCGCGGCATGAATCGCACAGCCGGCTCCAGGGTCCCGGATCCTACAGCGAGATGCTCGCGCTCACTGTCGCCCAAGACTCGCAGGAATTCGATCAGCGCACGCTCCAGTCGCACCAGGCGCCGAACACCGGCTCCAACCTGCTCTACAAGAACGCCCTGCTCGACCAGGCGCGCACCATCTTCTCCGGCCTGATCGTTGTCGATCCCGACGCGCAGAAAACCGACGCCTACCAGAGCAACCGCAACCTGCTGCTCAGCGACGAGGCCGAGGCCAACTCCCTGCCCGGCTTGGAAATCCAGGCCAACGACGTGCGCTGCACGCACGGCGCGACCAGCGGGCACGTCGACGAGGAACAGATGTTTTACCTGAAATCGCGCGGCATCCCGCCGGCCCTCGCGCGCGAGTTGCTCGTCTTCGGCTTCTTCGAGGAGGTTCTCAACAAGCTCGAGAACGAGCCGCTGCACGCGGCCCTGCGCGAATTGATCAAAGCCCGGTTTACCCGATGAACCACTGAGACCCGGAGCGCGCAGAGGTTGGCTCTCCGAGACCTCGGTGCCTCTGAGGATCAAACATGAACAAGGAACGCACGCTCAGCCGCGACGTCGCCGCCACCCAGATCCCGAGCGGTGAACGGCTCCTGCTGCCAGCCGGCACCAAGGTCCAGATCACCCAGACGCTCGGCGGCAGCTACACCGTGATGATTGACTTCGGGCTGGCCCGGATCGACAGCCGCGACGCCGATGCCCTCGGCGAAAAGGCCGTCGATGAGGTCAGGCAGGCCGCGCCGACCCCGGACGGGGCGCCCGATCCCGAGCTCGTCTGGGACCAGCTCAAGAAGGTCTACGATCCCGAGATCCCGGTGAACATCGTCGACCTGGGGCTGGTATACTCGATGGACGTGGAGAAGCACGACGCGGGCTACCGGGTGAACGTCTCGATGACGCTCACCGCCCCCGGCTGCGGCATGGGCCCGGCGATCGCCGAGGACGCCCGCAGCAAGATCCTGCTCGTGCCCGGGGTGAGCTCGGCTGACGTGCGCCTCGTGTGGGATCCCGCTTGGAATCAGTCGATGATCAGCGAAGAGGGAAAGATGCGCCTCGGGCTCATCTGAATCGGGGCTGAAAGGGGGGCCTCCCCGTCCCGCGCCCATCCTGGTCTCCCCTTTCACCTTGACCGCTCCTCCGGGGCGCGTTGCGGTGGCAACATGTCCCGCTCGCCGCAGCTGGACGTCCCCCAACCGGCCGGATCGTGCTGTCGGGCCGCAGCACAACGGCCGGCTCGCCCCACCGGCCCGGAGAGGAGTTGACCCCATGTCGTCCCCACGGTCACCGCGATATCGATACCTCTTGTCGGCCGCGCCATGGCTGTTCGCTTTCGCCGCGTTGCCCGCCCTTCAGGGCGTGGAGGCGCAGCAGTCCTCCGCGCCGAGCTGGAAGTTTTTGCAGGTCGATGGCTACTCTGTCGGGTTTTTGAAGGGCTGTGAGGGCGGGGTCATCACCGCCCAGGTCGTCACCGAGCCGCCCGGCACGAGTGCCTTTGCCAAAAAACATATTGAACAGCCCCAATACGAGCCGGTCACGCTCAAGTTCGACTTCTCCATGTCCACGCGCCTGTATGACCGGATAACCGCGGCATGGCAGGGTGGGGCGGCGGGCAAGACCTACGTGATTACCTATCTCGACTCCAAGCTGCAGCCCACCGG
>DATIWI010000124.1:0-6689 GCA_035519475.1 Opitutaceae bacterium
GCCGTCGATCGGCTCGTTGTCGGCTGTGACCGTGATCTTGAACCGCGCTGGCTCGCCCACCTGGTAGGTCCAATCGCGGTGATCCGGCGCCACGCGTACTTGCACCGTGGCGGCACGGAGGGTCGCCTGCGGAGGCACGGGTGCGATGGGGATCGCGCTTAAGGCAAGGCTGGCAGTGGTGGCCAGCGCCCAGCTGGCGGCAAGGAGCCGGAGGGGGATATTCATGGGAGTGACGGGCTGACTACACCTGATGACTGCCGCCGCAGGCGGCAATGGCGAAAGCGCCATCCCCCGTGCTTGCCTGATGCCGCCACGGCCCCTACCAAGACTTCTGGCGTGATTCTCCCGTTCGCCCGCGGTCCTTCTTCCCCTTCGGCGGCCGAGTCGGGAACTATGCGGCCGGGCCCTTCCTCACCATGAAACTCCCCGTCAATTCGCATCTGATCATTACTGGAGACTCAGTCACCGACTGCAATCGCGCCCGGCCCGTGGGCGCGGGCAGCGTCGATGCCCTCGGCGATGGCTACGTGTCCGCAATCAACGCGCTTTTGGTGACCGCCGACCCTGTGCACGCCATTCGCATCACCAACATGGGCGTCAGCGGCAACACGGTGCGGGATCTGGCCGCCCGTTGGGATACGGATGTGCTGGCGCTGAAGCCCGACTGGCTCTCCGTAATGATTGGCATCAACGATGTCTGGCGGCACTTTGACGCTTTCCGCCCGTCCGAGGCCGTCCCGCCCGACGAATTCGCGCGCACCTATGGCGCCCTCCTGTCCCGCACGCGAGCGCAACTCCGCGGCCTCGTCCTCCTGACGCCCTATTACCTTGAACCCGCGAGGACCGATCCGATGCGCCACCGCATGGATGGATACGGGGCCATCGTGCGACAGCTCGCCGTGGAGCATGATGCCATCCTGGTGGACACGCAGGCGGCGTTCGATCGGGTGCTGGCGCATCACCCCTCGGCGTCCCTCTCCGCGGATCGCGTCCACCCCAACCGCCTTGGCCACATGATTCTGGCGCGCGCTTTTCTCGATGCGGTGGACTTCGCCTGGGCGCCGGCAGCGCGGGACCGTTGACGTTCCGGTCCGCTCCGCCGCGCCACCGTCCCGCACGGGACGATCAACGGGCCGGCGGCGTCAGCCATCCGTGTAGGCGCAGCCACTGCTCCGCCAGTCGGGGCCAGTCGGCAATCGGCCCGAAGCCGCGACGGAGCCCGACCCCGTGGGGACCTTTCTCGTAGGCATGCAACTCAGCCGGCACGCCGGCGCGGCGCATCGCTTCGAAAAAACCGATGCTGTTCTCCGCCGGCACGGTGTGGTCCTCGAACGAGGTCAGGAGGAACGCGGGCGGCGTGTTGGCGGTGACCTGTAGTTCCGTTGAGAGATGCTCGATCGCCGCTTTGGCGGGATGCTCGCCGAGCAGATTGCGCCGCGAGCCGGCGTGGGCATAGGGATCCTTCAGGGTGATGACCGGATAGATCAGCAGCAGAAAGTCGGGCCGCGCGCTAATGGCGTCGAGCGCCGCGCCGGTCCGTCCCTCCGGCGCATCGTAGAGGGTGCCGGCACAGGACGCGAGATGGCCGCCCGCGGAGAAACCCATCACGCCGATGCGGTCGGCCTGGACGCCAAACTCCCCGGCCCGCGACCGCACCAGCCGCACGGCGCGCAACACGTCGCGCAGCGGCGCCGGGTGCCCATACTCCGCCATCCGATATCTCAAAACGAAGGCGGTCACACCGAGCGTGTTGAACCAGCGAGCCGGTTCAGTCCCTTCTTTCTCAATCGAGAGCACGCCATAACCACCCCCGGGGCAGATGATAACCGCCGTGGCGGTGGCGGTCCCGGCCGGCGCCGGATAAACGGTGAGCGTCGGATGATGCACGTTGCTCACATGTCCCTCGCTGCTCTTCTCCGGCGTGGCGTCCGCGCGCAGACCCGGCACCCCCTCCGGCCAGAGATCCATCACCGGCGGTTCACCGCGAAGCAGGGCGCCGGCGACCGCCAGTACCATCCCAACGCCCCGGAGAGCTTTGTCCCAGTTCATCCTGTGCTTCAACTTCCAGCCATCCCCACTCCGAGGCCTGTTCATGAGCTGGTCTTCTCCTCTGGCTTTCCGGGCACGCGGAACTTGATCGGCAGGCGCATGCGGGTGGCCGTCGGCACGCCTCCCTTCATGGGTGGCGTGAATTCAAAGCGCAGCAAGGCCGTCGCCGCCGCCCAGCCGAATTCCCACTGGGTGGCCGACACAATCCGCGGCAGCTGCACCCGGCCGTTTGGGTCGACCAAGAAATCAATGGTGGCCTCGCCGGCCACGCCACTCCGTTTCAGCAGATCCCGCGGGTGCACCGGGTTCACCGTCTTCACGGCCCACGGCACGCCATCGAGCGACCCTGCCCTGGTGATGTCGGGCGTATCCTTCTTGAGTTCCGCCAGCAGCCGCCGCGCCGAGGCGTCCAGCGCCACGTCGCTGCTGGCGCTGTCGAAGCGCACCTTGAGCGTCTGCGCCAGGGCGGACACCGCCTTGCCGTTCTCGATTCGCGGCTCAAACTGCCACGCCTCCAGCATCGCTTTGGCCGCAAAGCCAAAGGCGGGTTCGTTGGCCCTGACCACGACGATGTCCCGCGCCACGCCGCCCGGATCCACGTCGAACTGCAGTTCCGCCTCCCCTTCCACTCCCGCCACGGCGAGCTCATAAGGATAGACCGCCAGGGTCCGCTCTTTGACGCGCACCGCGGATGTGTCCGCCGCCATGCCCGGGACAGCCGCTGCGAGCAGCCCCGCTTGCCACAGGCAACCGACTCCGCCTCGCCACCAAGCGATCCTGCTCATGCGCCCAAGCCTCCACAGCACGCCGCGGGAGGCAAACGGTTTATCGCCGCCCGCCGCGCCCTGTCCGGTCGCCTCAGCCGCGTCCACCCCCTCGCAGCACGACGACATTGGCCAGATCATTCTTCTCAAACTCCGCCCAATAACCGTCCTCCAGCTGCTTGATGCGCTCGTCCGGTGTGGGGGGCGGCTCCACCCCGGGGGTCTCGGCGAGCGCGCGCTTGGCCTGCTCCGCCGAGTAATCGTGGTCCGCGAGGCGCGCGACCAGTTCATGCCAGAAGGCGTCGTTGGTGAAATCGCCCTGGATCTCCCGGAGCCGCTCATCCTCGGCCAGCTTGGGCGAGGGTTCCAGGGTGCCGTCCGGCCGTTCCCTCACCAGGTCGGCACTGCCCAGCGGCCCGGCCAGTTGCAGCAGCTTCTGATCGAGGTCGAAGTAGCGCTTGGCGGCGGCGGTGTCCTCGCCCTGGTAGGCGGTGACCACCCACATGCCGAGATGCGCGAGTTCGAGCAGTCGTTGGTATTCCTTCTGCGTGAAAGTGAGCTTCATAGCGGAGGCAACCACCCTGCCGCGGCCCTCGTCTCCCGTCAATCGCCGCCCATGGCCGCGGGCCTGTCTTCTCCCCGCGGGCGCGCCAAGGTCGCCCGCCCGCTCAGGCGCGTCCCCAATCGGCAAAGCGCAGGCACCCGGCCGCCGCCACCACCGCGACGACCGCAAGCACCGCGCCGCGCACGGATTGTCCGTAGAGAAAGCTGCCGGTCGCAAACAGCGCCGACCAGACGGCCACGGCGGCGCACGCGGCCGCCACCAAGCCGGACGGAAGATTGTCGGTCGAGGCGGGCAGGCCGGTCGCGGCGCGCACCCCCCTCCACCCGGGGCCCGCCGGCCGCACGCATTCATAGAACCGGCGCAGCGTGGCGGCCTCGGTCGGCGGCGTGAGGAAGGCCACCGTGATCCAGACGAGCGTCGTGAGCGCCACCGAGGTCACCAGAGTCACGTAGCCCGGCCAGTTCAGCCCGGCCTGCGTGGCGAAATGGAAGAACACCGCGAAACTGAAGGAGCCGATCATCGCGGCGATCTCGGCCCAGGCATTCACCCGCCACCAGAACCACCGCAGGAGATACAACAACCCCGTGCCCGCACCGATCGAGAGCATCAAGTCAAAGGCCGTCTTGGCTGAGACCAAGTGGGTCGTCAGCAGCCCCGCCAGGACCATCAGCAGGACCGTCACTCCGCGCCCAACCCAGACGTAATGCCGCTCGCTTTTGCCCGTCTGCAGGAACCGCCGGTAGCAATCGTGGACCAGGTAGCTGGTGCCCCAGTTGAGGTGGGTGATGATGGTCGAGAGGTAGGCCGCCGCCAGTCCCCCGAGCATCAGGCCGGCGATGCCGGCCGGCAGAAAGCGCAGCATCGCGGGATAGGCGAGGTCGTGATTGATCAGCGCCGGATCGACGTGCGGAAAAGCGCGCTGGATGTCGGCCAGCTGCGGGTAGACGAGCAGCGAAGCGAGCGCGACCAGGATCCACGGCCAGGGGCGCAGCGCATAGTGGGCGGCGTTGAAGAAGAGGGTGCCGCGCAGCGCGTCCCCCTCCGATTTCGCGGCGAGCATGCGCTGGGCGATGTAGCTGCCGCCGCCCGGCTCCGCCCCCGGATACCACACGGCCCACCATTGCACCGCGAGCGGCACGATCAGGAGCGAGACGACCAGCTCGGAGTTTCCCAGGTCGGGGAAGAAACTGAGCGTGGTCGCCGGCAGCTTCGCCACCAAGCCCGCCAGCCCGCCCACCTGCGGTTGCTGCAGCGCGTAATAAGCGGCGAACACCGCCGCGGTCATCTTGATGCAGAACTGGATCAGGTCCACCCACAGCACCCCCCACAACCCCGCCGGCGCCGCGTAGAGGATGCTGAGCGCTCCGCAGATGAGCAGGGTCTTGCCCGGCGGCCAGCCGAGCAGCACCTCCGCGATCTTGACCGCGGCGAGATTGACCGACGCCATGATCACGCAGTTGAAGAGCAGGCCCAGGTACACCGCGCGGAAGGCGCGGACCGCGCCGGCCGGCCGGCCCGAATAGCGGATTTCGTAGAACTCGAGGTCCGTCAGCACACCCGACCGCCGCCACAGGCGCGCATAGATGAAGACGGTGGTGACCCCCGTCACCAGAAACGCCCACCAGGCCCAGTTCCCCGCCACGCCGTTCCGCCGGACGATGTCCGAGACGAGGTTGGGCGTGTCGGCGCTGAAGGTGGTGGCGACCATCGACACGCCGATCAGCCACCACGGCGCGGCCCGTCCGGAGGTGAAGAATTCGGCGGTGTTGCGCGCGCCGCGCCGCGTGAAGGCCAGCGCCGGCACCAGGCAGATCAGCAGCGAACCGATGACGATGATCCAGTCGAGGGGCAGCAGATTCATGGGAAAGCCGGCAATACCCCGTCGGGGGCAACGCCTTGTGGCGACGAAACCCTCATCATGGCGCCGTTCCCTCGGGCGGGGCGGCGGCCTTTTCCACCGCTTCGCGCCAGGCCGCGGGCGTCATCGTCGCGCGCTTGTCCGCGACCGCGGCGGCGCAGATCAGGAGGCGAAGTGAGGCGACCGCAGGAATCTCGACCGCGAATCGCGGCGCGCCGGATTCCGCCAGCGCTGCCAGCTTCGCCTTGCGCCACTCCTCGGAACACGGCGTATGGTTCTGGACCGCGGTCACCACTTCCTCGCCGAGGATACAGGTGTCGACCAGCCCTTGCAGCAACGGTGCGATCTCCTTTACGCGCGGCGAACGGGGCGCGAGCTGATCCAAGGTCTCCCGCGCCGCAGCCTGCCATTCCTGGAGCCGTCGCTTCAATTTTCCGGCCGCCGCGGAGTCGGCCCCGTCCGGACCGAACAGAAACCGGTTGGTCAGGCCGGAAAATTCGCGAGCCGGCGCACTGTCCGGCCGTGCGCAGTCCGGCAGGCCGGTGAGCGGGATCAGTTGCGTGATCTCCGGTTGGTGCTCGCCCCGGCGGTAGCCCTTGACCGGCTCGATGACATCGACGACCTCGCGCAGCGCGCGCAGATCGTCCGCCGCGGCGGCGTCGCCAGCGAAGCGCCGCAGCATGGGACCCAGGTAGGTCTCGTGCCGCAGGCCGGCCTCTTCCAGCCGGCGGCTGACGATCGCAAGCCGCCGGTACATGTCGCCGACGTCGGCCACCTCGCGCGGTGACCAAAAGCGCTCGGCGAGGGCCGCCATGCGCGGCCAGATGCGCGAGTCGACGGTCTCCGGCGTCACCCACTCCGCCCACATGGTCCCCTCGCCGCCGAGGATGCGCTTCTGCTCCTCGGGTGTCAGCGCGGTGTCCGCCGGCAGCGGATCGTTCCGGTAATGCTCCGCCGCCGGCTGGCAGAGATCGATGTAGTAGCCGTTGGCCAGGATGCCCGCGTAGCCCCGTTGCGCCGCCGCGCCGAGCGATTCGCGCCCGCGCCATGACTCGATCACGGCGTCCGTCGGCAGCGCGGGGTTCAGGATCTCGTCCCAACCCACCATCTTCTTGCCGTGGCGCGCGAGGATCTCGCGCAGCCGGCTGTTGAAATACGCCTGCAGGCCGTCGTTATCTTTCAGACCGTGCTCGCGGATGAACGCCTGGATGCGCGGATTGGCGTTCCACTGCTTGCCGTTCACTTCGTCGCCGCCGATGTGAAGGCAGGCATCCGGAAACAGCGTGGCCATCTCACCGAGAAACCCGTCGAGCAGTTGGTAGACCGCCTCGTTCGTCGGGTCCATCACCGGATCAAATACGCCCCACTTGCGCTCGATCACATACGGTCCCGGCGCCGCGGCCAATTCGGGAAAACCGACGAGCCAGCTCGTCGTGTGGCCCGGGAGATCGAA
>DATIWI010000125.1:0-16878 GCA_035519475.1 Opitutaceae bacterium
GGGAAAACCGCTGCCGGCAAAACCGCCTGAGTAATTGTCGGGACGAACCGTCTTCGCCAGCAGAAGCATGATGGCCGGCGCGGCCGGAGGCCGGCGCAGGGGGCGGCATTTCTCGGAGTCTTGAATCAGGACGATCGGACCTGAAAGGGCCGGCATTCGCCCGATTCCGTCCGCAAGCGGGAGCCAGCCCCAAAATCCTCGTTCGCCGTCGCACCTTCAGTGTCGGAAAGTGCGGTGAGCGACTTCCGGGGCACCAGACAACGCCGCGCGTCGAGATATCGCTCGAGCGATGAGCGAGACATGCATCGACGCTCGAAAGCTGCCGGTGGCTGACCAGCCCCGACCCCGGCGGCCTGGCGCGCGCCTGACGATCGGCCGGTACCGCGCGTCCGCTATTTCCGCCGCCGCACGCTCAGGGGAGGCGTGCCCTTCCTGAATGCGGATTTAATCTCTTTTCGCAGTCCAGGCGTGTCTTTGAAGCCGTGGACGGCGACCGCGTGCTGCACCGCCGCCTCCAGCAACTCTTTGTCGCTGTCGGCGCTGAGCGCCACGCTGCATTTGATGTCGCCCGGGAACTCACGGCAATCGATGTATTTTCGGCTCATGGCTGTCTTTCTTGGGGGTACCGATTCGAAGCTGGTTCCGCGCCCAGTTCGTTCCAGCGCCGTTCTCCGACCGCGGGCAGGAAATCTGAACTGGGCCGGAGGCCCTAAAGGGAAAGCGATGAACCCGAAAGTCAAATACCCGAGGTTCCCTGAGCACGTTCTACGGCGGCGGTTGGCGGCGATCGCACCTTTTTTTGCCGTGCATCGGACTCCTCGGATCCCAGGGAAGCGGGTGATTTCGGAGAAACCTCCGTCCACCTGGCACAGCGAAACGGCCTCCTGAATCCGGCGGGAGAAATCCCATTGACGTCAATCGGCGGCCTTCATTTGCTGCCCATCTTTCGCTCGGGGCAAGGTAGCTCAGTTGGTAGAGCAGAGGACTGAAAATCCTTGTGTCCCCGGTTCGATTCCGGGCCTTGCCACCAGCCTTCGCCGCCGCGAGACGGAGGGTAAAGGCTGCCCTCCCTAGGCTTGGCGAAGGAGGGCGTTTAGTACCGCTGCGACGGGGCTTCGGCTGGCAGGCCACCTTTCGCGAGCCGAAAGGTACCCCGCCGTAGCCCGCAGGGCGAAGGCGGGCATGACAGATCGTAGCGGTGGACGTTTGCGGTGATACCGCCTAAGTTTCCTCCCTGATGCAGACCCCGCCCGACACCCCGGTGGCACTCAGCCGCCGCGATTTCGTGAAATGCGCCGCCGCCGCGAGCGTGCCGCTGATTCTCCCGCGGCGCGTGTTGGGGGCACCGGCGAAGGATTACATCCCACTGATGAACCCTGCGGCCACACCCGCCGCCGTCAATCTCTACCACTTCCTGCAGGATATCCAGGGGAAGTACACGCTGTCCGGGCAGCACAACTTCTGCGGCAAGGGCTCGGCCTTCACCGAGCAGGTGGAAGCGCTGATCGGGAAGACCCCGGCGATCTGGGGTTCGGATTTCAGCTTCACGATCAAGGGCGACGATGCCATGCGATTCCAGCACGCGGGGCCGGCCAACCTGCCCACCATCGACGTGGACCGAGTCAAGAAGCTGTTCGCGGAGATGAAGAAGAAAGGCCAGACGGGCCCGCCGCCGCCAGACGCGTGGCCGAAGCTGGAGTTTCTCGACCTCTCGATCGACCTGGCGCGCACAAACATGATCGCCGAGGCCAAGGCCCGTCACGCCAAGGGGCACATCATCACGCTGATGTGGCACGGCGGATTTCCGACCGACGGCAACCCCTGTCGCGGCGAGTCCGTCTGGGCCGAAGGACACCTGCCGACCGACGCGCAATGGGAGGAATTGGTGACCGACGGCACCCCGCTCAATGCGGCGTGGAAGCAGAGCGTCGATGAGGTCGCCGCGTACCTGAAGCAACTCCGCAACGCCGCCATCCCCGTGCTGTGGCGGCCGTATCACGAGATGAACGGGGAATGGTTCTGGTGGGGTCACAAGAAAGGCCCGCAGGGATTCAAGCGCCTGTGGACCCTGATGTACGAGCGCTACACGAAGGTCCACCAACTCCACAACCTCATCTGGGTCTGGGACGCGAACGCCCCGCGCGATGTCACGGGCGAACGCCACATCCCCTATGACGATTGCTTCCCCGGCGCGGAATCGGTCGACGTGCTCGCCTCCGACATCTACCGCAACGACTACCGGCCGTCCCACTACGAGCAGTTGCTCGAGCTGGGGCGGGGTAAACCGGTCGCCCTGGGCGAAGTCGGCGAATTGCCGCTGCCGGAAATTCTGGCCCAGCAGCCCCGCTGGACCTGGTTCATGTCGTGGGGCTGGATCCTCTTCCTCGCAAACGAACCCGACCGCATCAAGGAAGTCTACAATGCTCCGCGCGTGCTGACGCTGGACCGGGTCGACGTGGATCGCGACGGGAGATGGTCGGTGAAGTGAGCGGTGGGCCGAATCGAGCGGCAAACTGGAATGGCTCGAAGATCAGGCCGTGAAGCGTTGCACTGCAGGGCAGAGTCACCCGACCCCGCCGTCTTCCGACCCCTTTGGCGGGATTTGGAGATCCCGCTCTGCAACGCGCAATTGGAAAATCGCCCCACCCTATCTGAAACATTGGACGTTTCGCCCGCCGGCGCCTAGCTTCGGTGGCATGAAAACCCCGCGCCGGAACCAGGCGGCGGTCAGCCGCCGTGATTTCGTGAAATGGGTCGTCGTGGCTGGCGTGCCGCTGATTCTGCCGCGGCGCCTTTTTGGAGCTGCGGCGCCGAGCAACCGCATCCGCGTGGGCCAGATCGGCTGCGGCCGGATCGCGCGCGACCACGACATCCCCGGCGTCCTCAAGTCAGGCCTCGCCGATATCGTCGCGGTCTGCGACCTCGACTCCGCCCGCGCCGCGGACGGCAAAACCCTGGTGGAAAATCTCTGCCGGGCGGCCGGCACGCCGGTGCCGGCGGTCGCCGTCTATCACGATTTCCACGAGCTGCTGGCGCGCCGGGACGTTGACGCCGTCGTGATCAGCACGCCGGATCACCAGCACGCTGAGCCCGCCCTCGCCGCGGTGCTGGCGGGCAAGGATATCTACCTCCAAAAGCCGTTCACGCTCACCCACGCTGAAGGCGTGATCCTGCGCAACGCCGCCCTCAAATCCGCCTGCATTCTCCAAGTCGGCAGTCAGCAGCGATCATGGAAACAATTCCGACAGGCCTGCGAACTCGTCCGCAGCGGCCGGGTCGGCCGGGTGCGCTACGTCGAGATCGGCCTGCCGGTCGACCCGACCAAACCGGACGATCCGGAGCAGCCGGTGCCGCCGAACCTCGACTACGAGCGCTGGGTCGGACCGGCAGCGCTGGCCTATTACGCCGAACAACGCGTCCACCCGCAGCACGACTACAGCCGCCCCGGATGGCTGCGCAACGAGTCGTTCACGCTGGGCATGATCACCGGCTGGGGATCGCACCATTTCGACACCATGCACTGGGCGCTCGACTGCGAGGCCGGCGGCCCGAGCCGGGTCGAAGGCTGCGGCGAGTTTCCTCCGGCGAACCGGATCTGGAATGTGCACGGCAGCTATGACGTCGAACTCCTTTATCCCCACGACATCCGCGTGACCGTTTCCGACCGTCTGCCGAACGGCCTCAAGTTCATCGGCGATGAGGGCTGGATTTTCGTCGCGCGCGAAGGCCAGGCCACCGCGAGCGACCCGGCCACGTCGTCGGGCGGCCTGAAGCCGCTGGACGCGAGCCACCCGCGGCTGCTCATCGACCGCGGGCTCGCCGTGCAGCTGCCCCGCAGCGACGAGCATCACCGCAACTGGCTCGAGAGCGTGCGCTCGCGCCAGCCGCCGCTGGCGCCGGCGCCGGTCGCGCATCGCAGCAACAGCGCCTGCGTAGTGAGTTGGATCGCCATGAAGCTGGGCCGGCCGCTCACCTGGGACGCATCCGCAGAGCGCTTCGTCAACGACGACGAAGCCAATGCCCTGCTGGCACGCCCGGAGCGCGCTCCCTATGGCGCCGCGCGCCTCGCCCTCAGCCGGAGCGCCGGCTAGCAAGCCGCCCTCCCTTGGCGCCCTGTTCCCCCGCTCCTTCCCTCCGCTCAACGCCAGCTCCCCTCTCCCATGAACCGCCGTGATTTCCTCGCCCGCACCGCCGCCACCGTGGCGGCCGGCGCACTCGTTCCCCCGACCGCCGCCGCCGAACCCCCGCCGCCATCGAAAGCCGACGGCGCCAGCTACGCCCCGCAGGGCAAACCCAATCCCGTGGTGAAACCCGGCGAATTCGTCTTCGCCGCCGCCCACCTCGACCACGGGCACATCTACGGCCAGTGCAACGGCTTGCTCGAAGCAGGCGCGACCCTGAAATGGGTCTACGAGCCGGATGCCAAGAAGTGCGCCGACTTCCGCGCCAAATACCCGCAGACCCGGGCGGCACGCTCCCTCGACGAGATTCTGGCGGACCCCGAGGTGCGGCTGGTCGCGGCGGCCGCGGTCACGTCCGAACGCGGCCCGCTGGGCTGCCGGGTGATGGAGGGCGGCAAGGATTACTTCACCGACAAGGCGCCCTTCACCACGCTCGACCAGCTCGCGCAGGCCAAGGCCGTCGTCGCCCGCACCGGGCGGAAGTACATGGTGTACTACAGCGAGCGGCTGCACGTGGAGTCGGCGATGTACGCCACCGACCTCGTCCAGGCCGGCGCGCTCGGCCGCGTGATCTCGGTCGTCGGCCTCGGTCCCCACCGGCTCGGCAAGGCCGGCCGGCCGGCGTGGTTCTTCGAACGGGCGAAGTACGGCGGGATCCTCTGCGACATCGGCAGCCATCAGTTCGAGCAGTTCCTCACCTACGCCGGCGCCCACGACGCCACCGTGGCTCACGCCGCCGTCGGAAACTTCGCCAACCCGGATAAACCCGAGCTCGAGGATTTTGGCGAGGCCACGCTCATCGCCGACAACGGCGCGACCAATCAGGTGCGGGTCGACTGGTTCACGCCGGACGGCCTGAGCACCTGGGGCGACGGCCGCACGTTCATCGTCGGGACGAAAGGCTGCCTCGAACTCCGCAAATACGTCGACGTCGGCCGCGAGAGAACGGGCGATCACGTGTATCTGGTCGACGAGCGCGGCGAACATCACCTGCCGGTCGCGGGCACGGTGGGTTACCGTTTCTTTGGCGAGTTCATTCTGGATTGCCTGCACCGGACGGAAAAGGCGATGACCCAGGCGCACGCCTTCAAGGCGGCGGAACTGTGCCTGCTCGCCCAGGCCGCCGCGATCCGGCTGACCTGACCCGCGCTGCGGTCGCGGCGCCACTGACGAACCTGCGCTGCAGGGGTTTCGGACAACCCCGGAAAGAGCCGGCGGGCACGCCCTCGATGGCGGGTCCGGGGCCCGTTTGCATTTCGCCCCGAGCTGCTCTCCTTTTCGGGTGTCATGGTCGCCATTCCTCGCACGTTCAGAGTCAAAGATTGGGCCGCGCCCGCCGGCACGCCTGCGGATACGGCCGGCCGCAAGCCGGCCGCCGGCGCCAGCCTGCTCGACGCCTACTCCGAGGCGGTTTCCCGCGCCGTCGAGCAGACCCACGCCGCGGTCGTACACCTCGAAACCCGCGATGCCGGCCGCCGTGCCGCCGAGGCGCCGGGCGGCGGCAGCGGCTCGGGGTTCTTCATCTCACCCGACGGCTACCTCATGACCAACAGCCACGTGGTGCACGGCGCCGACGACATCCACGCCTTTCTCGACGACGGCCGCCGCCTGCGGGCTGAACTTGTCGGTGACGATCCTGACACCGATCTCGCGGTGCTGCGGGTTGGTGGTGGCGATCTTGCCCATCTGCCTTTCGCCGATTCCGACCAGGTGCGCCCGGGACAGATCGCGATCGCGCTGGGCAGCCCGATGGGTTTCCAGCAGACCGTGACCGCGGGCATCGTCAGCGGACTCGGCCGCTCCCTGCGCGGCGTCTCCGGTCGCCTGATCGACAATATCATCCAGACCGATGCCGCGCTCAATCCCGGCAATTCCGGCGGTCCGCTTATCAACACGCGGGGCGAAATCATCGGAGTAAACACGGCGATCATCCGGCCCGCGCAGGGCATCTGCTTCGCCATCGCCAGCAACATCGCCCGCTGGGTGGCCGGCTGGTTGATCAAGGACGGCCACATCCGCCGCAGTTTCATCGGGGTCGCCGGTCAAAACGTGCCGCTGCTGCGCACCCTGGTGCGCCATTACCGGCTGTCGGCCGCCACGGGCGTGCTCGTGGCCTCGATCGAAGCCGGCAGCCCGGCGGCCGCCGCGCAGCTCCAGGTCGGCGACATCATCATCGGTTTTGACGGCGAGCCCGTTGCCGCCATCGACGCGCTGCACAAACAGTTGACCGCCGAGCGCATTGGCCGCCCCGCCGCGCTGATCGTCCTGCGCCACACGGAACGGCTGACGCTCCCGATCACGCCGCAGGAGTCGCCTCCGCTGCGCGATTGACCGGCGGCGGCCGCGCTACTGCAGCCGGGTCGGCAGGGCCTGCAGTCGCGCGGACAGGGAAGCGAGAATCTCGCCCGTGTGCTGTTCGAGCGTGTTGTCGCCGGTTTTGATCGTCTTCGTGGCCACGAAATTGTCGATCACCGCGCAGTAGTCGCTGTTCACCATGATGCCGAGCAGCTCGCCGGTCTTGCTGAAAACCAGGTCGCCCGCGGACGGCGTGAACTCGCCGACCAGATGCTTGATGAGCCGGTTGTCCATGCGCACGTACTGCGGCGTCTGGGCGTCGAGCTTGAAGGCCACGTCGCCATAGCCCTTGGCGCCGCTGCTCACGAGCATCGCCTCGGTGAATTTGAACGGCGTCAGCGCCGTCTGGTAGACTTTGACGCCCAGCCGCGCCGCCAGGTCGGCGTCCACCGGGATGACAATGATGCGCGGATCGAGCGAGAGGAACTGGATCTCGGTGACCGGCGCGGTCACCGGCGCGCGGCCGAACTGCCCGGAGACCCGCGCCCAGTCGACCGGATTCGGCACGAGGTCGACGGGAAACGGGGTGTCGCGCGTATGGACCAAGGCGTAGACCGCCTTGCCGTCGGTCACGAGCACGGTCTTCGTTTCCTTCTCGCGGGTGGAAGTCCCAAAGAGGGCCTTGCGGGAGGCGGTGAGCGTGGTCGACACGCGGTTGTTGAGGAAATCGTTGAAGAGCACGTTGGCGTTGATCGGCTGGTTCTCGCGGATCTCCTTGGCGATTTCGCCGGATTTTTCCGCGAGGCGGCCCACGCCTTCGGCGAGCTGGCCGGTCTGGGCGAGAACCTTCTGCCGCTCCTGGCGTTCAACCTCCACCTGCTGTTTCGCGTCGTTGAGGTTTTCCCGCAGCAGGCCCTTTTCCTGCTCGGCCACCTTGACCGCGACATTGAGGCCCTCGATGCGCTGCTGGGCCTCGGCTTGCTGCTGCGTCAAGGCGGCGATCTGCTGCCGTTGACGCGCCGCCTCGGCCTGCTTGTCCTCCAACTCGCGCTGGATCTGGGCGAGGCGCTCCTTGGTCATGGTGGCCTCCTGCGCGCTGGCGATGACGCGCTGATTCAGCTCCCGGACATTCTGCTGCGTCGTGGCGAGGGTCGATTCGAGCTGGGTCTTGGCCGTCTGGAGCTGGGTCATGTTCTGCTCGCGGCCCTGGAGCTCGGCCTGGGTGGCCTGCAGCTGGGTGAGGACCTGCTCGCGATTCTTGCGCTCGTCCTCGAGGGAAAGGCGCATGACGTCGACCAGATCCTGATCGCGCGGCGGCGTATTGCCGGCCACTTCCGGAACCGGCGCCCGCCGCGGCTGGGTGGGCGCCGCCTTCTCCCATCGCGTCAGCGCGATGAGATTCAGGAAGAGGAAGTCGATGATGATCAGCAGCAGCGTCTTGTTCATAGCGCGACCGGGGCGGCCTTGCCGACGGCGGGAGGGGCGGACTGGGCGGCAAGGATCAGGCGCCGTTTGTAGCCGCGCACGTGGCGGATCTTGACGAACGCCACGCACACGATGCCGAACAGATTGGAGGAGTAGGCCGCCAGCAGGTTCGGCTCGATCACGCCGAGGACCTGCAGGACGAGGGCGGTGGCCGTGCCCATCATGCCGACGTAGAGACCACTATCGAAGAGGTTCTCCTCGTTTTCCATGAGCCGCAGCTTGAGCAGCGGCGTCATGTCCTGACGGTCGATCTCTCCGATCTTCATCAGGCAGGCCAGATAGGTGGCCACTTGAAGCAGGGCGAAGAAGCAGATGGAGACGATGGTGGAGGTATCCATGGTGGTGGGACTGGCGGTTGAACTTGAAGGGGCGGGCGTGGCGACATTGGCCAGCATGGGAATGACGATCCGAACCCGGTACTCCGAGGGCGGCGCCGCTTTCAGGAGGAACGGTTCGGTCGTGATGATGATGATGAAGGAAATGAGCAGGGCCATGGCGCCGCTCTGCACGCGGGGCATCACACGCAGATCGGCGGCGGTGCGGGCGGCGCGCCGCAGCGGCGTGAACAGCCACCGATCCAGGCCGCGCAGGATCAGAAACGCGCCGACGAAGTAGCCGAGGTATTTCGCAAAGAGCGTCAGCTTCGGATGGAGCAGGGCAAACGCCCCCGCCAGATCGAGTGGCGCCGCCAGCCCGTGATTGACCGGCACCTGGCGCAGCAGGAGCTGCTGCACCGCCCCCTGCCCCAGACTGAGGGCGAGCCGCAGGTCCTGCGCCCCCGCCTTGCCGTAGAGCAGCAGGTAACCGGCCACGCGGTCAGCCGACCGGGTGAACAGCGCCGCAGCGTACAGCGGGGGCACCTGGTCCGCCGCAACCTGCGCGAGATGAGCGAACTCACCCACCGTCTTGGTGTCGTCCGTCAGGCGGAGCAGCTCGCTGAGCTGAACCCAGTTGAACCGCTTGCCGAGCGCCAGCAGGTCGAGGTAGAAGGACTCCAGGTCGCCCAGCTCGTGCGAGCGGACGGCCTCGTCGGCCAGCCGCTTCACCTCGCGCTGGAGCGAGGGCGAAAGGTGCTCGCCCTGGTAAAGCAGCGCGGTGAGCAGGATGACGGCGTCGAGTGGCTGGCCGCCGGCCCGCGTCGCCGCGATAAAATGCACTGCGTGCGGCACGTCGCGCGTCTGCAATACGGACTGCACGCCCAGCGAGCGGGAGTTGGCCAGATAGCGGCGGAGCGAATCGCGCGCCCGCTCCGTGATGAAAAAGGTGAGCACCGGCGTGCTCTCGGCGTGACCACTGTTCTCCTTCAGGTTGAAAAGCGGATCCAGGAAAGGATCCCAGCCCCCCCACGCCACGAACTCCTTCTGGCGGGCGCTGAACGCGGCGAGCGCCTCGGCCAGCTTGGCGGCGTGCGGGTCGCCGACGCTCTGGGCCGCCGCCAGCACCAAGGCCGCCGGCCCGGGCTTCTCCGATTCGACCAGCTGCAGGCCGAAATCCGTGAGGGAAGGGGTCCCCAGCCCCGCCTCGCGGAGGAGTCCGGGATTGATCGACTTGAGGTTGACCGGCAGGGTCCACGCTCCGGCCACGAGCCCCGCGCCGACGAAGATGAGGGCGAGCGCCGTCGCCACGGGCGAACCGGCGGACGGGGGCGGAGGACGGTGCATGACGGATTGAGACATGGAGCAACTTCGAACCGGAAACAATTTAATTGCCGAGCCGGATCGTAAAAATCACGCTGGCTGCTCCCATCGACCCATGTTGTTGCCAATTGTTCATTACAATGACCCGGTCCTGCGCAAAAAAGGCGATAAAATAGCCGCTTACGACGCCGCGCTGGCCCGGCTTGCGGACGACATGGTGGAGACGATGCATCAATCGGCCGGCATCGGATTGGCCGCGCAGCAGATCGGCCGGACGATCCAGCTGTGCGTCGTCGATCTGCGCGAAGCCGAGGCCGATTACACCTGGCTCCTCGACGGCACGAGGCCACCCAAGGAGCTGATCATGCCCCTGACGCTGGTGAACCCCACGGTGGTCGCCGAACGCGATCCGACCGCCACCGCCGAGGAGGGCTGCTTGTCCTTCCCGGGGATCCGCGGCGATGTGGCGCGCCCGGAGCGCATTACCGCCCGCTATCAGGATGTGCAGGGCCATCCCCACACGCTCGTGTGCACCGGCCTGCTGTCGCGGTGCGTCCAGCACGAGGTGGATCATCTCAACGGGGTGCTCTTCATCGACCGGATGGACAAGACGACGATCGCCCGGCTGCAACCCGAGCTGAAGGCGCTGAAGAAACAGACCCGCGAGGCGGCCACCGCACGCAAGCGAAGCGGGCAACAGGAACCGCGGACCAATCCCGCTTAAGTTCGCCGCGCCCGGGGCGCGTTCGAAGGATCAGCCCATGAGCCCGCAGTCCGACGGCATGTCCTATGCCCCACAAGGGCGGCCCGCGCCGGTGGTGAAACCCGGCGACTTCGTGTTTGCCGCGGCGCATCTGGAGCACGGACACATCTACGGCCAGTGCAACGGTCTGCTCGAAGCCGGCGCCACCCTGAAATGGGTCTGCGATCCCGATCCGCAGAAGGTCGCGGCGTTCCGCGCCAAATACCCGCAAGCCCGGCCGGCGCGCGCCATCGACGAGGTTCTCGCCGACCCGGAGGTACGCCTGGTCGCGGCCGCCGCCGTGCCCTGCGACCGCGGTCCCCTCGGCTGCCGCGTGATGGAGGCGGGCAAGGATTACTTCACTGACAAGACCCCGTTCACCACGCTCGAACAGCTCAGCCAGGCCCGCACCGCGGTGGCCCGCACGGGCCGCAAATACATGGTTTATTACAGCGAACGCCTGCACGTGGAGTGCGCCATGCATGCGGGCGACCTTGTGCGGGCCGGAGCCATCGGCCGCGTGATCCAGGTCATCGGCCTCGGGCCGCACCGCCTGAGCAAGGCTTCGCGGCCGGCCTGGTTCTTCGAAAGGAAAAAGTACGGGGGCATCCTGTGCGACATCGGCAGCCACCAGTTCGAGCAATTCCTGCACTACAGCGGCGCCGCCGACGCGACCGTCCTGCACGCCGCCGTCGGCAACTTCGCCAACCCGGACACGCCCGAGCTGGAGGATTTCGGCGAGGCGTCGCTCCGCGGCGACAACGGCGCCATGAACTACGTTCGGGTCGACTGGTTTACCCCCGACGGTCTCGGCACCTGGGGCGACGGCCGCACGATCATCCTCGGCACCAAAGGTTATATCGAGCTGCGCAAGTACCTGAATGTCGGCGCCGACCACCGGGGCGACAATCTCATCCTGGTCGATGACAAGGGCGAGCGGTTCATCAATGTCGCCGGGAAGGTCGGCTACCGCTTCTTCGGCGAGCTCATCCTCGACTGCCTGCACCGGACCGAGCGGGCCATGACCCAGGCCCACGCGTTCAAGGCGGCCGAGCTCTGCCTGCTCGCGCAGCAGGCCGCCCGGCGGGTGGCGTGAACCCGGCGCCATCCGACCCCCCGGTCGCCACTCGAGCCCTCAGGCCGGACCAGCGAGAACCGTGGAAGGCGAGGCTCCGGCCGCGCCACCCGGTAATCGCGAATGCAGACACCCAAAGTTGGGTGTTGGCCGCGCACCGCCGGCCGCTATACCGTCTCCCCATGCCCCGTTCGATCTCCACTCGCACTGGTGACGATGGCACAACCGGCCTGCTCTACGGGCAGCGGGTGTCCAAGGATCATCCGCAGATTGAGGCCGTGGGCTGCCTCGATGAATTCAACGCCGCCCTCGGCCTGGTCAAGGCCACCTGTCCCGACGCCGGCCGCCAAGCTTTGCTGGAGCGCATTCAGCGCGATCTCGTGGCGCTGATGGGCGAAATCGCCTGCGCGGAAAATGACACCGGACGCTACGTGGTGTCGAAGTTTACGAAACTGGGTGACGCGGACCTCGCCCGCATCGATGCCGGGGTGACCGCCATCGAAGCCAGGAACCCGAAGTCCGACGGCTGGGCCACGCCCGGCGCGAATCCGTACGCGGCCCTGCTGGATCTGGCCCGGACGAGCGCCCGTCGCGCCGAACGCCGTTTGGCCGGGCTGCCGCGCCAAGGCAAGACCGTCCGCCCTTTGCTGCTGCAATACCTGAACCGGGTCTCCGATCTCCTCTGGCTCATGGCCCGCGAGGCGGAAGCGGCGGGCTGACCGCCGGCGCCTCATATCGGATTTCCACCGTCCGCTTCGGCCGCGGTGGCGGCCGCAGCGCCCACCCGGAGGGCGAGCCAGCCGAGCACCATCAGTCCCGCGCAGACGGCGGTGAACCAATCGCCGTGTTCGACATAGAAGCTCGAACGGCCGATCCACCGCGCATCGCGTTTCACCGGCAACGTCCGGACGCCCCGATAATAGATGCTGCCCCGTTCGTCGACCAACTGGCCGCGGACGACGCCGAACTCGTCGATCCAGCCGCTCCAGCCGCCGTTGCCGCAGCGCAGGACCGGCCGGCGGGTTTCGACGGCGCGCAGCACGGAATGGGCGGCGTGCTGGTAGGCGGCCCCCCCCTCGCCATACCAGGCGTTGTTGGTCGCGACGAAGAGAAAGTCCGCGCCGGCGCGGGCATCGGCCCGGGCCAGGGAGGGAAAAATGTCCTCGAAACAGATCAGCGGTCCCGCCGCGAGCGATGCATGCCGGAGCGGCACCAGCAACGGGGCGGCGGAATCGCCGCGGCTGAAGTCGTCGCCGATCGGCACGACCTTGCTCAGCCAGCCCAGCACGGGCCGCAGCGGGATGTACTCGCCAAACGGCACCAGGTGGCGCTTGGCGTAGTACGCGGTCTGCAGACCCAGATCTGGCGTCGCCACAAAGACGCCGTTGAACCAGCGTTCGTCGGACCGCCCGCGATTCTCGATCGCAATCGAGCCGAGCACCAGCGGCACCTTCGCCCGCCCCACGAGCGCTTCGATCCACGCGCGCACCGTGGCGTCGCCGCGCACCGCCCAGGGCGTGGTGGCCTCGGGCCACAGGATGAAATCGGGCTCGCTGGCCGCCGCCAGCAGCGTGGTCTTTTCGAGCGTGTCGAGTATCTCCGGCCCGTGGGCAGGGTTCCACTTCACCTCCTGGGGAATGTAGGGCTGCACGAACGCGACGTCGGCAAGCTTGCGGTTGAACGGCGCCCGGTTGAACGCCTCCGTCATCGGCAGCATCGTGCCAAAGCCCAGCACCAGCAGCGCCACGCTGAATTCCGGGCTGCGCCGGAGCAGACCGCGCTCCGGGCTCGTGTACAGCTTCCAGGCGGAGGTGGCGAAGCCCAGGTTGAAGAAGATCAGGATGAAGGACACGCCGCCGGCGCCGGTGAAGGCCGCAACCTGGAGCAGGGCGGTGCGCTGCCATTGGCTGGCGGCGAGCGGCAGCCACGGGAACCCGCCGAGCAGCCAGGTGCGCAGCCACTCGAGCAGCACCCAGGCTCCCGCGAGGCCGAAGAGTCCGGCGATCCGCAGCAGCACCGGCCGGCCCGCCAGCCGAGGCATCAGCCACCAGACGGCCAGATACCACACCCCCACCCAGGCTCCGATGACCGCCCCGAGCAGGACGAGGCCGACCCAAGTGACATGGTGGAGCCACCACAGCAGCGTCCACCACGCCACCGCCTGCGCCGCCAGCAGCGTGCCCGCAAAGAGCCGGAAGGGCGGCCGGCGGTAAGCCCAATAGATGGCCGGCACGGCAAACGCATAGGCGAACTCGGGCACGTTGGCCGGCGGAAACGAGATGACCGTCAGCAGCGCCGTCAACCCGCCCACCCCGATCGCCCACACGACGCCGGCATGGCGCTGCCACCACGGCGGCGGCAGGTTGTAGGGATCGGGCACGGCAGTGACGGGCGGGGCACTCACTTCCCGTGGCAGTGCTTGTACTTTTTGCCGCTACCGCAGGGACAGGGGTCGTTGCGGCCCACCTTGGGCGTCTCGCGCCGGACCGTCACCCGCGGAAGCTGGACCTCCGGCTCGGCCGCCGGCGCTTCGTCCGATTCCGGCACCGGCATGTCCAGGCCGCCGAGCCGGCGGGGCGGGGCGGTGGGCGCTGCGGCCGGGCCCGGTCGCAGCGCGCTGCCGTTCTGGGCCGGTGCCTCCGGGCCCTGGAGGCGGGCGCTGCGCGACAGCACCGCCAGCATGTTCTCAAACGCCTGCAGGTTCGTGGTCGACCGGAAGAGGCCGGTGCAGATCTGGAGCCGCACGTTGTTCATCAGCTCCTCGAAATACCTGTAGGCCTCGCCCTTGTATTCCTGGAGGGGATCCCGCTGGCCGTAGCTCCGCAGGCCGATCGAGCGGCGCAATTCCTCCATCTCGGTGAGGTGCTCCTGCCAGTGGTGGTCAATCGCGTTGATGACCACATAGCGCTCCAGCGCGCCGAGCGCCTCCGGCACCTCCACCGATTCCTTCACGGCATAGGCCTTCTTGATGCGGTCCACCACCAGCCCCATGGCGGCCTTCCCGCCGAGCCGGCTGATCTCGTCGATCTTGAGCGCGATCGGGAAATGCGAATTGACCCAGCCGACCAGGCTTTCCACCGCGGACGTCACGGGGCCGGTCTTGGTGTCGTAGCCCGCCGCCTCCAGGCGCTCGGCGATCTCCTCTTCGACCATGTCAAAGATCGTGTCTTTGGTGCGCTCGTTGTGGATGGCGCCGTTGCGAATGCCGTAGACGACCTCGCGCTGCTTGTTGAGCACGTCGTCGTATTGGAGCAGGCGCTTGCGGATGGCGAAATTCTGCTGTTCGACCTTCTTCTGGGCGCTCTCGATGGAGCGGTTGAGCCACGGGTGCTCCAGCTCCTCGCCCTCCTTCATCGCCCCCTCCATCAGGCGGGAGGCGACATTGCCCTGGAGGAAGATGCGCAGGAGCTCATCCTCGAGCGACAGGAAGAACTTGCTCATGCCGGGGTCGCCCTGGCGCGCGCAGCGGCCGCGCAGCTGGCGATCGATGCGGCGGGACTCGTGGCGCTCCGTGCCGATCACGTACAGGCCGCCGAGGTCGGGGATGCCCTCGCCCAGCTTGATGTCGGTGCCGCGGCCCGCCATGTTGGTGGCGATGGTGACGGAGCCCCGCTGGCCGGCGCGCGAGACGATCTCCGCCTCCTGCTGGTGAAACTTGGCGTTGAGGACGGAATGCGCAATGTTCGCGCGGCGCAGCATCCGGCTGAGCACCTCGGACGCCTCGACCGACACCGTGCCGACCAGGACCGGCTCGCCGCGCTCGTTCGCCGCCTGGATCTCCTTGACCACCGCGTTGTACTTGTCGCGCCGCGTCTTGAAGATCGAGTCGTTCTTGTCGAGCCGGATGCAGGGCTTGTTGGTCGGGATCACCACCACGACGAGCCGGTAGATTTCGTTGAATTCCGTCGCCTCGGTCTCGGCGGTGCCGGTCATGCCCGCCAGCTTCTCGTACATGCGAAAGTAATTCTGGATGGTGATGGTGGCGTAGGTGCGCGTCTCGCGCTCGATGATCACGTTCTCCTTCGCCTCGACGGCCTGGTGCAGCCCGTCGGACCAGCGCCGCCCCGGCATCACGCGGCCGGTGTTTTCGTCGACGATCAGGACTTTGCCCTCCTGCACGACGTACTCCACATCGCGCTCGTAGAGGGAGTAGGCGCGCAGGAGTTGGCTGATCGCGTGAATGTCCTCGCTGACGGTCTCGAAGCGCGCCTGGGCCTCGAGCCGGCGCTTCTCCTTTTCCTCGGGGGTGAGGTCGTGATTCTTCTCCAGGTCGCTGAACTCGGTGGCGAGGTCCGGCATCATGAACGCATCGGGATCCTCCGGATGCAGCTTGGTGCGCCCGATCTCCGTGAGGTCCGCCTGGTGCTGGCGTTCGTCGATGACGTAGTAGAGTTCCTCCTTCTGGCGGAAGAGCTCGTCCTTGTTCAGGTCCGAGTTCATCTCCGTCTCGATCTTGTCGAGCTGCTTGCGCCACTCGGGCGTTTCCATGAGGCGGAGGAGCTGCTTGTTCTTGGGGTAGCCCATCTTGACCTGCAGCATGCGGCGGAGGGCCAGCGCCCGGTCGTCCGCGGTGCCGTCCTTCTTCTCGAGGAGTTCCCGCGCCTCGCTGATGAAGCGGTTGCAGAGCCGCGTCTGCTCGTTGACGAGCTGCTCGACTGAGGGCTTGATGCGCGTGAACGGCTGTTCGCGCTCGATGGGCGCGGGCCCGGAGATGATCAGCGGCGTGCGCGCCTCGTCGACGAGGATCGAGTCGACCTCGTCCACGATCGCGTAGCTGTGGCCACGCTGCACAACGCCTTCGAGGTTGATCGCCATGTTGTCGCGCAGGTAGTCGAAGCCGAACTCGGAGTTGGTGCCGTATGTGATGTCGGCCTCGTAGGCGAGCTTGCGTTCGTCGAACGGCATCATCGTCTCGATGAACGCGACGTTCAGGCCGAGCCGCTCGTAGACGCCTCGGTTCCATTCGGCGTCGCGCTGTGCCAGGTAGTCGTTGACCGTGACAAGGTGGACGCCCTGACCGAGCGTGCGGCCGTCATGGGTGGTGACGGTCGGCAGCGCGTTGAGGTACAGCGCGAGACTCGCGACGAACGTCTTCCCCTCGCCGGTCTTCATCTCGGCCACGTCGCCCTCGTGGAGCACGATGCCGCCCATGAGCTGGACGTCGAACATCCGCTGGTCGGACTCGCGCAGCCGCGCCTCGCGCACGGCGGCGAACGCCTCGAAGAGGAGGTCGTTGAGGTCCTCGCCGTTCGCGAGCCGCTCGCGGAACTCGGCCGTCTTGGCCTGGAGCTGGGCGTCGGAGAGCGCCCGGTACTCGGGCTCGAGCGTGGCGATGTACGCCGCCTGCTCGGCCAGGCGCTTCATCCGCCGTCCCTCGCCGAACCGCAGGAACTTCTCGAAGCCGGTGCTCATCGTGGACATGCCGACAGGGTATCGGCTCGGGGCGCCAAGACCTCGACCCGC
>DATIWI010000126.1:0-9650 GCA_035519475.1 Opitutaceae bacterium
GGATCTGATCCCGTTCTTCCCCGATCTGCTGAAGGGTTCGTGACGCGGGGGCGAGGAGGCGTCGATTAAGAAATCAATCGATATGTCCAAGCGGTACGACATCACGTTCGTCGGCCACATGTGCTATGACGAAATCATCCCGTTCGGAGGAAAGCCCCACATCGCTCCGGGAAGCGCCGTCCTATGCGGCGCCATGGTCGCGCCCCGCGTCGGCAAGAAGGTCGCCGCCGTCGTGAAGATGGCCCCAAAGGACGAGCCCATCCTGCAACCGATGAAGGAGGCCGGCGTCGATACCTTCCTCATCCCAAGTGCAGAAACGACCTATTCGCGGGTTTTCCACTATTCCGCCAACGTCGATGAGCGCAAACTGACGCTCGTCAAATCCGCCGGCCTGATTTCCATCAGGGAAGTTCCGGATTTGAGCTCAACGTGCGTGCACCTGGCGGGAATTTCGGACACGGAATTCGACATGGCGCTCATGCAGGGCTTGAAATCCCGCGGATACAGCCTTTCGGCCGACATGCAGAGTTTTGTCCGTCACGTGACGCCCGTGACCCATGAGATCGAGTATCGCGACGTCGCGAACAAAAAGGAAATCGCGGCCATGATGGACAAACTCAAGCTGGACATCGTGGAGGCGAAGATCCTGACGGGCACCGACGACCTGGAAAAGGCCGGCCGTCTCGTCGAATCGTGGGGTTGCCCTGAGACCATGATCACGCATTCCCAGGGGGTATTGGCGCGGGTGAAGGGAAAGACGTACTACGAATGCTTCTCCAACCGGAACAGCTCCGGCAGGACCGGCCGCGGCGATACGACGTTTTCGGCTTACTTGTCCTGGCGCCTGGATCACGACGTCGCGACCTCGCTCAAATTTGCCGCCGCGCTGGTTTCGATCAAGATGGAGACGCCCGGCCCTTTCAAAGGAACGCTCGAGGATGTCGAGCAGCGGCTGAAAGAGAAGCCTTCCGCTGCCGCGCGCTAGTCCGCCGCTGCTGCGAAGCCCCACCCACGGATTTCCGGACCCCCAACCCCCACCCGCCCCCATGAAACTCTCCGTCCGCGAAAAGGTCGGTTACGCCCTCGGCGACGTCGGCACGAACTTCTTCTTCCAGTCGATGATTCTGTATCAGAACAAGTTCTATACAGACACGGCTCGTCTCGATCCGTCGGTCGTATTCTGGCTCCTCTTGATACCGCGGCTCGCCGACGCGTTCATCGACCCGCTCATCGGCGCGCTTTCCGACCGCACCAAGACCCGGTGGGGCAAGTTCCGGCCCTGGGTGCTGTTCACCTCGATCCCTTTCGGCTTGGCATTCTGGCTGGTCTACGTCGTCCCGAACGTCGGCCCGCAGGGCAAGGTCATCTACGCCGCGCTCACCTACGTGGCGTTGATGATCATCTATTCGGCCAGCAACACGCCCTATTCCGCGCTGATGGGCGTGATGACTCCTGACTCCAGCGAGCGCACCAACGTCGCCCGCTACCGCTTCGTCGCGGCCATCTTCGGACAGTTCATCATCCAGACCTTCGCCTTGCCGCTGGTGGACAAGTTCGGCGGTTTGGCGGATCCCAAGGCGTGGGGCACGACGATGGCCATCTTTGGCGCGGTGATCGTCGTGGTCAATTTGATCGTCTTCTCCACCACGAAGGAACGCGTGTTGCCGAACCCGGAGCAGAAGCCTGCGCTGAAGGAGGACCTCAGGAACGTCTTCAGCTGCAAGCCGTGGATCATCTTGTTTGTGATGACGCTCACCGTGTTCACGATGCTCGTGGTCCGCGGCACCTCGCTGTTCTATCTCTTCTCCTACTATCTCGATCCGGCGGCGATCGGGCACTTTCTGGGCGGCTGGGGTTTGACGGCTCCCCCCGGAGCACCGGCGACGGGGCTCCTCTCTGAGAAGTGGTGCAATCTGCTCGTTCGGCCTGACAACTCGAACGCGGTGGCGGTTGGCTTCAGCTTCTTCAATGACCTAGGCTCCGTCGTCCAGATTCTCTTCATTCCGCTTTCGAAGCCGCTGTCCGACCGGTTCGGCAAGAAGACCGTGTTCATCGCCGGCGCCGTCATCACCTTGATTGCCACGGCGGGCGTATTTTGGGTTTCGCCGACCAATCTGAGCCTCATGTTCTGGCTCAGCGTGCTCTGGTCCGTGGGCTGGGGCCCGACGATTCCGCTGCTTTGGGTGATGATCGCCGACGTGGCGGACTACTCCGAGTGGCAAACCTCGCGCCGGGCGACAGGCTTCATGTTCGCGGGCATCATCTTCGCCTTGAAGGCGGGCCTGGGGGTCGGCGGCGCGGCGGCCAATTGGATCATCGGCTCCTACGGCTACGTGGCCAACGCCGTTCAAACCCAACACGCGCTGTTGGGAATCCGCCTGGGCGCCTCGATCTACCCGAGCTTGCTGTTGCTCGTCGTCCTGGCCTGCCTCGCAGCCTATCCGATCGGCAAGTCCCTCAACCGCCAGGTCGAGCAGGAGCTCGCCGAGCGCCGGAAGAAGTTCGCGGCCCCGGGCTCCACCACGGCGTAGGGACTATGGGTTCGGGTTCGGAGTATGGCGCTTGGCGTCTGGAACCTCCAGGTTGACCGCCGGACGGCGACCCGGCGTGGTCGGCTTCCCATTCGCGTTGATTCGTGTTTATTCGTGGTCGACCACCTCCTGACATGAAACTCGGCCTCGGCCTCTATCGCCACATGCTGACGCGCGAGAACTTCCGGTTCGCGCGCCAGGCCGGCGCCACCCACATCGTGGCCCACCTCGTCGACTACTTCCGCGGCGGCGACCGCGCCACGACCGACGACCAGCCCACCGGCACGGACCGCGGCTGGGGCCTGGCCGGCGACCCCGCAGTCCTCTGGTCGTTGGAGGAACTGCAGTCGTTGCGCCGTGACGTCGAGGCGGCCGGCCTCCGGCTCGAGGCGATCGAGAACTTCGACCCGGCGCACTGGCACGATGTGCTGCTCGACGGCCCGCAGTGGCGCCCGCAAATCGAGAACGTGAAGACGATCATCCGGCGGCTCGGCCAGGCGGGGATTCCCATCATGGGGTACAACTTCAGCATCGCCGGTGTCGCCGGCCGGACCACCGGCCCGTACGCGCGCGGCGGCGCGCCCTCCGTCGGCATGGAGGGCCCCTTTGATATTCCCCTGCCCCGCGGTATGGTGTGGAACATGATTGTTGACCGCGCCGCGCCGGCCGGCCCCGTGCCGGCCGCCACCCCGGAGGAACTCTGGCGCCGCCTGGAGCGCTTTCTGGGCGAGGTCCTGCCCGTGGCGGAGGAAGCCGGCGTCAAACTCGCCCTGCACCCGGACGATCCGCCGACACCGACGATGCGGGGCCAGCCGCGCCTCGTCTATCAGCCGCGTTTCTACCAGAAACTGATCGAGCTCAACCGCAGCCCGGCCAATGCGCTGGAGTTCTGCGTGGGCACGCTCGCTGAGATGACCGAGGGCGACATCTATGATGTCGTGGACCAGTACAGCCGGCAGGGGCGCATCGGCTACGTCCATCTCCGCAATGTCACGGGCAAGGTCCCGCGCTATCGCGAGACTTTCATCGACGACGGCGACGTGGATGTCTTGCGGGTGCTGCGCATCCTCCGCCGCAATGGCTTTGCCGGAGTCATCATTCCCGATCACACGCCGCAGATGGCCTGCGCCGCGCCCTGGCACGCGGGCATGGCTTACGCCTTGGGTTACCTCCAGGCGGCGCTGAAAGCGGCGGCTGGAGCCTGAGCGCCATGGCCTTCCCTTCCCCGCCGCCGTTCGCACCCCCCGGGCCACGCCGGCCATGAGCGTGCGGCTGCACATCGACCAGCAGGCGGGCGACGCTCCGGTCGGGCGTTCCTTGTTTGAATGCGCCGAATCGCTGGGGGTGCGCGTCCCCACCTCCTGCCAGAAGCAGGGCCGCTGCAAGGAGTGCGTCGTCGAAGTGACCGATGGGCTGGAGTGCCTGTCGCCCCCCGCGGCGGCCGAACGGCATCTCCACGGCAGCTTCCGCCTGTCCTGTTGCGCCCGGATCGCGCGCGAAGCGGGCACCGTGCGCTGCCACACGATGCGCCGCGGAGCGATGCGCATCGAACGCCAGGCGTTCCAACTGCCCGTCCACGACCGGCCGTGGACGCCGGATCCCGCGGTCACCCGCGCCGGCGACCGCATTCTGCTCGACGGTGAGGAGATCGACCGCGGGAGCGGCCCGCTGCACGGACTGGCGGTCGACATCGGGACGACGACCGTCGTCCTGCGCCTGCTGAACCTCGAGACGGGCGAAGTGCTCGCGGACGCGGCCTTTGAAAACCCGCAGCGCTTCGGCGGATCCGACGTGATGGCCCGGATCCACTATGACACGCTCGACGGCACCCGCCTGCTCCAGCGCACGCTGGCCGGCTACCTGAGCCGCGCGATCGGGGAATTGCCGGTCGATCCGCGCTCGATCTACGAAGTTGTCATCGTCGGCAACTCGACCATGCGGGATCTGTTTTTCCGGCTGTCCGTCTACTCGATCGGCCAGAGCCCGTATCAGTCGATCACCGAACACGAGGCCGCCTCCGGCGCCAAGGCGACGACGAGCCTGCGCGCGGCGGCGCGCCGGCTCGGCCTGTCTGTTCACCCCCGGGCGCGGGTTTACGGGCTGCCGGTCATCAGCGGGCACGTGGGCGCCGACGCCGCCGCCTGCATGCTGGCCATCGATCTCGCCCACGAGGACCGGCTCGTCGCTCTGATGGACGTCGGCACGAACACGGAGTTGATCGTCGGCAACCGGCGCAAGGTGTTCGTGGCGTCGTGCCCTGCCGGCCCCGCGTTCGAGGGCGGGCAGATCGCCTGCGGCATGCCCGGCTTGCCCGGTGCGATCGAGCGGGTGACGATCGGCGCCGACGGCTCCGTGTCGGCCAGCGTGATCGGCGACGGTCCGGCCGAGGGCATCTGCGGCTCGGGTTTGGTGGATCTGCTGGGCGAGTTGCTGCGCACGGGCCGCATGAACCGCTATGGGCGCTTCGAGGACGGAACCCACGCGCTTGTGGTCGCCGCCGGCAGCGACCGTCCCATCACCTTCAGCGAGGCCGATATCAGCGCGCTGGCGCAGGCCAAGGGCGCCAACGCGGCCGGCGTGCGCATCGTGCTCGGTGGCTATGGCATCCGCAGCTCCGATCTCGACGTCTTCTATCTGGCCGGCGGTTTCGGCCGGTATCTCAACGTGGAGGCCTCCCGCCGCATCGGCCTGATTCCCCATATTGACCCCGCCCGCATCCGGCAGGTTGGCAACGCCGCCATCGAGGGCGCCTGCGTCGCGCTGCTGTCCCGGACGAAACGCGTGGAATTGGAGCAGCTGGTGCGGCGCGTCACCCACTGCCGCCTTGAAACCCACCCCGCATTTTTCGACATCTTCGTAGACGGCTGCCAGTTCGCGCCGCTGGAGGACGCGCTGGCGCAGGCCGCGCCCTGAACGCCGCCCTTCGGTCCCGATGTTCGAGCTCCTCGACACCAATCCCGATTGCCACGTGCCGGACGCCGAGTACCGGCGCCTGCTCGGCTTCCCGCGCGCCCATGTCCTCGGCGAACGCGCGCGCGAACTCGCCGCCTGGGCGCGGGACTGGTACGCCGGGCACGGCCGGCCCTGGATCTACCTCCGGGTAGCGGACCTCGAGGTCACCGGCGATACGCTCCACTTCGATGGCGTGGAGTTTCGCTCGCGGCAACTGCACGGGCACCTCCGGCAGGCGGACGCCCGGCGCGTCGTGCTCGCGGCGGTCGGCGCGGGCCGCAGTTGCGAGGATCACGCCCGCCGGCTCTGGCAGGAAGGCAAACCCGACGAGTATTTCTTCCTCGAGATCTTCGGCTCCGCCGTGGTCGAACACTTGGTGGCCGCGGCGAGCGGGCGCATCTGCGCCCGGGCGGAGGGCGACGGGTTGATCGCGGTGCCGCACTACAGCCCCGGCTACACGGGCTGGGATCTCACGGACCAGTCGAAACTGTTGGCGCTGATCCGTGGCGACCGGCCGCACCCGTTCCCCGAAACCGTGGAGGTTCTTTCCAGCGGCATGTTGCGGCCAAAGAAATCGCAGCTCGCCGTCTTCGGCCTCACCGCCCGCACGCCGGAGGCGCTCGCGTCCGCGCGCCTGGTCCCCTGTCGCAATTGTTCCTTCTCGCCGTGCCAGTACCGGCGCGCCCGCTATCGCCACGCCCCCGACCCCGCGACCGACTTGGTCCCCGCCTCATGACCCGACTCTGCGCCATCAATCCCGCCGCCCGGGACCGGCTGCCGCCGGCCTTTCCGGACAAATCGGGCGTCGGCGTGCATTACGTCGACGCTTTCATTGCGCCGATGAACACCGCGTTGCCCGACGGCACCCCTGTGGCGTGCAAGCGGAAGGGCCTGCGGCTGACACTGCGCGTCGGCGCCAAGAAGGGCGATGGGCTGCTGCGGCGCCTCGCCGTCAGCCCCGATCCGACCGTCATGCTCCCGGCCGCGTTGCAGGACGCCGCACGGGCCGCGGGGGTGGAGCTGCAGATCACCGACACCGAAATCCTCCTCGCGCCCTGATTCGCCACTGGAATCTGGCCAACGAATCCCTGGTTCACCCTCACTTTCACTCTCACCTTCACTCACGAAAGGAGCCCGCTCATGAGACCCGAACAATGGGAGATCTTCAAGAAGGCCGCCCGCCGCGAAAAACTGGATCACGTGCCCATGGCGCTGATCATCGACAGCCCGTGGATCCCGGGCTATCTCGGCCTCAAGCACCTGGATTTCTTCCTGGATCCGGAGCTGTGGTTCCAGTCCCACCTCAAGATCCACCAGGAATATCCCGAGATCATCTTTGTGCCCTCGTGGTGGATGGAATACGGCATGGCGGCGGAGCCTTCCGCGCTTGGCGCCAAGATCAAATTCTGGCCGGACAACACGCCGAGCGAATACCACACCCTCTACCACATCGAGGACATGGAGAACTTCCCCGAATACGAAGTTGACGCCGACGCCTTCATGGGGCTGACCCTCCATCGCATCAAGATGCAGCGGCAGCGCATCCTCGACACCGGCGAGATCCTGCCGCTGGCGACCTCCCGCGGCCCGATGTGCACCGCCGGGTTCGTGCGAAGCACCACCGAGTTCATGATGGATCTGGTCGAGCGGCCCGAATGGGCGCACAAGCTCCTCGACCTCTGCACCCGTCTGATCATCGACTGGCTCAAAGCCCAGGCGAAGGCGATGGGGCCGACGGTCGAGGGCATCTTCCTCCTCGACGACATCGTCGGATTCGTGAACGAGGAGCACTACGAGGAATTCGCCCACCCCTGCCTCAAGCGCATCTGCGATGCCTTCCCGAAGGACTGGGTGAAGATTTACCACAACGACGCTTCGATCGAGGCCTGCCTGGAGCACCTGCCCGACGCCGGTTTCCACGTGCTCAACTGGGGCAAGCAGACCGACATCGCCGACGTCAAGCGGCGCGTCGGCGGGCGCCTGTGCCTTATGGGCAATGTCAATCCGCTGGAGGTGGGCGTGCGCGGGACTCCCGCCGAGGTGCGCGCCGCCACCCTCGATGTCCTCGAGAAGAGCGGCGGCGAAGGCATCATTCTCTCCGTCGGCGGCGGGACCAGCCCGGGCATGCCGCGTCAGAACATCCGCGCCATGCTCGACGCGCTCGCTGAGTTCAACGCCGCCCACTTTGGAAAGGCGCGATCGTGACCACGCACTTCTACGCCAGAATCATTCGCGTGATTGATTGCGTTTCGGTGGTAGGGCCGGACCTTGGTCCGCGCCGATGCCGCAATTGAGTGGCCCGCGCCCTTATCCCCCTCCCCATGCCCGACTACGCGCTGATGAACCAATGCCTCTACGAGGGCAAAGCCAAGGAAGTCGAACAGATGACCCGGGATGCCCTCGCCGAAGGCCGCAGCGTACAAGAGGTGCTGCAGCAAGGGCTCATCGCCGGCATGAGCGTCGTGGGCGAGGACTTTAAGCACAACATCCTCTATGTGCCCGAGGTGCTCATCGCCGCGCGCGCCATGAAGGCGGGCATGGCCGTGCTCAAACCGCTGCTGTCGGCGCATGGTCCCGACACCACCTCCACCGGGCGGCTGCTGATGGGCACGGTCCGCGGCGACCTGCACGACATCGGGAAGAACCTCGTGTGCATGATGGCCGAGGGGGCCGGTTTCTCGGTGAAGGACATCGGCGTCGACCAGAGCCTCGAGAAATTCCTCGCCGCCGCCGGGGAGTTCAAGCCCGACATCGTCGGCATGAGTGCGCTGCTCACCACCACGATGACCTACATGAAGGTGGTCATCGACGGCTTCGAGGAGCGCGGCCACGGCGGCATCAAGATGGCGATCGGCGGCGCGCCGATCAGCCAGGCGTTCGCCGAGGAGATCGGCGCCGACGGCTATGGCGCGGATGCGTCGGCGGCGGTCGATCTGTTCCTGTATCTCGTCGGCAAGGGCGCGGCGCCGCCGGCGTCCGCGAAGCCCGGCGCCGCCGTGCCGCGGAGCGCCGCCCGCCCGCCCACCCCGCGACCAGCCGGGACCACGGCCAGATTCCAGATTCTCTACTGGCAGGATCTGCCTTCGCAGGTGAAGGCCTGGGACGATTTCGAGGAAGTCAAGGTCGACCTGGCCCCGCGGTTCGCGGCGCGGATCGACGCCGCCGCCCAGCGGCTCGGCCTGACGCAATCTGATGCCTATCTCGCCCAATGGCGGTGGAGCGACGAGGCGGAGCGGCCGGGCTCCGCCGCCGAGGTGGCCGAAGCCGTGCGCGCGGAGATCGAGGCCGCGGCCCCGTGACCGTTTGACAAGCCTTCACCGGACGGCCGAACATCGCCATCCAATGTCCCAGATACCCCTGCTTGAAACCCTCCGCGCGCGACGCCTCGTGTGCGACGGCGCCATGGGCACGCAACTGATGCTGGCCGGCCTCGAGCAGGGCTCGTGCGGCGAAGCGTGGAACCTGGACCACCCCGACCGGGTGCTGGCCATCCAGCGCCGCTATGTCGAAGCCGGCACCGATTGTCTGATCACGAACACTTTTGGCGGCAGCCGGATCATGCTCCGCCGGCACGGCGAAGAAAAGCGGCTGGCGGAGATCAACCAGGCGGGCGCACGCCTCGCCCGCCAGGCGTTTGGCGACCGGCCGGGCTTCGTGCTCGGCGACATCGGCCCCCTCGGCGCCATTCTCGAGCCATACGGCGAGTTGCCGGTGACCGAGGCGCAGGCGGCCCTGGAGGAGCAGGCGGCGGCCCTCGTCGCCGGCGGCGTCGATGCGATCATCATCGAGACCCAGACGTCGCTGGAGGAACTCGGCGTGGCCATTGCCGCCGCCCGGAGCGCCCATGCCCCGTGCATCATCGCGTCGCTGGCCTACGACCTGTCGACGGACAAGACCTTCTACAAGACGATGATGGGCGTGGCGCCGGAACAGGCGGCGGAATTCGCCGCGGCCCAGGGCGCGGATATCGTGGCGTTGAACTGCGGCACCGGCATGGACATGGCCGGCGCCGCCAAGGTGGCGCGGATCTACCGCGAGCATTGCGCGTTGCCGACCATGGTGCAGCCTAATGCCGGCCAGCCCGTGCTGGAGAACATGAAGGCGGTGTACAAGCAGCTCCCGGCCGACATGGCGCGCGCCGTGCCCGAGGTCCTGCAAGCCGGCGTC
>DATIWI010000127.1:0-26471 GCA_035519475.1 Opitutaceae bacterium
GCTGTGGAACTCGGCGTAGCGCGCCGTCTTCTCCGCCTTGGGCTTGTTCCAGTTGTGCCAGCCCTCGGGTCGCACCACCGCGGACATCTCCGTGTTGAGAAAGACCACGGCCGCGTAGTCGCGCCACGGCCGGCCCAGGTAGGTGCGGACGTCGGGCGTCTCCCCGGTTATCCGGCAATCCGCGAAGACGAATCCCCACGGCTGCGCATCCGGCGTGGACGCCGCCGTGATGTAGCCGTCGCCCAGACAGTGAATGTGACACCGCTCAAAAACCGCTGTCGCCGCCCCGAAGATGAAATCGACGTGCCCGCAGATGTAGCAGTCCTCGAAGTAATGCCGGCCCCGGTTCACAAGGATCGTGTCCTGCCAGCCGAGGAAGCGGCAATGGCGGAACACGACGCGGTCGCCGTCGACGCGGACCGCGAGCGCCTGGCCCTTGGGCCCGGCGGCATTTTCGAGCGTGAGATTCTCCACCGTGAAATCGTCCGCGTCGATCAGCGCGGTGGGCGTGCGGAACGTGCCGATGGGTTTGCCGTCCTTGCCCGGGAGGCTCGCGTACAGGTCGTAGGTGATCACCGTCGTCGCCGGATCCTCCCCCACCAGGGACACAAAGCGCTTTTCGCGCTGCACGTAGATGAGCTCCCGGTAAGTGCCCGCCTTGACGCGAATGACCCAACGCGGGCCCGCCTGGCATAGCTGCGGCGCGGCATTGATCGCCTCCTGCACGGTCTGGTACTGGCCGCTGCCGTCGGCCGCCACGACCGCGCTGGCGGGCGCCGGCGGCGCGGCGTCTTCCGCGGCCGCCGCGGCTCCCGGCAGCAGCGGTAACAGCGCCGCCATCCATGCCAGACGCATCGTTTGATTCATGACCCTGGGTACTACCGGCTCGCCGCGCGCCACGCCATGATGATTTTTCCCGGGGCGTCAAACCGTTGTAGGAGCGAGCTCCTCGGCAGGCTCGGGGCCCTGAGCGATGTCGCAGGGCTTGCTCGCGAATGCATCGGAGGATTCGCCTGCAAGCAGGCTCCTACACGGGCAACCCAATGCTTCGAACCGCCGAGAAGGCATTGGCCGGGGCGAACGCATCCGATATCACCGCAGGCCGAAATCCTCCGGGGCCGCGCCGCGCGCCTTGAGCGCCTCCCGGAGCGCCGCCAGATCGAGTTGCGCCCCGGGCCTCACCCCGTGTTCGTGATACCACCGCTGGTTCATCTCCAGGGCAAACTGGAGGCGCTGGTCCCGCGACCGGATCGGGGCTTCATCGAAGGGCTGCATCGCGTACGTCTCCCGGAGCACGCCGTCGCGGTCGAAGAAACCGATGTCGAGGGGCAGCGGCGTGTCGCGCATCCAGAAGCTCATCGGCTGCGGCTCGGGGTAGACAAAGAGCATGCCCTGGTCGGGTCCGAGATCGCGGCGCTCCATCAGGCCGCGCGACATCTCGGCGGGATTCAGCGCGATTTGCATCTGCACCACCTGGCCGCCGACCTTGATGGGAAACCAGTCGCTCACGGTCTTGGCCGGCACCGAGGTTTCCGGCGGGCGGCCCGTGCAGCCCGCGGCCACCAGGGCCGCGGCCAGCGCCCACCCGTTCGTCCGCCACCGCTGGTTGGAGAATGCCCAAAACATCTTTGCGTTTTCCGCGGGTTTCGTGGGTAATGCGAGGCCGCCCGCAATTCAATCCCGCATTCACCGTCGTGCAACCTCCCCCGCTTCTCTACGCCGACTCGTGCGTCAACCCGGACCAGCGTTACTTCGGCCGCGTGGCCGTGCCCGATCCGTTCATCTCCTTCCGCGCCGGCCGCCGCAAAGTGTGCGCCGTCGGCGCCCTGGAGTTCGGCCGGGTGAAGCGCACGTCCGACTTCGATGTGGTGCTGCCGCTCGAGCCGTGGCAGGAGAAGGCGCGGCAGCGCTGGCCCGACCAGCGGATCGGCCCCGCCGAGGTGATCCTGCTCCTCGCCGCCCACTACCGCATCCACGCCTTCAGCGTGCCGGACGATTTTCCCGCCGGCGTGGCCTTCAAGCTCGTCCGCTACGGGCTCAGGCTCACGCCCGTGGTCGGCCTGATCTTCCCCGAGCGCGAGATCAAGACGGCCGCCGAGGCCGCCGCCATCCGCGCCGGCAACCGCTGCGCCGCGCGCGGGATCGCCGCCGCCGAGGACCTGCTGCGCCGCGCGCGCCTCCGCGGCGGCTGGCTCCGGCTGGAGGGCCGCCCGCTGACGTCGGAACGTCTCAAGTTCGCCATCGAGACCGCCTGCCTCGCCGCCGGCGGGGTTTCGCTGGACACCATTGTGGCCGGCGGCGACCAGGGCTGCGATCCGCACGAGAGCGGCCACGGCCCGCTGCGCGCGCACCAGCTCATCATCGTCGACGTCTTTCCGCGGATCACCGCCACCGGCTACCACGGCGACATGACCCGCACCTTCCTGCGCGGCCGCGCGTCCGACGCCCAGCGCCGGCTCGTTGCCACCGTGCGCGCCGGCCAGCAACGGGCGTTCGCCGCCATCCACGCCGGCGTCAACGGCCGCGACGTGCACCACCGCGTGGCCGACTACTTCAAGGCCCAGGGCTACGAGACCCGGCCCACGCCGCGCGGCTCCATCGGCTTCTTCCACGGCACCGGCCACGGGCTCGGGCTCGCCGTGCACGAACTGCCGCGCGTCTCGGGCTCGGTGAACTACGAGCTGAAGGCCGGCGCCGTGGTCACCGTCGAGCCGGGGCTCTACTATCCCGGCCTCGGCGCCTGTCGGATCGAGGATGTCGTCCAGGTCAACTCCGGCCGCCCCCGCCTCCTGTCCCGCTACCATTACGATTGGGAGATTCGCTGATGACCACCATCACGCCCGCCCGCGCCCGCGCCCTGCTCAAGAAGATCGCCCGCCTGCGCATTCTCGTGGTCGGCGACGTCATGCTCGACCACTACATCTGGGGTGACGCCACGCGCATCTCGCCGGAGGCGCCGGTGCCCGTCGTGCATATCCAGCGCGACACCTTCACGGCGGGAGCGGGTGCCAATGTCGCGCTCAATCTGGCCGCGCTGGGTGCCAAGGCCGTGGTCGCGGGCTGCTTCCAGAACGACGACGCCGGCCGCAAGCTGATCGAGGTCCTGGGCAAACGCGGCATCAAGGCCATCCACCTGCCGGGCGCGGGCCAGACCATCATCAAGGCCCGGGTGATCGTGCAGCACCAGCAGCTCTGCCGGCTCGACCGCGAATCGCCGCCGGCGGCCTACGCGATCGACGCCCATGCGGCCGTCGCCCGGCTGCGCTCCGAGGTGCAGGCGGCCGACGCGGTCATCCTCTCCGATTACGCCAAGGGCGTGCTCACCAGCGAACTCATCGCGGCGCTCCTCACGCTCGCCCGCGACGCCGGCAAGTTCATCGCGCTCGACCCCAAGCCCAAACGCCGGCTGCACTACACCGGCCTCGACCTCCTCACGCCCAACCGCCGGGAGGCCGCCCAGCTGGCGGGAGTCGATTGGGATGCCCAGCAGCCGTTTCCGGCCGAGGCCATCTGCGCCCGCATCCACGAACTCTACGGGCCGCGGCATCTCGTCATCACCCTGAGCGAGGACGGCATGCTCCTCTGCACGGCGGGCCGCGTCGTGAAGAAAATCCCCACCGCCGCCCGGGAAGTGTTCGATGTCTCGGGCGCGGGCGACACCTCGATCGCGGGCCTGGTGCTGGCGCTGGCGGTCGGCGCCGACCTGGAGACCGCCGCGCTCTTCGCCAACGCCGCGGCCGGGGTGGTCGTGGCCAAGGTCGGCACGGCCACGGTCACTCCCGAGGAGCTCCTCGCCTACGTGTCGCGCGCGCCGTGAGCAAACCCAAGCCGAGGGCAAGAACGCCCGCCGCCCCGCCGGCGCGCGCCGCCGCCGCGCTCTTCCTCGACCGCGACGGGACCCTGATCGTCGACAAGGTCTACCTGGCCGATCCCGCGGGCGTCGAGCTCATCACCGGCGTCGCAGACGCCCTGCGCCGGGCCCGCGCCCTCGGCTACAAGCTTTTCCTGTTCACCAACCAGTCCGGCGTCGGCCGGGGTTACCACACGATGGACGACGCCCGCCGCGTGAACGCCCGCCTCGAGGAGCTGCTCGGCCCGCCCGGCCCGGCGTTCGACGGGATTTGCGTGGCGCCGGAGGCGCCGGACCAACCCGTGGTGTACCGCAAGCCCTCGCCCCGCTTCATCCTCGAAATGATCGCGCAGCACAAACTGGATCCGGCGGCCTGCTATATGGTGGGCGACAGCGCGGCCGACATTCAGGCCGCGCTCAACGCCGGCATCCGTCCCGTGGTCGTCCGCACCGGCCGGGCGGATCCACGCACGCTGCCCGAGGTCGCCCAGCACGCCGTGCCGGTGTTCGATGACGTGGCGGCCTTTGTGGAGACGCTGGGCTGAATCCGCCGCCGCATGCCCGAGCTCGCTGAGGTTGAGTTTTATCGCCAGCAGTGGAATCCCGGTTTGGGCCGGCGCGTGCGGGCCGTTCTCGTGCATCCGCGGGCGAGGGTTTTCCGCGGCTGCGCCGTGCGCGATCTCGTGCGGCAACTCGCCGGCGCCACCCTCCGCTCCTCGGCCGCCGCCGCCAAGCAGATGCTCTTCCGGTTCAGCGGGGACCGCTGGCTCGGGCTGCATCTGGGCATGAGCGGCGAACTCCGGGTGGAGCCTGCCGGCCGCGCGCCGCAGAGGCACGATCATCTCGTGCTCGTGCTGCGGGATGTGCGGCTCGTGTTCTCCGATCCGCGCATGTTCGGGCGCGTCACGTTCGCCGTCGGCCGCGGGCCGCCGGGCTGGTGGACGCGCCTCGCGCCGCCGATCCTGTCCGCCGCCTTCCGTCCCGAGGCGGTCGCGGCCTTCCTGCGGCGGCGCGCGCGCACCCCGGTGAAGGCGGCCCTGCTGATGCAGGAGCGGTTCCCGGGCATTGGCAACTGGATGGCCGACGAGATTCTCTGGCGCGCCGGCCTTCATCCCGCCCGCCCCGGCGGTTCGCTGCGCCCCGACGAAGTGCGCGCCGTGTGGCGCGAATGCCGCCGAGTCTGCCGCAACGCGCTCGCCACAATCGCCGGCCGCGGCGGCCGGGTGCCGCCTGCGCTCAACGCCAATATTCCCGATTCGTGGTTGTTCAAGCACCGCTGGGAGGACGGAGGCCGTTGCCCGCGCACCGGCGCTCCGCTCAGGCGCAAGGTGATTGGCGGCCGCATGACCTGCTGGTCTCCCCCCCTGCAGAAGCTCTAGGCGGGGTTTCGGCCGCGCCCGGGGCCCGGCGGCGGGAATCAACCACGGAAGTAGTTTTAGATTAGCTACTTGCTTGTGTTGAAGTGCCTGCTCGCGGCTGAATTTTTGGCGAAAAACGCTGCCCCACCACCAGTTTGCGTCACAGAAATCTCGACCATTTGCTTTTACGCTGCCATCGTCCGCCCTCCCGCCATTTGCCGCCCAGCCGGACAGCTGGTCGCAGGCGTGCTTCCCGGCTCCAAAACCCACATGTCCCAAGCCGTCAGTCGTCCCGTTCATCTGCGTTGCGAGTATCTGGAGAACCCCCTCGGTCTGGATGAGCGCCAGCCGCGCCTGAGCTGGCGGCTCGACGCTGAACACCGGCGCGGCGCACGCCAGGTTTCCTATCAGCTTCTGGTCTCGTCCGAACCGGGCGGCGCGCCCGATTTGTGGGACAGCGGCAAGGTGGTCTCGGGCGCCTCGCTGCACGTCCCCTACGCGGGCAAGCCGCTGCACTCGCGGCAGCGCGCCTGGTGGCGCGTGCGGGTGTGGGACGAGCGCGGCCGCATGAGCGAGTCGACCGAGCGCGCGTGCTGGGAGACGGGCCTGCTCGAGCGCAGCGACTGGCGGGCCCAATGGATCGCCGGCACGCTCACCGGGGGGCGCTGGACCAGCGTGCCCGCGCCCTACCTGCGCAAGACCTTTTTCGTCGGGGCCCGCGTGACCCGCGCGCGCCTCTACGCGACGGCGCTCGGCCTCTACGAGGCGCGCCTCAACGGCCAGCGCATCGGCGACCTGCAGCTGGCGCCCGGCTGGACCGACTACCGCAAGCGCGTGCACTATCAGTCGTTCGACGTCACGCCGCTGCTCGTCGTGGGCGACAACACGCTGGGCGCGATCCTGGGCGACGGCTGGTATTGCGGCCATGTCGCCGCGCGCGGCCGGCAGCTGTACGGCGACCGCCCGAAATTCCTGGCGCAGCTGGTGATCGACTACCTCGACGGCCGCACGGACGTCATCGGCACCGATTCCACCTGGCGTTTCGCCTACGGCCCGCTGCTTGAAAGCGATCTGCTCATGGGGGAAAGCTACGATGCGCGCCTCGCGTTTCCCGGGTGGGACAGGCCGGGCTTCGATGACCGGGGCTGGCAGCCGGCCCGGATGGGCAACGGCAACGGCATCGCCCTCGACGGCATGCGCTGCCCGCCCATCCGCGCCCTTCATGAGTTCAAGCCCCGGCTGCTGCAGGACGCGCCGGACCGCCGCCAGCGCCGCTACGATTTCGGCCAGAACCTGGTCGGGCGCGTGCGCCTCCGGCTCAAGGGCGCCGCCGGCGCCACAGTCACGCTGCGCCATGCCGAGATGCTCGACGCGGACGGGCGCCTCTACCTGGCCAACCTCCGCAGCGCCCGTGCCACCGACCATTACACCCTGCGCGGCGACACCGGGGGCGAGGTTTTCGAACCGCGCTTCACCTTTCACGGTTTTCGCTACCTCGAGCTCGAAACGCACGGCGCCGCCGTCGAGATCGATGAAGTCACCGGCGTGGGCTTGCACTCGGACCTGGCGTCCACCGGCGAGTTCTCGTGCTCCGACCCGCTCGTCAACCAGCTCCAGAAAAACATCCAATGGAGCCAGCGCGGCAATCTGCTCGACGTGCCCACCGACTGCCCGCAGCGCGATGAACGCCTCGGCTGGACGGGTGATGCGCAGATCTTCGTCCGCACGGCGGCGTTCAACATGAATGTCGCCGCCTTCTACCAAAAGTGGATGCAGGACCTGGCGGACGCGCAGACCGAGCGCGGCACCATCCCGGCCGTGGCACCGGCCGTCGACGATCTGCCGGCCGACGGCGGCCCCGGCTGGGCCGACGCCGTCACGATCTGCCCGTGGACCATCTACCAGTGCTATGGCGACCGCCGCCTGCTGGAGCGGCATTACGGCACGTGCGTGCGTTTTGTGGATGAGCTGCGCGCCGCCAATCCCGATCTCATCCGCCGTCGGACGGCGGGCGGCCAGGAGGGCTACGGCGACTGGCTCGCCCTCGACAACAGCGACCGGACGGACGGCGGCACGCCGAAGGAGCTCATCGGCACCGCCTTCTTCGCCCACAGCGCCCGCCTGGTGGCCGCGATGGCCGAGGTGCTCGGCAAGAAGACCGACGCCCGGCGATACACGAAACTGGCCGCGGACGTGCGCGCGGCGTTCCAGCGCAAGTTCCTCTCGCGGGATGGCGCCGTGGCCGGCGGGACGCAGACGGCCAGCGTGCTGGCGCTGCATTTTGACCTGGTGCCGGCCAAGCTCCGTCCCCGCGTCGCGGCGGGACTCGTGGCCGACATCGAGAAGCGGGGCTGGAAGCTCGCGACGGGCTTCGTCGGTTCGCCCTATCTGCCGTACGTCCTCACCGCGGCGGGCCGGCTCGATGTCGCCTTCAAGCTGCTTCACCAAAAGCAGTGGCCGTCGTGGCTGTACCCCGTCACCCAGGGCGCCACCACGATCTGGGAGCGGTGGGACGGCTGGACGCACGACCGCGGTTTCCAGAATCCCGGCATGAATTCCTTCAACCACTACGCTGGCGGCGCCATCGGCGAGTGGTTGTACGCCGTGGTCACCGGCATTGAGGTCGATCCCGCGCGGCCCGGCTACCAGCACATCCTGCTGCAGCCGCACCCCGGCGGAAATCTCTCCTCGGCGCGGGCCCGGCTCGCGTCACCGCACGGCGAGATCGCCAGCGCCTGGCGCTCCAGCGCCCGGCGATTCGACTGGGAGGTCATCGTGCCCGCGAACACGACCGCCACCGCCCGCTTGCCCGTGCCGCCGAAGGCACGCATCACGGAGGGCGGCAAACCGCTCGAACGCGCGCCCGGCGTCGCCAAAGTGGTGCGCGGCAAGGACGAGGTCCGGTGCGAGCTGGCCGCCGGCCGCTACCGGTTCGCCGCGGAATGGCCGGAGACAAAGTGACACGGCGGGGACCCGCCGGCGCCGGAGCGCGCGGTGCCGGCAAGGCCGCCGTGCCGGACCGCGATGACCACGATCGATCCGACCGCCGCCCTTGCCGCCGGCGGCTCCACCCCATGAAAATCCGGCTGGACGACCTGCTCGTGCAGCGCGGCCTCGCCGCCTCGCGCGCCCAGGCCAAGGCGCTCATCATGGCGGGCCGCGTGCGGCAGGGCACCGAGCGGCTGGACAAGCCGGGCCGGGCCCACCCCGCGGACATCGCCCTGACCCTCGAGCAGCCGCCCCGCTTCGTCGGCCGCGGCGGCGAAAAGCTTGCCGCGTTTCTGGCGCGCTTCGGCGTCGACCTGCGCGGCCGCCACGTGCTCGACGTGGGCGCCTCCACCGGAGGCTTCACCGACTGCGCGCTGCAGGGCGGCGCGGCGGACGTGACCTGCGTCGACGTGGGTCGCGGCCAGTTGCACGCCACCCTCCGCATCGACCCGCGCGTGACCAATCTCGAAAGAACCAACGCCCGCCACCTGCGCCCGGGCGATCTCCCGCGGCCGGATTATGATGCCATTGTGGTGGACGTCTCGTTCATCTCGCTCCGGACCGTGCTGCCCGCCGTCTGGGTGTTCCTGCGCCCGGGCGGCATGCTGATCGCGCTCGTCAAGCCGCAATTCGAGGCGGGCAAACGCGCGGCGGACCGGGGCCGGGGCGTGATCCGCGATCCTGCCGTGCAGGCCGCCGTGCTGGCCGAGGTGACGGCCTTCGCCCTCGCCCACCTGCCCGGCGCGGCGCTGCGCGGCTCGATGGAGTCCCCGCTCACCGGCGCCGACGGCAACCGGGAATTCCTTCTGGGTCTCACGAAGGAAGCGCCCGCCGCCGCCGGCGGGCAACAATCAGGTTTGGCATCCGCACCGATTCGGGCCAATTAGCATCTGACCCATGCCTCCGATCCGCCGTCTCGCCCTCGTCGTCAATGCCCAGAAATCCGGCGCGCCCGAACTCGCCGCGAACCTGGCGGCCGTGGCGCGCCAGGCGCAGGTCGAACTCTCCGAGGCGGCGCACTTCCCCCTGGCGGAGGGAGCGCTGGCGGGATTTGACGCGTGCTGCGTCATCGGCGGCGATGGCACGCTCTTGGGCGCGGTCAAGGCGGCGGCGCGGGCGCAGGTGCCCATCATCGGCGTCAACCGCGGCAGCCTGGGCTTCCTGACGACGTTTTCCGCCGAGGAGGCGCGGGCGCATTTTTCCGACCTGCTCGCGGGAAGCTACCGCATCGCATGGCGCGCGCTGCTGGATTGTTCGACCGGACCCGGCCAGCACGATCTCGCCTTGAATGACGTGTTGATCAAGGACGAGGTCAATTCCCGGCTGGTGCGTCTCGAGGTGTTCGCCGGCGACGAACTGGTGACCGATTACTATTGTGACGGCCTGATCTTCGCCACCCCCACCGGCTCGACCGCCTACAACCTCTCGGCCGGGGGCCCGCTCATTCATCCGGCGGCGGAAGTCATCGCCATGACGCCAGTCTGCCCGCACACGCTGAGCAATCGCTCCATCATTTTCCGCCACGACGTGAAGCTGCGCGTCTTCAACCGCATGGAGCACTCGCGGCTCCTCGTGGCCATGGACGGCCAGCGCAATCTCACCTTCTGCGAGGGTGCGCCGGTGGAAATCTCGATCTCAGCGCTCAAGCTGCCGCTGGTGCAGCGGATGGATTATTCACACTTCAGCGTCGTCCGCACCAAGCTGCAATGGAGCGGCGGGGCGGCCGAGCCGCCGCCGGAGCGCGGCTAAGGCGCCGCGGGAAGGGCGGCCCCCGCCCGCCGCTCGTGTGCAGGCGCATGCCCGGACACCCGGCAACGATCCCGGGGTCGGGCCTGGCGATCAGGGCGCCACCGTCACGGTTCGTCCGGCGACGGATCGTCCTCGCCGGTTTCCGCGGCCTCCTTGGCCTGCCGCTTGGCAGCCATGGTCGCTTTTCTCTTCTCGGCCGCGGCTCGGTATTTCTCCTCGTCGGCCTTCCTCGCGGCGAGTTCGTCGTCGTCGAGCTTGCCATTCTGATTCCTGTCGTACTTGGCCAGCTTCTTGGCTTCGAGCGCAGCGGCCTTCTCGGCCTTTCTGGCCTCCTGCGCCGCCTTCTTCTCGGCACGCGCCTTCTCGTCATCGGCCTTCATCACGGCGCGCTCGTCCTTCTCGAGTTTGCCATCCTTGTCCGTGTCATAGCGCGCGAGGTCCTCGGCGCGCCGGGCTTCGCGCGCCGCCCGCTGCTTGTCTTGGTCCGCCCGCCACGCGGCCTGCTCAGCGTCGTCGAGCACACCATCCTTGTTGGCGTCGTATTTCTTCAGGACGGAGGCGGGGATTTTTTCTTCCCCGGTTGTGGCGGCGGCGGGAGCGGCAAGCGGCAGCCCCACGAAGGCCGCCGCGCAGAGAATCCTGGCATAGGGGTTGATTTTCATAATCGTGAAAAACCGTAACAACGGGAAACGCGCTGGCAAGCGGTTTTTTCGTCCGTCCGCCGGCAGCCATGGCAACGGCTGCCCCCAACACGGCCTCAACCTCCGCGCGAGTCGGCTCTTCCCCGCTAGGGCTTCACCACCAGCTGCGTGCGCCGCGCCGGCTGAAAACACGTCTGCGCGAGACGCTGCAGGTCCGCCACGGTGACCGCGTCAATGCGGGCCTCGTACTCCTTCCCATCGTTGATGGGAAGGCCGTAGAGGGCGTTGAGGCCGGCCTGCATGGCGCGCGCGGCGTTGGTCTGGAGACTCATCCGCCTCGCCGCCTTGAGGCGCGTCTGGCACCGGCGGAGTTCGGTCTCCTCCACCCCTCCGGCCTGCACGCGGGCGATTTCGACGCCGATCTCGGCCAGCACCTCGGCCTGGTGCTCGGGACTGGTGCCGGCAAAGAAACAGAACATGGCTGTCTGCAGCCCCACCACGCGGGCTGAGCGCACGAAGTAGGCCAGCCCCTTCTCGTCGCGGACCCGCTCGAACAGCCTTGAGGACATGCCGCTGAAGAGCTCGTCCGCCACTTCGCTCACATAATAATCGCGGGCCAGCAGGCCGGGACCCGGAAACGCCTGAAAGACCACCGCCTGCTGCCGCGGCTGAATCTCGACGAACTCGCCGGCGGACGCCGGTCCAGCGAAGCCAGCTCCCGCCGGCGGCAGCTCGCCGCGGGGAATCCGGGAGAGCAGACGCCGCAGCTTGGGAGCCAGCCGGCGCGGCTCGAAATCGCCGGCCACCGCCAGCACGGCATTCCCGGACACGACGAGGCGGCGGTACAGCGCCGTCAGGTCCGCGGAAGTCAGGACCCGGAGGCTGGCTTCATCGCCCTGCACATCGACCGCGAACGGATGGTCGCCGAAAAACAGGGCGCGCAGCCGCTTCCGGCCAAACGTGACGACGTCATCGGCCTCCTCCTGCAATTCGGCGAGCTGGGCGGCGCGTTCCTTCGCAAACGTGGCGGGCGCAAACGCGGGCGCCAGCGCCGCGTCGGCCAGCAACGCGAGGGCGCGCTCCAGATCGGCCGGCAGCACTTCGAGCGCGAGACCAAAGCTGTTGTTGCCCGAAAACGGGCCGAACGATCCCCCGACCTCCTCGATCAGGCGGGCGACCTCCGCCGCGGAACGCCGCCGCGTGTCCTTGGTCAGCATGGTCGCCAGCAGCTCGGTGGCCCCGCGGCGGCCGGGAGTCTCGTAGAGCGGACCGCCCAAGAACAGGAGCCGGAGGTGGAGATTGGGAAGCCGCGGATCGCGTTGCAGCAGGAGGCGCGCGCCATTGGGCAAGGCGGTCTCCTCGAAATCGGGAAGGGAGGCGCCCTCCTTGCCCGCGCGGGGACGGGCGGCTGGCGCCGCTCCGGCCGGATTGATCGATACCGCCGTCAACCGCTCGGGCACGAGGTAGGTCGTGAGCACGCGGCTGAGGTCGGGGGACGTGAGCGCCCGCAGGCGTTCGAAGTAGGTGCGGCTGTAGTCGAGATCGCCGACCACCACCTCGGCGAGGCCGAGGCGCGCGGCCTGGCCGGCCATCGTCTTGCGGGTGTTGATTTCGCCCACCACCGCCTGGCGGAGGGCCTTGGCCACGAGCCGGGGCGGGAAGCCCCGCCCGGCCTGCTGCGCACCGACGCGCTGGATGGCTGCGATGGCCGCCTCGCGTTTGTCGGCGTCGCCGGTAAACGACACGCAGAAGAGGCCGGCCGAGCCCGGATTCCAGGCCTGGGCGTCGATGGTGTGCACCAGCCGGGCTTTCTCCCGGACAGCCTGCCAGAGAACCGAGCTGTCCCCGTAGCCCAAGATGGTCGCGAGCAGATCGAGCGCCGGGGCGTCGGCATGCGCCAAACCGGGAATCGGCCAGGCCAGGCCGGCCCGCGTGAGCTGCACGTCCTCAAAGCGGTGCGCCGTGCGCGGCGCGAGCTGGAGCGGCTCGTCGGGACATTCGACGGGCGCCTGCCGGGCGCGCGGGGCCGCGCCGAAGTGCTGCTCAACGGCGGCGCGCATGGCCGCGGCGTCGAAGGCGCCGACGGCGATCACGACAAGATTGTTGGGCACGTAGCGCGCCCGATAATAGGCGAGCAGGTCGTCGCGCGTGACAGCGCCAAACACGTCGCGGTAGCCGATGATGGGATGCCGATAGGGATGCTCCCGAAACGCCGTCGCAAAAAGCTGCTCGCCGAGGCGGTGGTCGGGATCGTCCTGCCCCATGTCGATCTCGCGCAGGATCACGTTGCGCTCGCGCGCCACCTCCTCGGGGGGAAGGGTCGAATGCAGGGTCACATCGGCGAGGAGATCGACGGCGGCGGCGGCGTGTTCGGCGGGCAGGTCGACGTAGTAGACCGTGCGATCGAAGGTGGTGTAGGCATTGATGTAGCCGCCGAGCGCCTGCACGGTGGCGGAGATCTCGCGGCCCGCGCGGCGCGCCGTGCCCTTGAACAACAGGTGTTCGAGGTAATGAGAGAGGCCCGCGCCAAGATGCGCCCCCTCATGAATGCTGCCCGTCTTTACCCAGGTCTGCACCGACACAATCGGGGAGGAAGGATCGCGTTTCAGCAGGATGGTCAGCCCGTTGGCCAGGACCACGCGTTCGGGCGGATCGCGCCAGATGCGCTCAAGCAGGGAGAAATCGCCGGACGATGAACGCATGAAGATCCGGGTCACCGCAAGACTCGGGGCAAGTAGAAAGGCACGCGAAGAGTGGGTCTCAATCGCATCCGCCGCGCGCGGCGCCGGTCAGGCCGAGCCCACGATTTCAGATGACGAACCGGTGCGGCGGCCGCCCGCGGGCTGGAACGGCTTCACAAAAGCCTCGTCGAAATCGTAGATGTTGGCGAAATCCTCGCGCCGGTCGCTCTCGGTTTTACTGAAGACATTGTATTCGATAAGATTGAAGACAATCTCACCGAAATCCGAGCACCGGCTCACCCCCCACGATTGCAGCACGGTCCGGGCCAGCGGCCCGAACTGGTCGAGCGCATGCGCCCGCAGACCCTCCAGCAGTTCCGGACCGGACACATGCTGCGAACGCTGCGCCCGCCTGGGATCGTTCTTCTTGAGATTGGTGACCGTTTGATCGAGGCCTTGGCGCACGAAAAAGTAGGCCGCTTTGTCGTAGCGCTTGTCCTCCTTGCATATGAGGTCCACAACTTCCGCAAAATCGAGGTCTTGCACGTGATGTGCGGCAAGGGTTACCACAACCCCCAGCAGTTCGCAACCCCTCACATGAGCAGCCTTCCTGCAAATTTCGTGCTATTTTCATGACAGGGCATAACACCCAACAGCAGCAGCGCCCTAATTAACAGCAGAGCAATATCTTAGTGGGGATTTTGCGGAACAAGGATAGCGGGGCGAGGTCTGTGGTGATCTGGCTGAGACAGAAGAAAACGCCAACATATTGCTCGCATTCGCAAACCGGTCTATCTTAGGCTCTCCGCAGCTTATTCCTCAAATGATTGCATCAACACAGTCGAATCACCCGCTGACCAGCGGGAAGGATTTCGGCCGGGCGACGAAACCGATCGATCTGGCGTGCGCACGCCTCAAATCGGCCGGTTTGCGGATCACCCAGCCTCGAATTGCCATTCTGGAGGCATTGATCCAGCGGGACAGCCCGGCCAGCATCGAGCAGCTCCACCACGATCTCGCCAGCGACTCGTGCGATTTGGTCACCGTCTACCGCTGCCTCGCTGTGTTTGAAGAACTGGGACTCGTGCGCCGCTGTTTCTTCCATAACGGCACCAGCCTTTTCGAGATCAACTTGGACGACGCGGTCCACCACCATATCGTCTGCAAATCGTGCGGCAAAGTTGAGCGCATTGATGTTCCGCTCGCAGAGGGAGTCGAGCGCATGCTGCGGGAGCGCGGCTACGAGCAGGTCACGTATATGGTCGAATTTTTCGGCGTTTGTCCCGAATGCCAGAAGAAGGCTGCCGAATCCAACCGCCTTGCCACCCCCACGGCCGCCCATTAGGGCGCCGTTGAACCTCTGCAGTCCCAGTCACGGCCGGCGCGAGCGCGCCCGGGGGGGTTGGGATGAAGGTGTTTCCTTTTGCGCGCGCCGCGTCCGCGTTCATCTGATCTCGCCGGCGAGGCGAATGCGCGGGTCGAGCCAAAGCAGCAGAAGGTCGCTGACGAGTGTGCCCACCACTCCGAGCAGGCTCATGACCATAAGCATGGAGCCGGCCAGATAGGCGTCCTCCGTCTGCAGCGCGTCGAGCATCACGGGACCGACCATCGGCAGGTTCAGAACGATCGCCACGATCGCCCCGCCGGAGACCAGATGCGGGAACAGGCTGCCCAGGCTCGAGATGAAGGGGATCAACGCGAGCCGAAGAGGATATTTCACGAGCAACCGGAGCGGACGCAGCCCTTTGGCCCGGGCCGTCGTCACGTACGGCTTTTTGAGCTCGTCGAGCAGGTTGGCCCGCGTCTCGCGGACCAGGCCCGCCGCGCCGCTGGCGCCCAGCACCACCACGGGCAGCCACAGGTGTTTCAGCAGGTCGGCCACCTTGGGCCAGCTCCAACCCGGTACGATCGCAAATTCCTGGGAGAACAGCCCGGAGACATCCAGATCAAACCACGCCTTGCCCAGGTAGATGGTGACGAGCGCGAGGAGGAACGACGGCACCGACATGCAGACGAACGCCAGCAGCGTCAGCGCATAGTCGCCCCAGGAATACTGCCGCACCGCCGAGTAGATGCCGGCGGGCAAGGCGACGGCCCACGTGAAGAGCAGCGCCGCCACCGTCACGACCACGGTCAGCAGGAGCCGGTCGCCAACGATCTGATTGACGCTGCGGTTGTGCTCCATCGACAGACCGAGGTTGCCCTGCAGGAGACCGGCGTCGCCCGCGTCGAAGCTGGTGAACCAGGTGAAGCCGGCCCAGCGCAGGTAGCGCTGGACGATCGACTCGTCGAGATGGAAGTTTCGGCGCAGGTCCTCGATCTGCGGCAGCGACGCCTCGGTGCCCTGCATCTGGTATTCGAGCATCCGCGACTCCAGATAGTCGCCCGGCGGCAGCTGGATGATCACGAAGACAGCGATGGAGACGATCAGCAGCGTGGGGATCATCAGGAACAGCCGGCGGCCGATGAGGGGATGCCGGATGGCCGCCAGCACCACTCCTAGCAGCGCCGCGGCGAGCACCAGGACGCGGAGCAGGTGGCCGGCCACGCGGCCGGCGGACCGCGCCGCCTCGTCCCCCCCCACGCCGGGCGAGCCGCCGGCCGCGTCGGGCGCGACGGCGATCACCGCCTGCGTCGTCGCCGCGCTCACCGGGGCGGGATCCGTCGGGCTGTCCCAGAAATAAGTTTCCATCCCTGCGTTGCCCGGCGTGTTGTAGATCGAGCCGAAGATCGCGTTGCGCGGCACATTGCGGAAACCGTTTTTGACCACGACGAGCTGGGGCGGGGGCGTGCAGATGCTGATGTGCCACACCTCCCGCGCATTGATTTCCTGGATCCGCCGGAAGAGTTCCCGGCGCTTCCGGACATCCGGGGTGGTCTCGATCTGCTGCAGAAGCTGCATTTCGCTCCGGAGCGGGTGATCGGGTGGCGGCTCCTCGGCGCCAGGACCGTGCGAGAGCGGATCGTTCGACAGGCCGCCGCGCTGGTACCACATGCCGTAGGCCGGCGCAAAGAACGACCAGATGTTGGTGGCCACGAAACTGCGCGGCTCGGCCAGCGGAAAGAATTCGCTCTCACCGGTCCACACCGTGAAATCGTGCTCCAGCGTCGCGTTTTCCGCCTCGAACATGACCCGCGCCCGATAAAGCGGCAGGCAGCGGATGCCCACTCGGGCCCAATCGTCGATCACAAATTGGGCCGGTCCGTTGCCGGTGTAATCGGTCATGTTGAGAAACCAGGTCATCTTCGTGCCGTCGGGGAAGGTCCGGCACCCCTCGCCGTCGCGCCGGGTGAGCCCGAGCTGATCCAGCAGCTGGCCGGCGCGCGCCGGATCGAATTCCGTGAAGCTCTGGAAAAGTTCTTCGCTGTAGTAATCGGAATCCGGCCCCGGGTCGATCTGCGCCGGGACCCCGAAGCCGTTGAACTCGGCCTCGATGATGTCGCGGCGGTTGATCGCCAGCGATAGCGCCTGCCGGAAGCGCCGATCGTTCAGGAGGTCATGTTTCCATCGCGTCTCGGGCCGCGCGGGGTCCACCGCCCGGTTGATCACCGGGAAGATTGTGAAGAGCGAGCGCGTCGCCGGGAACCAGTCGTAGACCGCGTACCCGTTCCGCTTCGCCTCGTCGGTGAGCAGCACGTGGTCCTCGTACCGGATGTGCCGGTCCTGCATCGACACCTGCCCGGTCGACGCGGCCAGGCCGAGCAGGCTGGTGGACCGCAGATCCAGCACCAGCCGGTCGAGGTAGGGTAGCTGATTGCCCTCGGTGTCGACCGCGAAGTAGTACGGATTGCGCACAAAGACGTAGGGCGGCGTCGACGCCCGGCTGCGGTAGATCCACGGCCACAACCGTGGGTGCTCGGGGTTGAGGTAATGCTTCATCCGCCGGTACACCGCCACCGGGGTGGACAGGTTCAGCGCCCGCATGGTCCGCGCGATCAGTTGCGGGTCGCCCAGCGCCGGGTGAAACTGCCGCAGGTAATGCGCCGGCGTGAGGTAGTCCGAGAAATCCTCGAAGTTGTTTCCCTGGGAGGCGACGCGCTCCGGGAAAAGCGGGTTGGGCTCGGGAAAGCAGAAGCGCACGCAGTAGTCATCGACCTTTTCGACGCGTCCCATGCCCGCGCCGCTGCGCAGCATCCGCGGCGGTGGCACCTTGAAATACTTCACCTCCTGCTCGTACCAGTACACCAGGTCGTCGGCCGTGAACGGCTGCCCGTCGGACCAGCGCATGCCGCGGCGCAGCCAGAGGGTGAACGAGCGGCGGTCGGGTGAGGGTTCCCACGCTTTCGCCAGATGCGGCACGAGCGGCGCGCCGAGCGGAGACCACCGAATCAGGTTCGGGTAGGACAGGCGCCATTGAATCGTGCTGATGTCGCTGTACGAGTTGGCGAGGCGCTGCCAACTGCCTCCGTAGCGGCCGATGCCGTCCACTCCCGCCATGACCACCGGCTCGGGCCCCACCCGCCCAGCCACCGGCGGCAGCTTCCCCTCGCGCACCAGTTCGGCGAGGATCGGCGCCTCGTGCTTCGGCCACCAGGCGGCGCCGGGACCCTCCCCGTAGTCCACGGCCTGCGCGATCCGCAGCCGGGGCTGCCCCTCGAGCGAGTCCGCCCGTTTGCGGGCCGCCAGCACCGCGGCCACCTCGGCGGCGGGCGGGCGAGGCGGCGGCGCGACGCCTATCCGAAACAACGCGCCGAACGCGTACAGGAGCGCCGTCAGCCCCAGGAAGGCGGCCGCGAATCCCAGCACGGGCGGAAGGTGGCGTCTATTCACCGACGAGCGAGCGCAACACAAAGCCGCCCGCGCGCCCTGATCAATGCTCTTTCCTCGGTCCAGGCGCGACCATGGCGTGCCGGTCGCCGTCGCGTCCCGCCACCCGACCGGCGTCAGCCTTCACCGGACCCGGCGGCATGGCGATAGCCCAGACCGTGCACCGTCACGATCGCGGCGGGGGCCTCGGGATCGCGCTCCACCTTCTTCCGCAACTGCGCCACATGCTGGTCCAGCGTCCGCGTCGTGCCATAGTAGTCGACCCCCCACACCGCGTTCAGGAGCGCGTCGCGGGTGAGCACTTCCCCGGGATGGGCGGCGAACACCTCGAGCAGCTTCAGCTCGCGCGCGGTCAGAGGGACCGGCGGGCGGCCGGCGATGGTCGCGGTGAATTTGCGCCGGTCGATCTCCGCCGCGCCGAAGGCAAAGACGGCGGCCAGGGCCGCCCCCGCCCCGGGCGCTCCGTTTTCTGTGCGCGCGCGCCGCAGCAGCGCCTCCACCCGCGCCAGCAGTTCGTGCAGGCCGAAGGGCTTGGTCACGTAGTCGTCGGCGCCCAGTTTCAGACCTACCACCTTGTCGATCTCCTCGCCCTTGGCGGTGAGGAACAGGATCGGGACCGTCGCCCCGCGCGCCCGCAGGTCGCGGCAGACATCGTAGCCGCTCTTGCGCGGCATCATCACGTCGAGGATCACCAGATCGAACTTCTCCTGCGGAAAGAGCCGCAGCGCCTGCGCACCGTCGCCCGCGGCCGTGACCGCATACCCCTCGCCCTCCAGCGTGGCGACAAGCCCGAGCCGGATGTTCGCGTCGTCTTCGGCAAGTAGAATCCTGGCCTTCATGGCAAAAACCGAGTCCGCCCGCCCCGCTGCCGCCGCCGCCGCCGCGCCTCGATCCCCGCCGCCGCCTCGCCCCCCGGCACCATGTCAACCAATAGTTGACATTGCCGCCGGTGCCCGGGCTGGGGGGACGTCCGGACGGATTGAGGGCGGCGGATCATGGCAGCTCCAAGACAAAGGCGGCGCCGCCGCCGGGGCGCGGTTCATAGCGGAGATCGCCGCCCATTCCCCGGGACAGCTGGCGGGCGATGCTCAGGCCCAGGCCGGCGCCCAACTTCTCGGCGGTGAGCGTGTCGTCCACACGGTGGAACTTCTCAAAGACCCGCTCGCGGTGCGCGTGGGGCACTCCCGGCCCGCGGTCGAGCACGCGCAGCTCCGCGCCCCCTCCGGGCCGCGGGGCCAGCGCCACGGCCACCTCGCCGCCGCCGGCGGCGTACTTGCAGGCGTTGTCGAGCAGGTTAAGCACGATTTGTTCGAGGGCATCGCGATCCGCGACCACGGTCAGCGGTGCCGCCGGCAGCTCGCGCAGCAGCGTCAGCCCCGCCTCGGCCAGCCGCGGCTGGTGCGTGTCCAACAGACGCGCCAGCTCCGTCCGCAGGTCGAGCGGTTCGCGCTTGTACTTTTTCCGACCCTGCTCCAGCCGGCTGAAATCGAGCACATTGTTCACCAGGCGCGCCAGCCGCTGGGTCTCGCGGCCGATCGTGCGCAGATACTCGCCGCGCTTGGCCTCGTCCGCCACCCGCCCCAGTTCCAGCAGTTCCGAATAAAGCCGGATCGTGGTCAGGGGCGTCTTGAATTCGTGGGACACGTTGGCAACGAATGAGGTCTTCTGCCGGGCCTCCTCGCTGCTGCGCTGCGCCTGCCGGAGCAAGAGGGAACCGCCGGAGAGGATCGCGACGACGAAGATCCCGACCAAGAGCGAACCCACGAGGAAGAACCCGCCTCCGACGCTGCGGCTGCCGTACGCGGTCGGGCCTTCCACGAACGCCGCCACCTCCCAGCCCGGCAGCAGGTCGGCCGCGAGCGGCACCCGCGCGGCCGGCGGCGCGTTCGGCGGTACGAGGCCCGCCTGGTGGAGGACGCGGCCCTTGTCGTCGCGCAGAACGTAGCCTTCGCTCGCGGCGACCGCGGCCGGCAGCGTGCCGCCCATCCGCGCCACCAACGCCGTCAATTCCAGATCGACGCCACGCACCTCGCCCGCTCCGCCCGGCTGCACCCAGCCCAGCAAATGCAGGCGCCCGTCCACGGTCCACGCGGCCCAGCCGCGGCGGGCGGCCGGAGCCGGCGACTCCGCCTGCTGATCGAGCTGATCCTTCTCCCTGGCGCCGGCGGCTTCGGCGCGGGGCGCGGAACTGGCCGCCATCTTGGTCAGCGCCTGCACGTCGCGCCGGGCGCTATTCACCTGATTGACGTTGGAGGTGACCTGCCGCCGCGCCTCCTCGTCGGCGTCGGTGAGCGCGCCAGACGCCACCTCGAGCTTCTTGGCCTCCGCCGCGCCGCGCGCGCTCCACGGCGGATGGCTCCGCAGCAGCGGGGCGAATCGCCGCACGAAACCGCGCGCATTTTCGCCTTCCGCCGCGTCCGGCGGCCGGATGAGCCGGCCATCGCTCGTGCAGCGGAACGCCGTGCGCACGAGCGGATTGGTCCGTTCCCATTGATCGAGAAACGAGTCGAGCCGCGCCGCGGGCACGTCGGCGAGCGCGTCCAGCAGCCCGGTCTCGACGTCGCCCACCAGCAGCTCGACGTTTTCGGCCACGAGTCGCGCCCGCGCCTCGACCGCCGCCAGGCGGGCCGTGTCCACCACTGTCGCCTGCTCGGCCAATCGCGCCTGCTCCCGCCGCAGCAACTGGATGGCTCCCGCGCCCACCGCCAGCGTCGGCAGCAGAAGCAGGAGCCAGTAGAGGTAGATGCGGCGCGAGGACCCGGTCACGGCGGCGATGGTAGCGGCGGGGGCACGGGAGGCAATCCGTTGCAGCGGGGCGGGCGGAGCGCCTCCGGGTCACCGCGAGGCCTGCTGGCTGCGGACCTGCGAGCTCTCCGCGCGGTAGGATTTGCGCGCGGCGTTGTCGAGGCCGTCGCGTTCGATCTTCTGCGCCTCAGGAGCAAAGGCCGCGGCGGCCGTGCTGACCCTCGCGTTGTTGTAGGTTTCGGCCAGCTTCTTGAGATCCGCCGCCTGCCGGCGCATTTCCTGCGCCGCCTCGTCCTGGCGGCCGGCGTCGACCAGTTCCACGGCCTTGTCCTTGGCGAGGGCGATGACGTTCTGCGCGTAATCGGCCTGCACCTGGTGGTCGGCCGAACTGATCACGGCGGACCGGCTCCGGCTGAACTGCACGGTGCGCGCCGCGGTGAGCGTGGTGTTGCGCCGGGTGAGTGCGTCCTCGTAGGAAAGGTGCGCGCGGGCGATCTCGCACTCCGCGCCGGATTCCGGCGGCGTGACCTCGACCTCCACCAGCGCGAATTTCTCCTGGCCGCCATAAAGCTGGTTGAGCGTGAGCTCCGCGCGCTGGCCGCGGATGACGCCCTCGCGGCCGATGAAGCCGAGCGGGCGCACGCCGTCGGGGAATTCGATCTCGATCACCACGCGGCGCGCCACGACGTTGAGCACGTCGCCCAGTTCCGCGGCAAAGATGCGCGGCAAGTCGGCGCTGGCCTCCACGAAATAGGTGTTGCCGTCGCTGCGCTGCGCGAGGCGGGTCATGAGATCCTCGTTGTAGCCGAGGCCGAGGCCCACCGTGGTGACGGAGATGCCCTCCTGCAGCAGGGCGGTTCCGAGGCGGCCGAGATCCTCGGGTGAACTCGGGCCGACGTTGGCGAGCCCGTCGGACAGCAGCACGATCCGGTTGACGCAGCTGCTTTCGAAATACTTGCGCACCTCGGCGGCGCCTTGCGACACGCCCGCGAACAGCGCGGTGTTGCCGCCGGGCTGGATTGAGCGGATGGCCCGTTCGATCGCGCGGCCGTTGCCCACGGGCTGGGCCGGGATCAGCGTCTGCACCCCGCTCTCATAGGCGACGAGCGAGAAGATGTCATCGGAGGACAGGTGCCGCAGCACCTCGAGGGCGGCTTCCCGGGCCTTCTCGATCTTCTCGCCGCTCATCGAGCCGGAGCGGTCGATGACCAGGGCGAGGTTGACCGGCGGGCGCAGTTCGTGCCGCGGCCGGCGCAGGCCGTCGAGGCAGATTTTGACGATCGCCCGGTCGGGCATCTCGGCCGGCAGCACGGTCCGGTCGAGGTCGATGCGCAGGCGGACGGAGGTATCCAGGGGTTGGGCCGAACAGGCGGCCAGCGACATCGCGCCGAGCAGCGCGACCGCGAAGTAACGGAATTGGCTGTTTTGCTTCATGTGGATTCAGGGTTGATACCCCGAATCGAACCACAAATCCCCGGGCGAGTTGTCACCACGCCGTAAGAAGATTGTCAGGGAATTGTCAGGTCCGCGGCGCGCCGCCGGCCTCCGCCGCGATCGCGGCGGATCGGGCGGTTCCTCCGCGGAGGGACCGCCGCCGTCGCCGTCTCAGCGGACCGGCGGAACCGCAAGCGCAGCGCGGACCAGCCGGTCGCCGCCGTCGTTAGGCGCAGGGCGCAACCCGAGCACGGCGCAAAGCAGGTTGTACACCTCGATGTTCTCGAACGGCGGAATGACCGCGCCGCGGCGAAAGGCCGGCCCGGCTGCGATGAAGGTGGCACCCATCGAGATCAGTTCGTTGTCGTAGCCGTGGTCCCCGTATTCCGGTTTGGTGCGCCTGGCCTGGGAGGCCCGCGTGGTGATTTCCCATCCCTCGTCGGCGAACAGCAGCACCGGGGGGATGCGCGGATTGTCCCGATAGTGGAAGCGCGCCGGGACCTCCTCGCGCAAATAGATCTGCACGTGGGGCGGACGGGCCCGCCGAATTCGGGCCACGACCTTGGCGGGCGGGTCCTTGAGGGGACGGAGCCCGGCTTGAGTCCCCGTGAACTCGGCCCGAACGGCCTTCAGGTCGACCAGATCGTCGAGAAAGACCGCCCGGCCCTTGTCCACCGCCACCATGCCGTGGTCGGAGACGATCACGAGATCGGCCGCCTCGCGCAGGCCCCGCGCCGCGAGTCCGACGAGGAGGCGGTCCATGGCGGCGTCGACCTCGCGGATCGCGGCGGCGGTCTCGGGCGCATCCGGACCGTAATCGTGGCCGGCATGGTCGACCGCATCCAGATACAGCGTGCAGAAGCCGGGCCGCTGGTCGGCGGGCAGGCTGAGCCACGCCAGGAGGCCGTCGACGCGTTGCGCGGAGGTCAGGCTGCCGTCAAAGGCGCGGTAGTAGGTCGGCCGGGCGCCCGCGATTTCCGCCTCGGAACCGGGCCAGAAGAGGCAGGCGCAAAGCCGGCCCTGTTTCACCGCGGTGATCCAGATGGGTTCCCCGCCCCACCAGCGGCTGTCGACCGCGCACTGGTGGTCCTTGTAATTGAAGGCCGCGTCCAGCGCCGGATCGAAGAACCGGTTGTTGACGATGCCGTGGCGCTCGGGCCGCAGGCCGGTGGCGATCGAGTAGTGGTTGGGGAAGGTGAGCGTGGGAAAACACGATATCATCCGCTCGGCCCGCACCCCGTCGGCCGCCAGCTGCCGGAGACACGGCGTCTCGGCGGCGTATTTGTCCAGATAGTCCCAGCGGAAGCCGTCGAGGGAGACGAGGATGAGAAGGGGATCGGCTGCGTTCGCCACTCCGGCCACGAACAGGAGACCGACCCAGAGAGCCCGAAATCGCATCGCCCCAACGTGCAGGTTCTGCGCCCGGCGGCAAGCCATGCCGCAGCGGCCAGACCGGCAGCCGCCGGCGATCTGGCGCGGCGGGTGGCACCACCGGAGCCGATGGCGCTTCCCGCGCGGCGGCCTACCCGACGAGCGCCTGCAGTTTTTCCCGCGCCGCGGCGAGCTGTTGTTGAACGGAATCGATCTGATGCTGCAGTTTGTCGACCCGATTCTGCCACTCGATGTGCGCCTTCTGGTATTTCTTCCGCTCCGCCTCGGTCGCGTTCTGCCCCGGCGCCTGCGGCTCCTGGGCCTTGAGGTCCGCCATTTGCGTCTGCAAGCCGTGAAGCCGGGCCTCGAGATCCGCGACGGCCTTCTGGGCGGCGGCGACCTCGGGCGAGACGGTACCGCCGGGGTTGCCGGCGCGCGTATGTGGAACCGAGGGCGCGGGGGCACTGCCCGGCGCGGGCAGAGCGCCCACCACCACTGACGCCGCGAGCGCGGACCACAGGAGATACCGGGAGAATCCGCGCGGGCGGCACCGGATCTGCGAAACGGAAGCAACAGAGGGTTTCATGAGCTGGCGATTGCCGACGGTTTCTATTCGGCAGGTCGAAGCGGGATCTTCCGGGATTGACTGGCGATTTCAAGCCCGGCTCGGAAAAAACCGAGTGGCACGCGGTCGCCGGGTTCGCCCCCGGGGCGGCCGGCGGCGCACCGAACCACGCTTGCGTGAACCGCCCGGATGCCCGAGCATCGGCCCGTTGCGCCCGTCCTCCCCCATCACCCGCCGCGAAGCGATTGCTTCCCTGGCCGCTGCCGCACTGGCCGCCGGGCCGGCAATCCGCGCGGCCACCCAACCCGCCCCTCCGATGCCCTCCGCGTCCCACCCGTCATCCGGCCAGATCCGACATTCCGTCTGCCGGTGGTGTTATCCTCGGATTCCCCTCGAGACCCTGGCCGCCGCCGCGCGCGACCTCGGGCTGGAGTCCATCGAGCTCCTCGATCCCGCCGACTGGGCAGTGGTGCGGCAGGCCGGCCTCACCTGCGCGATGGCCAACGGCACCACCACCATTGCGGACGGCTTCAACCGGCTCGAGCACCACCCGAAGTACGTTCCGTCCATGATCGAGCGCATCCGGGCCTGCGCCGCCGCCGGGCTGCCGAATGTCATCTGCTTCTCCGGCAACCGCGCCGGGCTCCCGGACGAACAGGGCCTGGAGAACTGCGCCGTGGGACTGAGACAGATCGTCGGCGCGGCGGAGCAGGCGGGCGTGACCGTGTGCATGGAGCTGCTGAACAGCAAGGTGAACCATCCCGATTACCAATGCGACCACACGGCTTGGGGCGTGGAGCTGGTCCGGCGCGTCGGCTCGGAGCGGTTCAAGCTGCTCTACGACATCTACCACATGCAGATCATGGAGGGTGACGTAATCCGCACGATCGGGGATCACCACGCCTGCATTGCCCACTATCACACCGGCGGCGTGCCCGGTCGCCACGAGCTTGATGAGACCCAGGAGCTCAACTACCCGGCGATCATGCGCGCGATCAAGGCCACCGGCTTCCGCGGCTTCGTCGCCCAGGAATTCATCCCCACCCGTGATCCCCTGACCTCGTTGCGCGAGGCGATCTGGTTGTGCAGCGTGTGACCGGCACCGCGGCGCCGCCGGGTGAGGTGGGCAGAATGCTATCCCGCCGGCACGCTGAGGCGGGATCCAACTCCAGTTCTCACCGGAGATCGCGGAGAACGCGGTGATGCCCGCTTCCGGCCCGATCATCCGTGTCATCTGCGCTCGAGACCACACTGGGCTCTCTCCGCGGCTTCCAGCCGGAGTGATTCGGTGATCCCGCTGCCAGTTTTGTTTTGGCGGACGGGAGCCAGCCGCTATGTTCGGCGCCATGTTGAAACCGACGTCGATCAAAGACGCCTTGGCGAGCAGCGCGCCGTGCGAGGCCATGGAGGTCCAGGGCTGGGTGCGCACGCGCCGCGATGCCAAGACCTTTTCCTTTCTGGAAGTGAATGACGGCTCCTGCCTGAAAAGCCTGCAGGTCATCGCCGACGCGACGCTGCCCAACTACGCGGAGATCCAGCGGCTCAATACCGGCGCCGCCGTCGCGGTGCAGGGCCGGCTAGTCGCCTCGCAGGGGCAGGGACAAAGATGGGAACTGAAGGCCGAAGGCATCACCGTGGTCGGCCCGGCCGATGCCGCCTACCCGCTCCAGAAGAAGGGCCACACGCCCGAGTTTCTCCGGGAGATCGCGCACCTGCGGCCGCGGTCGAATCTGTTCGGCTGCGTCTTCCGCGTGCGCAGCCGGCTCGCCTACGCCATCCACCAGTTCTTCCAGGAGCGCGGTTTCATCTACGTGCACACGCCGATCGTCACCGGCAGCGACTGCGAGGGCGCCGGCGAGTTGTTCCGCGTGACCACGCTCGATCTCAAGAACCCGCCGAAACGCGCCGACGGCGAGATCGACTACTCCCGGGATTTCTTCGCCCGGCCGACGTACCTGACGGTGAGCGGCCAGCTCGAGGCGGAGGCATTCGCGTGCTCCCTTTCCAAGGTCTACACCTTTGGCCCGACCTTCCGCGCGGAGAATTCCAACACCTCGCGCCACGCGAGCGAATTTTGGATGATCGAACCGGAGACGGCCTTTTGCGATCTGTCCGGGAACATGGACCTGGCCGAGGAATTCGTGAAACACCTGATCCGCGATGTGCGCACCCACTGCGCGGAGGACCTGGAGCTGTTTGCCAAGTTTGTCGACAAGGGGTTGCTGGCGCGGCTCGATTTCGTGCTCGAGAGGCCATTCCAGCGGGTGAGCTACACCGAGGCGGTCGGGCTGTTGACGAACAGCGGGCACAAATTCGAATAC
>DATIWI010000128.1:0-6099 GCA_035519475.1 Opitutaceae bacterium
CACACCTCGGGCGGCAGGGCCTGGTCGAACACCTCCCAGAGTGCCTCGGCGGTCACAGTCTTTCCGGTCGGCATCCCGCTTGGCGCCCAGAGGTGCACGCTCGCCTGGCCGGTGGCGGCCGTGATCGCCAGAACCACTGCCAGCCATCGGGCCAGCCGGCTCCCCCGCGCCTGGGGGTTCAATAAGCTTCCGCTGATCGATTCATTGAGCCGACCGTCTCCCTCGCGGGCGAGACAGCGTTCCAGGGGTAGAATCGAGGAATGCATGGGCGGAAAGATAACACCAAACGAGCCGATGGCGAGCCTGCCGGAGGCAACAACTCACACCTGCGAGCGCCGCAGGCAAATGAAGCGTGATGCAACTCGTCAGTAGCGCGATCGTCCGCCAGCAGATGCAGCGCGAGCGACGGATGCCCGGCTGCGTCCCCCAAGTGACACCCCGGCGCGGCAGCCTTCGCTCTACGCCTCTCTCTGAATCATGCAACCTTTCCGATTTTCTCAGCTGGCTGTGCCGAGCCGAAGCTCGCAGCGCGAGCGAAGGCTGGCGGGGCGGGCGGGGCTCGAACCCGCAACCCTCGGTTTCGAAGACCGATGCTCTGTCCAGTTGAGCTACCGCCCCGGGTCGTGGCGCGTTTCAGCCGAACCGGAAAGATGCGCGAGGGTCAAGGCCAGGCTGCGCGTCACTGCATCCCACCATGCTGGCCGAGGACGCGAGGTCGGGCCCTTCCAATCGGCCCGGGCCCGCCTTCGCCGCCGGGCTTCCGCCTACGCCGCGGCTTCGGCGGACACATTGGCGCGGCAAATGCCGGGCCCGCTGCACTGTCCTGTACTTCAGTTGCGCGACCACCAGATCTACGTTCACTCTACCCCGCATGAATCACTACGACTTTGCCGAGAAACTCCGGGCGCTCTGGGACAAGGCGTGCCGGCTCTACCGCGAGGGCCGGCGCGACGCCGCGACCTACTTCACCGCCGACGAACTCGCGTTCCTCGCCGCCAACGGACTTACCGCCCAGCACCTCTACGATTACGCGGAGGACTTCACGTCCGGCGACGAACCCACTTGGGATACCGCCCTTGCCATCGAACTCGTGCGCCGCGACTACTTCCTCAACGCCCAGAATGGCCGCCCGTCCGCCACCGTGCTGGACGAGCCGAAGATGCCCGCCAAGACCGACGCGGTGCGCGGTATCGAGTGGCTGCCGCGCATCATCCCGAAGACCAAGGCCAAACTCCGCGGCGAGCTGCCCGCGTCGCTCATGTATTGTTGCGGCGGCGACCGGCGGTTCTTCAAGACCCACGACATCCATCCGGCGGAGTTTCTGAGCCTCGTGTGGCGGAACGAGCGCAACGACGCCGCCATCATCGACTGGGTGGCCCGCCGCAGCGCGGCGGCCAAATAGCGGCCCGGGCGGAGCCGGGCCCTCCAGATGTTGGGCCTTAGCCGGAACGATGCAGTTGAATCTGTAGGGCCGCGCCTTGGCGCGTGCCGTTCACTCGAAAACGCCGGCGCGGACCAAGGTCCGGCCCTACCACCGGACGGTGCTGGACATCGCGAGTGAACCTCTGGCTGAACTGCATAGATTCAGCTTAGGGGCCCCTCGACTGCTTCGCTCTCGCGGACGCTTGATTCCATTCGCGACAATTCTCGCCCGTCGGTTGACGGGTCCGCGGGCGCAGGCATGTTTGCCGGGCTCCCGCGCGCACACGTTCTTCTCGCCGCCATCGCACCATGTCCTCTTACAAGCTGAACATCAACGGACGGACGCTTCCCGTGGAAGCGCCGCCCGACATGCCCTTGCTGTGGGTCCTGCGCGATCTGCTCGACCTCAAGGGCGCGAAATACGGCTGCGGCATCGGCCAGTGCGGCGCCTGCACCGTGCACCTCAACGGCGTGCCGACGCGGTCGTGCATGACGCCGGTCGCCACGGTCGCCCGCCTCCAGATCACCACGATCGAGGGCCTGTCGGCGGACGGCTCCCATCCGCTGCAGCAGGCGTGGTGCGAGCTCGACGTGCCCCAATGCGGCTATTGCCAGGCCGGCCAGATCATGACCGCGGCCGCGCTCCTCGCCGGCAATGCCAGCCCCTCGGACGCCGACATCAATGACGCCATGGCCGGCAATCTCTGCCGCTGCGCCACCTACCTGCGCATCCGGGCGGCCATTCACCGGGCCGCCGCCATTGCCGCCGCGAAATAAGGAGGCGCCATGACTCCACCGACTACTCTGCTCGACCGCCGCTCCTTCCTGCGCGTCTCCGGTCTGGCCGGCGGCGGCTTGCTGCTGGGCCTCTACCTGCGGAGCGGATCGCGGGCGCTGGCCGCGATGGAATCGCCCGCGACCGAGTTCGAGCCCAACGCCTTCATCCGCATCACCCCCGACGGCGCCGTCACGCTGATCTCAAAGATCCCGGAGATCGGCCAGGGCATCAAGACCTCCCTGCCCATGATCGTCGCCGAGGAACTCGACGTTGATTGGAAGAACGTCCGGGTCGAGCAGGCGCCGAGCGACCCGGCGAAATACGGCGACCAAAGCGCCGGCGGCAGCACCTCCACCCCCAAGAGCTGGGACGAGCTGCGCCGGGCCGGAGCCGCCGGTCGCCTGCTGCTGGTGCGCGCGGCCGCGCAGACCTGGGGCGTGCCGGAATCGGAGTGCACGACCGCGGCGGGCGCCGTCTCGCACCGGCCCAGCAGCCGCCGGCTCGGCTATGGCTCGCTCGTGGCCGCGGCCGCCACCCTCCCCGCGCCCGACCTGCACACGATCGCGCTCAAGGAACCCAAGGACTACAAGATCATCGGCCAGCCGATCTCCGGGGTCGACAATCCGGCGGTGGTCACGGGCCAGCCGCTGTTTGGCATCGACGTCACGGTGCCTGGCATGCTCTACGCGGTCTTCGAAAAGTGTCCGGTCTTCGGCGGCAAGGTCGCCAGCGCCAACCTCGATCGCGTCCAGACCCTGCCCGGCGTGCGCCACGCCCTGGTCGTCGCGGGCGGGAGCGACCTGCACGGCCTGCTTGGCGGCGTGGCGATTGTCGCGGACACGTGGTGGGCCGCCCGGAGCGCGCGCCAGCAGCTGCGCGTCACCTGGGACGAGGGGGCGACCGCGACACAAGGCAGCGAGGATTTTGCCCGGCGGGCTGCAGACCTGGCGCAGCACGCGGACGCCCGTGCCGGGCGCAACGACGGCGATGTCGCCGCCGCCCTCCTGGGCGCGGCCAAGACGGTGGAGGCCGCTTATTTCTACCCCTTCATCGCCCACGCCAATCTCGAGCCCCAGAACTGCACGGCGCATTACCACGACGGCAAAATGGAGATCTGGGCGCCCACCCAGAATCCCCAAAACGGCCGGCAGCTCGTGGCGCGCACCCTGGGCCTTTCCGAGCGGGACATCGCCATCCACCTGACGCGGGTCGGCGGCGGATTTGGACGGCGCCTGCGCAACGATTACATGGTCGAGGCCGCCTGGATCGCGAAGGCCGTCGGCGCGCCGGTGAAACTCCTCTGGACGCGGGAGGACGATCTCCAGCACGATTTCTACCGGCCCGGCGGGTTCCATTTCCTCAAGGGCGGCGTGGACGCGGGCGGGCGGCTCGTGGCCTGGCAGAACCACTTCGTCACCTTTGGGCAGGACGGGCGCGCGGCCGACAGCGCCGGCCTCTCGGACAACGAGTTTCCGGCGAATTTCGTGCCCAACTTTCGGCTGCAGACCTCGTTCATCCCGCTGGGCGTGCCCACCGGGCCGCTGCGCGCGCCCGGCAGCAATGCCATCGCCTGGGTGATGCAGTCGTTCATCGACGAGCTGGCGGTCGCCGCCGGCCGGGATCCGGTCGAATTCCGGCTCGACCTGCTCGGGGAGCCGCGGTTTGTGCCCAACCCCGACGGCCGCGGCGGCTACGACGCAGGCCGCATGCGCGGGGTGCTCCGGCTCGTGGCGCAGAAATCCGGTTGGGGCCGGGCGGTGCCGAAGGGCCGCGGGCTGGGCGTCGCCTTTCACTTCAGCCATCGCGGCTATTTCGCCGAGGTAGCCGAGGTCGGCGTCGACGACGCCGGCACGCTGAAGGTGCACAAGGTCTGGGTGGCGGCCGACGTCGGCAGCACGATCGTCAACCCGAGCGGCGCCCTTAACCAAGTGGAGGGCTCGGTGATCGACGGCCTGGGGGCGGCGTGGCGGCAGGAGATCACCATCGACCGCGGCCGCACCCAGCAGGCGAACTTCGACACTTACGCGTTGCCGCGCATCACCGATGCCCCCGCGGTCGAGGTTCATTTCCTCCAGACCGACCACCCGCCGACGGGCATGGGCGAGCCGGCGCTGCCGCCGGTGATCCCCGCCGTATGCAACGCCATCTTCGCCGCCACCGGCAGGCGCATCCGAACCCTCCCCATCACCAAGACCGATCTGCGTCCCGCCTAAAGACCGGGCGGTGCGACGGCGAACCTCGCGCTGATCCAAAGCTGCGAAGTGGAGGTCGCCGTCCCGGCGGGTTGACGGTGTTCGGAGTGGGCAACCCGCGGGACGGCGGGTGCCACCTTCTTCAGTTCAATGCTCAGGTCAGCCGGCGCAGCTGCCGGCGCGCCAGCCAGGGATCGACCTTGGTCAACAGGAACCACGCGACCGTGCCCGCCCACCGCTCGAGCCACCCGCGGGCCCGGCGCCATTCCCGGCGGGTGATACGGCGCGCCCGCGCCCAGTCCGCGGCGAAGATCGCCCGGCCCTCCTTTGCCAGCGCCGGCTCCGTGAGCCGCACCATGACCTCGTAGTTGATGCCGAGCGAGCGCGCGTCGAGGTTGGAAGAGCCCACGAACACCGTGTCGTCGACCAGCGCCAGTTTGGCATGGAGAATCTGCGGCTGGTATTCCGCGATCTCCACCCCCGCCCGCAGCAGGGCCGCGTAAAACGAGCGGCCCGCCGCCTGCGCCAGCGCGACGTCGCTCTTGCCTGCGAGCAGCAGCTGGACGCGGCCGCCGCGCCGCGCGACCCGCGCCAGGGCCCGGCGCAACCGGAAGCCCGGCACGAAGTACGCGGCCGCGATGCAGACCTCGCGCGCCGTCCGCAGGCTGCGCATGAGCGCCGAGCGGAATTCGTTGCGGCCGAGGCCCGGGCCGGTCGCGATCACCTCGGCACTGCCGCGCTCGCGCAGCAGCCGCCGGAGCCGCGAGAGCCGCAGCCGGAACCCGCGCGGATGCCGGAACTCGCAGTGGTCCCACATCACGTCGAAGGAGGCGGCGAGACAACGCGCGGCGTCGCCTTCCAGCGCGAGGCCGAGATCCCGCCAGCCCCGCTCCACGCCGTCGCCCGCGTACTCCGGCGCGATGTTGAAGCCGCCGACCACCGCGTGCTCCTCGTCGACGACCAGCAGCTTGCGGTGGTCTCGAAACACGATCCGCCGCAGGTTGAGCGGATTGAAGAACCGGGTTTCCCCGCCGGCAGCGCGCAGACCGTTCCAAAAATTCGGGGAAAGTTCATTCGAGCCGAGACTGTCGAGCAGCACGCGGACGCGCACACCCCGTCCCGCGGCGGCGTCCAGCGCGGCGCGAAACCGTTCCCCCGGGCCGTCCGCCTTAAAGATGTAGGTCTCCAGGCGCACGCTGGCGCGCGCGCCCTCGATGGCTGCCAGCATGTGCCGGTAACCTTCGTCGACCGTGGGCAGCCAACAGGCCGGCGGGGTGGAAGGCATGCCTGCTCGAAAACCATCCCGCCCGTTGACGCAAGGCTAGAAGCGGTCCGTGCGCCCCCGGGCGCGCCACGGCGCCGCGAGGTGCAACCGTGAACCCTGCGGTGCGAGGCGAGCGGAACCACCTCGACCGGGACCGCCGGTCGGCCGGCTCGAAATCGGGCTTCCTCTCGGCGATCCGCGGGCCTATCTGTCGCCGCATGAACCCATTCGCTCGTTCCGCCCCCCGGCGGCTCCTAGCCGCCGTCGCCCTGGCCAGCGCGGTCGCCGCCACTCCCGCCGGCGCCGGGGACCCGCCGGAGGCGAAGACAGACCACGCCGCCGAACTCGAGCGGAAGTTCGAGGCGCTCAACCACCGGCTCGACGATCTCGAGAAGGCGGTCGACGACGTGCTCTGGTCCGACAAGGTTGGCGACGTGGCGGTC
>DATIWI010000129.1:0-15352 GCA_035519475.1 Opitutaceae bacterium
TGACGGCACACAACGACGTGGCGGAGGGTTTCCTGGCTTCCGCCCTGTACGCCGCCGGCAGGTTGGACGAATCGGAGACGCACGCGGAGCGGGCCCGCACGCTGAACCCGCGCAACGCCAACGCGCTCATCGCGCTCGCCGGCATTCGCGAGAGTCAAGGGCAGCTCGCCGAAGCCGCCGCGTTCCTGCGCTCGGCGCTCGCCCTGCGGCCGGATCAGCCGGATGTGCAATGTCAGCTCGGGTTGCTCCAGCTGCGCCTCGGCCGGACCGACGAGGCCCGGCGCGCCCTCATCCCCGCGCTCCGCGCCAGTCCCGCCCGGCGCGCGCGGACGCTGGAGATCGGGCGCGCCACCGCGCAGGGCGGAGATCCGCGGGCGGCGCTTTTCCTCTTTCAACTCGTGCTTGAGGTCGCGCCGGACGATCCCGCGGCCCTGGCCGAGGCGGCCGATTTCCACGCCCGGCAGCGGGATTTCACGGAGGCCGCGCGCCTTTACCGTCGCGTCATCGAGCTCGCCCCGCACGACGCCCGCGCCCGCGTTGGGCTTGGTTCCGTGCTGCAGCTCGCCGGCGATAGCGCCGCGGGCCTGGCGGCGTGGCGCCGCGCGCTGGAGCTCGACCCGAATTATCCAGGCTTGCGCGAGCGCCTGATGAAGGCGTCGCAATCGCCATAGCCCGGCCCCCGTATGGAGCGGGGCATCGTGGCCCCGTTCACTGCGGACGGCGGCGGCTTCGCCGGATCGGTTGCCGACCCGCTCTACGCCGCCGCCAATCGTCGCTAGGATGCCCGCTGCGGCGGCGAGGCGTCATCTGACCACGTGCCGCCGACATCATCCCGGGCCTGATGCATGATACGGCCGATCCGGCGATACCCCCCGCCATCACCTTCGGCATCGCCATACGGATCATGCTCGTTCCGTGTTCATTCCAGCGACAAAAAGCGCCGCCGCAGGATGGACTGCGGCGGCGCGAAGAGAACTACACTGAACCAAGCGTTTCCGATGAACTAGAAGCTCAACGTATTGGTCACGAACCACTCTTGGACTGGCTGGGTGCGGACCGTGGCCCAGGTGTGGCCGTCAGGTTCGACGCTTACCGGGAGCAAGGCGTCCCTCTTGCCCACATTGCGAACGTTCAACTGGATTCTCCAATCGATCCCCTTCGTCAGCTTGCGTTCGTAGCTGACCCAGAGGTCGAGATAGCCCTCCGAGGGCCCAAAGTAGGGCTTGCTGAAGTCGTACGTGGCAAACGAGCCGCCGGAAAGAACCGGATAGCCGATGACCACCTTGTCGATCCAGCGATAGGCGCCGCCGACGCCGACACCCTTGAGGTGCCCGTTCAGGAATCCGCTCGGGAATTGGTAGTTCGTGGTGACGTTGTATCGCCACTTGCGCAGTTCGGCCACATCCGCATTTTCCTGGAGCTTCAACAGCGTCCAGCTGGCCATGAACGGGCCCCAGATGTTGGGGTAGAGCGAGAACGTCGGGTTGCCGAACTGCGTCATCGCGCCCGCCGGAGTCAGGGTGCCGTCCGGGTTGATCAACTGCGAATTGATGTAGTTGACGAACTGGGTGGTGGCGGCACCACCGACGTTGGATTGGACCGCCTGTGCCTTGGACGCATTGAACGCGAGGCGCCAGTTCGGCAGCGGATTGGCCGTCAGCTCAAGCTCGTAGCCCTTGGACTCCATGTCGGAAGTAACCGCGAAGTTCTGCGGTTGGGTCGACGTATAGGAGGTCACCAACAATGTGTTGGGAGGGGTGAAGTTCGCGGGGTTGGCCAGGTAGGTCGTGCGATCGGTGAGGACCGACGAATCGACCGGCGTGAAATTCCACGTCCTGAAGTAGCTCGTACCTTCCAGCGTTTTCTGAATGTTATTCCACGTGGTGATCGCGGCATCCTCGTCGTGTTGCGCCTGTGCCGCCGTGTAAGGCGTGGTCGGGCTGAGCACGTTGGTCCGGCCCAGCGGCCAAGCGTTGGTCCAGTTGTTGCGGGGCTGGTCCGAGTTGCGCGTGGACCATTCGTAACCTGAAAGTTGGTACAGGAAGACGTTCCGCCACCGCAGTCCCTGCCCAATGATCGAGCCGAGCGCACCAGAGTTGGAGAGCGTGCTGGAGCCATTCTTGACGCGGGTCGTGTATTTGACGGCCCGGAAGGAATACTTGCCGTCCTTGGTCGACAGCAGGACATTGTACTCGTAGGTCTTGCCCGTCGGATTCCCAATCACGTTGCCATAGACATCCACCCGCGCGCTCGTGACCTGGAAATTGCTCGATTCGTCGTACCCGAGGCTGACGTTGATTGGCAGAGGGTCGTGCGGCAGGATTGAGTTCAGGTGGAGCACCGCGCCCCCGCTGGTGGAGTGACCCTTGAAGATCTTGTTGTGTGGGTATCCGCCCTCGATGCTGTAAACATTCGGCGACAGATTCAGGATGCTGCGATTACCCGGCTGCTGCTGCGCGGTCACATCCTTCGTCTTAACCTCGTCGTAGCGCCAGCCGAGCGTCGCGACGAGGGCGTTGTTCCAGAAGTAGCCTTGGTACGAACCGGCATAGGAGATCGTCTCGCGCAGCTGCTTCTGGGCGAGCGTCAGGAGGCTGTTGTCCTGGCCGCCGTTGTAGCGCAGGAGGTTATCCTGGAAGTTGCTGTTCCAGCCGACGTAGTTCGCAGGATTCGTGGCCTGAAGGAGTTCGGTCGTGGCGTCCGGGCTCGGCAAGCCGTTGTAGGCCGTATAGAGGTTGGCCGGGACGTCCCAAGGGGCGTTCCACAAAACGGGGGTGGCCAGGTTTCCGCCCTTCCACGTTTCATCAAACACATAGACGCCGGAGTTCTGCATACTAATGGGGACCGAGACGCCCGGGATGTGCGCGCCGGAGGCTGAGTCGCGGCTGGTGACCGGCCCGCCGAGGTAGACGTATCCCAGCGGCGGGCGATCCAGGAAGGAGTGGGTACTCCCATCATTGTTGTTCCAATAGCCGTCCCAAGCCTTACTGTTGGCGTAGATCTGCCAACGGCGCTGCTCGTTGTAGTACTTCTCATCGGCAGCGACGGCGTTGAACTGATGCTTGCCCAGCAGCTTCACGAGGAAGTTGTTACTCGTGAGATCCGACACCCGGAGTTCGCCGAACAGCGAGGCGCGCTTATACTCGCGGTCGGTATAGAAGGAATTGCCGCCGAAGGCGTTGTTGGGAATGGAGACGTAGGGCCGGCCGAGGTTTGGATTTTGAGTCCCGGTCACCGGATTGACGCCGGCGACATAGTAATCCAAGAAGTTCTTGAGTACGTCGAGCGTAAGCGTCGGGTTGCCGCCGAAGAGGGCCTCGCCACCGCGCTTGTACTTCTGGCGGTCGTAGGAGAAATCGACGCCGATCCGACCATCCCAGCCCGTCTGCGTGAAATCGATGTTGTACGAGTTCCACTGCTCGAATTCCATCTTGTTCGGGCCGTCGATCAAGGTGTTGTAGAAATCGAAGACCGTTGGATCGAGCAGCGACTGCGAGCGGTATTGGCCATATTGGGCGTCGGGGAATAACGTGGAATTCCAGTTGTGGTAGCCGTTCACGACGGAGTTCAGGCTGCCCAGGCCATAGAACATGTCATTCGTTCCCTTACCATAGATGCCGGCCGCGATCCCGGCATAGGTTCCGGTACTGCTGATTGCGCCGTTATTGATGTATCCGCCGTTCACGGCGATGGTTTGGTTGGTCGCGCCGTCGATCAGCCAATAGGGCTGCTGCTGGTTGGGGCCGTTGGAAAGCCACGGTAGGTAGTTCACCGTGGTGTTCTGAATTAGACCTCTGCCATTTCCCGCGACGACGCCGCCGGTACGCCACACATCATAGAGGTTGTTGACGAACTGCTTTCCCATGCCGCCAAAGGGATTGGTCGTACTGGGCATCACCGGGTTCCACCACATCGTGATGGCGTCGGTCGGCGGGAGCGTGCGCGGCCGGTTGGCGTTCACTTCGCCGTGCTCGTACTTTAGTTTGAAGCTCGTTTGGAAGGCGCGGTTCCGGAAGATCTGCGGGTCAAACCGCACCGAGCCGTACACGCGCTTGTCATTGTTGAAGGCGGGCTTTTGCTCGTATTTTGTGTCGTCCCACAGGCCGTCCACGCGGACCGCGAGCACTTGCGGAATGAACTCCTTGTTGAGGTCGATACTCCCGCGCGCGCTGCCGTAGGAGCCCGTGCGGCCCTCCACCGATCCGAAATCGCGGAATTCCGCGTTATGGAGCGAGTTGTTCACGATGCCGGCCGGACTGCCCAAACCGAACAGGATCGAGTTCGGCCCGCGCAGGATGTCGACGCGGTCGGTGTTGAACGAGTCCCACGGGATATCCGTGATGTAATAATCGCGGGCATTGTCGGCCGCGGCCAAGCCGCGGACGCGCTGGGCGCCGGCGGGGGCGCGCAGATTGCCGGACTCGTCGACGGTCTGGCCGTTGCCCACGCCGGCGTACGTGCCTTCCGTGCCGGCCATTTGAGCATTGGGCGTGTACTCGAGCAGGGTGAGGCTGTTCGTCGCGCCGATGTCCTTGAGGAACTCCGAAGTGACGACGGAAATCGACGCGCTGACGTCGGCCAGGTTGGTCCGGATGCGGGTGCCGGCCAGCGTTTCCGTGGCTTGATAGCCGATGTCGTGCGTGGTCGTCACCTCAAACGGGTTGAGGTGGACGACATGCTCCTCCGTGGACCCACCCCCCGCAGGCGGTGGGGTGGACGTAGTCGTTTGCTGGGCGGGCAGACCGCCGGCAAGGATGCTACCGAAAAACAGCATCCCGATGACTAAGGTCTGGGTATGTCTTTTCATGGTTTCGGGTGTTGGGGCGATGGTTAGAAATGCGTCGCGATGGCGGGCATCGCGGAAGCAATCACGGCGGCGCGGCTACGCGCTGAGCGCAGCTGGCCGGGGAGGAACGCGACCGCTTAAGGGATGAGGGAACTGCAGGCCCATGGGCTGAGTTCGACGAGCACAAGCGCCACACTCTGTCTTACGGAGGAAGGGTCCGAGGCCGGGCCCAACGGGTTTGACCTGGCGTGAACAGGAAGAAGGCGAAGCGGGAGGGTGAACTTCTGCCGACGTTGGTGAGGGATAAAGCGGGAACGGGAAGGTGCCCGTCCGGCATGGCAACTGGGTCACGTTGGCGACATCGGGTGGGGCTTGGCAAAGATCGCGCTGCGCTAACTTTAGACTTGCGCGGCCCCGCGCCAGCACCCTTCCTAGGGGGCTGCCTGCCCCATGAATGAACGCCGGGTCACCTTGGCCGATATCGCGCGCGCGGCCGGCGTGCACGTCACGACGGTCTCCCTCGCGCTGCGCAACCATCCCCGGCTGCCGGAGACTACGCGGCTGCGAATCCAGGAGTTGGGCCAGCAGCTGGGCTACACCCCCGATCCGTGGCTGCGCGCGCTGGTCGCCTATCGCGGGCAGGTCATCCCCCGGCGCAACCCCCCGACCCTCGCCTATGTGACGAACTGGAATACGCGGTGGGGCTGGAAATACGTGACGGCCCATCCGGATTTTTTCGCGGGCGCCCTGGCCAAGGCGAAGGAACTCGGGTTCAACCTGGAGCATTTCTGGCTGCGCGAGCCGGGCCTGACCCACGGCCGGCTGAGTGGGATCCTGTATGCGCGCGGCATCAATGGCGTCATCATTGCGTCGCATATGCGCGAAATCGACATCGAGTTGCAGTTCGATTGGAAGCATTTGAGCGGAGTCAAGATCGACTACTTTCCGCACAAGCCGGAACTGCACAACGTGACGAACAACCAGTGCGATATTGTCCGCCTGGCGATGCAGAAGGTGATTGCCGCGGGCTACCGGCGCATCGGATTTGTCATGCACCGGGGCTGGGATCATTCCGTTGATCACCTGTGGACGGCCGGCTTTCTCTGCGAACAGCAGAACCTCGCCCCGCGGGAGCGGATTCCGGCGCATATCTTTCCCGGCTCGATGCCGGTCGAGCGGTGGATCAACGAAAGCAAGACCGATGTCACGGCTGATCCCGCCGCCTTTCAGGAGTGGTTTGGCCGGTACCGGCCGGAGGTCCTCATCAGCAAGGCGTCCTTCGTGATGCCGCAAATCAAGCGGCTCGGCCTGCGCATTCCGCAGGATGTCTCGTTCGTGGATGTGTTCCTGGATGAGTTCACCGGGCAGACGGCGGGCGTGCGCCAGAATCACGCGACCGTGGGAGCGCTCGCCGTCGAGATTCTGGCCGGCCAATTGCAGCACAACAAATTCGGCGTGCCCGAGATTCCGACCACCACATTCGTAGAAGGCACGTGGTTCGATGGCGCTTCCTGTCCGATGCCGTTTTCATCGAACCGGCCGCGCGGCCAGCGGCGCGAGGCGGTGATCGCAAGCTGAGTGGCGGGGGCCGCTCAGAAGCGCACCGTGCGCGGCGGAGTGGCGATCGCCGCGCACGGACGCATGATCTCGGTTCCGAACGAGATGGCGTCGCCCGATCGGTTGCGGGTTTCGCCTGCGCGGGTGGCATTCCACGGTAAAAGGGTTGCTCGTGCGCGCCGGTTCGCCTTAGGCTGCGCCCCTTTTCCATGCCGGGAATCTCCACCGAGCTGTTCGTCCTTGGCTTGTTGCTGGTGGCCAGCGGGCTCCTTGCCATGGCGGAGATTGCGATTGGTTCAGCCCGGAAGGCCCGGTTGAAGCAGTTGGCGGAGGAGGGCGATGAGGGCGCGCAGGCGGCGTTGGCCCTCGGGGCGGAGCCCGCCCGCTTCCTGGCCACCGTCAAGGTGGGCGTCACGCTGTGTGGCATTCTCGCGGGCGCTGTCGGGGGTTCGAAGGTGGCCGACCGGCTGGCGGTGTGGCTCGTCGGCTTCCCGCCGCTGGCGCCGTGGGCCGATTTTCTCGCGCTCGCCGGGGTGGTGCTGGTCATCACGTTTTCTTTTCTCTTCATCGGCGACCTCATTCCCAGGCGGATTGCCCTCCGCAACCCCGAACGCGTGGCCCGGTTCGTGGCTGGCCCGTTGGAAGGATTGGCGCGCGTGGTCTCCCCGGTGATCCGGGGCGTCAGCGCCGCCATCGATTACCTGCTCCGGCCTTTCGGCCTGACCCGCCGGCGCGAACCTCCCGTCACGGACGAGGAGGTGAACATCCTGATCGAGCAGGGCCTGCGCGCGGGGGTCTTTCACAAGGCCGAGAAGGAGATGGTGGAGGGCGTGCTCGGCCTCGACCAGCTCCCGGTCACGGCGATCATGACGCCGCGGCCGAAGATCGTCTTCCTCAACATTGACGACACCGAGGAGGTCAACTGGCGCAAGATTGTCGCCAGCGGCCATTCCCATTTTCCCGTGTATCAGGACAATCGCGACCAGGTGCTCGGCATGGTCGCCGTGAAGGCGCTGTGGGCGCATGCGGCCATCGGCATCCCGACCGGCCTCAAGAACCTGCTCACGCCGCCCCTCGTCGTGCCGGAAACCATGAACGGCATCCAGCTTCTCGAGTCATTCAAGAAAGCGGGGCGGCACACGGCGCTCGTGGCCGATGAATTCGGCAGCATTCAGGGCATGGTCACGCTCATCGACGTGCTCGAGGCCATCGTCGGCGACCTTCCCGCGCAGGGCCAGCGCAACCAGCCGCAGGCGCGGCAGCGCGAGGATGGCTCCTGGCTCATCGATGCCACGCTCGCCATCAACGAGCTCAAGACCATCCTGGCACTCGACGAACTGCCGCAGGAGGCCGCCGCCGACTACCAGACGCTCGGCGGGCTCGTGATGACGCAGTTCGGCCGCATCCCCGTGGCGGGCGACCAATTCGAATGGAACGGCTGGCGCTTCGAGGTCGTCGACATGGACCGCCATCGGGTCGACAAGGTGTTGGTCAGCCACCTGCCGCCGCCCGCGGCGACGCCACGCAGCGAGTGAAGAATGAAGTGGAAAGAGTGAAGACCCGACCCGGGTCTTGCGTCTTCCCTCTGAAGTCTTGAATCGCCGGCGCTAACCGCCGGCGGCTTTCAGCGCCTTGAGCACGTCGGCCGCCTGCTCCTTCGTCGAAGCCTTCAGATCGCGCCACACGATCTTGCCCTCCTTGTTGATGAGGAAGGATTGCCGGGCGGCGAGCGCGCCCATCGCCGGGATGTCGCGCGTCGGCACGCCGAAGGCCTTGATGACCGTCTGGTCCTTGTCGGCGAGCAGGGTGAAAGGGAAGTGGTACTTCTCTTTGAAGGCTTTTTGGGCGGCGACATCGTCCGTGCTCACGCCGATTACCATCACCCCCTTGTCCGAGAGGTCCTGGTAGGCATCGCGCAGGCTGCAACCCTCGGCGGTGCAACCCGGCGTGTCCGCCTTGGGAAAGAAGTACACGAGCGTGTAGCCCTTCGGGTAGACGGAGCCGAGGTCGAGCTTGTCACCGGTGTCAGTGACACCGGTGACAGCGGGGGCGGCTGCGCCGACGGCGAGTGGCTCGGCCCGAGTGGAGGTGAACACGCTGAGGAAGCTCATGGTAGCAATGAGACCGAGGAAGACGCGCATGGGGGAAGCGATAGCTGGGACCGAGGGATTCGCAAGCGGCCCCGGCCGAAACGCCGCGAGTTCCGCCGCCGGCGGGCCGCGGCGCGGGCGCACAAGGCAAATCGTTCGCAAGTCGGGACCCGGGACGACGCGGATGAGGGATCACGCCGGGGCGTTGAGCCTCGCCACGAGCCCGGGCAGTTCAGTCAGCGACTGCAGTTGGAAGAAGCGGTCCGTCGCGACCGGCGGCGGCGAGGCGGCCTGTTCCCCTTTCCACAGCAGGTGATAGGGGATGAGCGCGGCATACGCCCCAAGCTCGAGCGCGGGCAGGATGTCGGATTTGAGGGAGTTGCCCACCATCAGGAATTCGGCCGCCGGGATCTGCAGGCGGTGGAGAATGCGGGCGTAGGTGGCGACATCCTTTTCGGCCACGACCTCGTTGTGCCGGAAATGGCGGGCTAGGCCGGACTTCGCGAGCTTGCGCTCCTGATCGCGCAGATCGCCCTTGGTGATGAGGAGCAGCTGAAAGGATGAAGCGAGTTCCGGGATGGTGTCACTTACGCCCGCGAGCAGTTCGACCGGATGGGCGAGCATCTCCTTGGCATAGGCGATGATTTCGCGGATTTCCGCGGCGCGGATGTCGCCGCCGCTGAGCTCGATGGCAGTCTCAATGCAGGAGAGCGCGTGGGCCTTGATGCCATAGCCGTACAGTTCGAGGTTGGCCAGCTCGGCAGCCAGGAGCCGGCGGTCCACTGTGGCGGCATCGTGCCAGCGCGCGAGCAACGCGCGGTATTTGTCGTGCGCGGCCTCGAAGATTGACTCGTTGTGCCAGAGCGTGTCGTCGGCGTCGAAGCCGATGGTCGTGATCATGCGGCCAACCAAAGCCGCGGCGGCGGGTCGATTCAAGGGCCAAGCGGCTGACTCCGGATGCAGCCGGGCGGTTTCCAGCCATTAGGCGGCACCCGCGAGTTCCGCCGCGGGTCCTTCTAGCCGGCCGTGCGCCGGGTCCCACGGAACCTTCTTGGAGCTGGCGGTCGAATTTCTCTGCTCCGCGACCTGGTCGCGGAACCAACCAAGAATGAACATGACTCAGAAAACAACCACTAGAACCCTCCTGTCTGCGACCCTGGCCGCCTTTGGCCTCGCGGTCGCGGCTTCCGCGCAATCGACCGGCGCCGGCCCGTCGGCGCCGCTGGCTGAAACGGGCAAAGGCCTGCTCGGCCAGACCTACGCCGGGGTCGCCTACGGCTACACCGACCTCAGCCATTCGTCCGTCAACCTTCAGGGGCTGAGCTTCACCTACAATCAGCCCGTGAACCGGGGATTCGATCTCAGCCTGGACATGAGCGACGCCTGGAGTTCGAGCTACGCGGGCACGCGCACCCGCCAGCAATCGCTCGGTGGCGCGGCCACCGCCTTCGTCCCCGACCAGGCGTGGGGCCGGCCCTTCTTCAGCGTCGGCGCCGGCTGGTTCTGGACGAAGACCGCGGGCGTGAGCGATAACTCCTTTCTCTACGATCTCGCCACCGGCGTGGAGTTTCAGGCCACGCGCGAACTGTCGCTGACGCCGTTTGTCAGCTACACGGAGGCCACCTCGCTTCATGTGAACAACAAGTGGGGCTATGGGGTGAAGGCCAATTACTGGGTGAACGACCAGTGGGGTGTCACGGGCGCGCTCGGCCGCGACAACAAATCAAACATGAACTACAGCGTCGGGGTGAATCTCCGCTTCTAAGCACCCGCGCTGACCGGCACTTGCGCCCCGCGGGCGGCTGGCGTCACGCCCGGCGCAGGAGCCGGTCGAGCCACGCCGTGGCAAACTGGGTGAAGATCACGGAAAAGGTGAAAAGATAAAGGCCGACGCTGATGCGGATATCGGCGACGGAGGCGGACTTCATCACCACGATCAAAATCGCGACAACGAAGACGTCGAGCATCGACCACTTGCCGAGCGACTCGACGCGGTGATGGAGCCGCCGCACCCGGGCGAGGTCGTGTTCGCGTTCCAGCCAGATGATGCCGAGCAGCCCGAGTTTCACCAACGGAAAGACGATCGTGAACAGGGTGAGCACGGCGAAGAGGAAGTACTCGCGCTGCTGAAACAGCGTGAGCAGCCCGCCCACCACCGACACGGCATTGCTGAAGACCCAGAACTTGGTGACGGTGAAAAAGGGGAAGAACAGACCGAAACCGTAAAAGATCAGCGCCAGGGCGAGGAGCGCGGGCGCGGCCGCCCGGCGGCCAGCCTCACGCCAGTGCGCGCAGCGTTCGGAAGCTTCCGGCATGCCGCGAGCCAAGCGGGGGCTGCCGCCTGATTCAAGAGGGAAGATGGCTGACTCGCGCCGCGGTTCTCCTTGGTGCGGGCGGCGTTGGACGGCGGCCGGCGATGCCGCCCTCCCTCGGGTCCGTCTCGCCTACTCCAGGCCGGACACGTTCAGGTCGCCGGGATACTCGACGGTGAACTTCAGCGAGATCTCGCGCTTCTCGCCCGGCTTGACGTCGAGCCGCCACACCAGCTTGCCGTCCTCCTCGCGCGTGACCTCGTTCGGCTTCTCCTTCGTGCCCACGTCGCTCTCGGCGGGCGTGAGCAGGCTGACCTCGATCTTCTCGTTACGCGATACCGGCAGCGGTTCCTTGAAGACCACGCGCTCCGCGGTCTTCTTGTTGTTGGTGATGGTGACGAGGAATTCGTAGGTGATGCGCCGGCCCTTGCCGGTGAGGCCGGTGTTCTCGGTGAAGCGGTTCACCAGCCGGCGCTTGACGGCGATGCCGTCGTCCGCGCCGAGCTGCAGCTCGAACTTCTCGCCGGGCATCACCGTCTTCAGCCGGCTGGCCGCGATGAAGGTGTCATCGAGGAAGGTGTTCATCGCGCCGGCGAGGAGGGGATAGTCGGTGGTGTTGGTCGCGTAGGCGCTGAGGAAGGCCGCCTCCATCATCTTGGGCGTGGCCTGGTACTGGAGATTCGCGGCGAGCTTGGCCGTCGCGATGCTGACCTTCTGCACCGTGTTGTTGCTCAGAACCGTGACGGCGACAGGAATCCTGAACGTCGCGCTCGTGGCGCCGGTCTCAACCGCCGCGGTGAGAACGCCGGCGTCCTGTTCCGCCGGCGCGGGCGCGTTGGCCGCAGCCTGAACGTTGAAGGCCTGGAGCTTGGCTTCGTCGACGGAGGCTCGTTTGTCGCGCATCAACCCGCCCACGGTCGGCATATCCAGCCGTATTGGCCGCGCCACGTCCACGATCCACGGCCGCAGCTCCGGCGCGCCGCCGCCGAGGCTGGGGCGCGCGGTGGAGAGGGTCAGCGCGATGTCGTTCCAGTCCTCGCCCGTCGCGTTGCGCACGAGGCCGAAATACGACAGCTCGACGGCGCGGTCCGCGGCGCGCAGGCGCGCGTCGTACGAAGGCGCCCAATTCGCGCCGGGCACGGCGTACTTCAGGGTGAGGTCGAGCCGGCCCGGCTGGGTCACCGCAACGCGCACAGTCACCGTCTTGTAGCTCTTGCCGTGGTCCCCCCGCAATTGGTTGAGCTGCTCCTCCAGGGCCGCCTGCTTGGTCTTCAGGTCTTCGCGCTGGGTGTCGAGCGACTGCAGTTCGCCGGCGATCTTGCCGAAGGATTCCTCTGAATACGTGTAGAGTTTCTGCCATTCGTCGAGCGTGGGCCGGGCCGCGGCGCCGCCGCCGTGCGCGGGGTCGGCTCCGAGCGGATAGATGATGGTGCCGGTCGAGGCAGCCAGCATGCGTTTCACGAAATCGCGCTCGTCGCCGAGAATCTGGGCGCGGTCGTCGAGCGCGCGCTGCTGCTTGGCGAGCTCCTTCAGTTTCTCCTCGAGCTCCTTGACGCGTTCGTTGGGAGTGAAGTCGACGTAGGCGGTCTGCGCGTTGACGTCGAGAATGGTGGCGCCCGCGGTGCCGCGGCCGGAAGCCTGCAACGATTGGTCGAGGAGTCCGGCCGGCAGCCGTTCGAAGGCGATCGCGTGCTCGCCGGCGCCGAGGTCGAGCGTGGCGGTGCGCGTGACCACCGCGCGGTCGGCGTAGACCGTGGCGGCAGTGAGGCGCGAGTCCGCCGGTTCCGCGCGCAGTGAAAGGGAGGAAGCCAGGACGAGGAGGGCGACCGGCGGGAGGGGTTTCATGATGATGATGGCGGAGAGAGACGGTTGAAGGGACAACGAATCGTGACCGGATTTCTTAGGCCGCGCACGCCGGAGGTGGTCAAAAGATGACGAAAAACCCGGCGCGAGGGAATACAAACCGGCGCGGCGCCCGCCAGCGGGCGGCAAGGGAGGAGCGAGGACGCAGGATTGAAGATCAGGGGCGAAACAGTCTCTTCACTCTTGATTCTTCCCCCTCGTATTTTCAATCGGCGCGCTACCACTCATCGCTGCGAAACGGCGCGGCCGGCAGACCTGCGCCGTTGAACAGATTGGCCTCGGGCGCGTTGGCCCACGCGTAGCGCACGGCCACCGGCTCGCGGACCTCGGGGGAGGATACCAGCACCGTGTCCCGCTCGATCCGGACGACGGCGGGATGGAACTGCCGATCCGCGCCGGCAATGACGAAGGCCGTCAGCGGCTTGTCGTGGGCCACGAGTCCGGCTTCGGCGTGGGTGAAATGCACCCGCATCGCGGCGCCTTCGCGTTCGGCCGACTGGAACCGGGGGCCACACCAGTCGCCCGGGATGCCGTAGACTTGGTGGCGGGCGATGAGGGCGAGACGGCGGCCGACCTCCTGTTTGTTGCGCGGATGAACGTTGCCCGGATCACCGAGGTCGATCGTGACCGCCATGCCGGTGTTGGGCAGGCGCAAGGCCTGCGCCTGCGCGTCGCGCAGCCAGGCCCAGGTGGAGCCCGCGGGGTTGCCGGCGGCAAAGTTGGGGAGCTGGACGAAGTAGAAGGGGAAATTCCCCTGACCCCAGTGCGCCCGCCAGAAGGTGATCAGGGCGGCGAACAGCGCGGGATACTCGGTGGGCCGCGACTCATTGGACTCACCCTGGTACCAGAGCACGCCCCGGATCCCGTACGGAAGCAGCGGATTGATCATGCCGTTGAACAGGCTGCGCGGCGCCTCGGGGCTCGTGGGGCTGGGCGGGGGACGGAGCCAGACGCGGTTCTTGAGGTACTCCGTGTATTTCGCCGGACCCGCGGCCTTGGCGGCCGCCTCGTCCTTGTCCTGGGCGGCGCGCGCGGCGTCGTACTCCGCGACCTTCGCCGGCCAGTCGACGAGCGCTTGCTTCCAGCGCGTGTCCACGACCGCGAAGGCCGGATCGCTCGCGAGCGCGGCCTCACTCAACCACGACTCGACCGCGGTGCCGCCCCAGGTCGCGTTGATGAGGCCGACGGGCACGCCGAGCCTCGGGGCCAAATCCCGGGCGAAAAAGTAGCCGACGGCGGTGAACTGCCCGACGGTCTCCGGACTGCAGACCACCCAGGCGCCCTGCGCCGTGTCGGCCGGCTGGGCGGCGGTGGCGCGCTCGACCTTGAAATGCCGGATGAGGGGGAATTGAGCGGCGGCAACCTCTTCGTCGGCATTGTCCACGCGGTAGACGTCACCCGGCGGGCCCCATACCCGGAACTCCATGTTGGATTGGCCGGAGCACACCCATACCTCGCCGACCACGACGTCCTCCGCCTTCACCGAGTTCGTGCCGCTTGCCACGAGTTCCGCGGGGGCGCCGGGCTGGAGCGGATCAAGGAAGACAATCCAGCGGCCGTCCTTGCCCGCCGTGGCGCGCACTGTTTGGCCGCGATACGTCACGGTGACGGCTTCGCCGGGAGCCGCCAGGCCCCAGACCGGCACAGCCTTGTCCTGCTGCAGGACCGCGTGATCGGCGAAGAGCGGCGCGAGCGTGACCTCGGCGCGGAGGCCGAGGGGCAGGAGGACGGCGAGGAGCGAAAGGCGGCTGAACATGACGGGGCGCCATTGGACCGCGAATTGCCGTGCGGTGCAAGATCACGCGGTTTCGCTTCGACGCGGCGCGCCCTTTCGACACCATGGCGGACCATGCGTTCACTGGCAGATCACGTCGTCATCATCACCGGGGCGTCCTCCGGCATCGGCGGGGCCACGGCGCGGCGGCTGGCCCGCGCGGGCGCGAGGCTGGTGATCTCCGCGCGGCGGGCGGACCGGCTGGAGGCGCTGGCCCGGGACCTCGATTCTGCGGGCCCGCGCGTCCTCGCGGTCGCGGCCGATGTGACGGACGAATCCGACCGGCGGCGGCTGGTGGACGAAGCTCTCCAGCGCCACGGCCACATTGATGCCCTGGTGAACAACGCGGGCTACGGCACCCGTGGTCCGGTCGAAATGGTGCCGGTCGATCTCATCCGCCGCAACTTCGAGACCAACCTGTTCGCGCTCATCGCGCTCACCCAGTTGGTGGTGCCGCACCTGCGCGCCCGCGGCGCGGGCCGGATTGTCAACATCGGCTCGGTGGCGGGGCGCATCGCGCGGCCGCTGACCTCCGTCTACGATGCCACCAAGCACGCGCTCGAGGCCATCACCGATGGCCTGCGCGGCGAACTCCAGCCGTTCGGGATCGAGGTGGTGCTCATCCGGCCCGGCTTCATCCTCACCGAGTTTGTCGATGCGGCGAACAGCGCCTCGGAGGGCGTGATCGCGAACGCCGGGGCGTACGCGCCGTATATCGAGGGTTTCCGCGGCAACTACCAGCGCTGGCTGTCCTGGGCCGGACAGCCCGACGACATCGCCCGGCTGGTCGAGAAGGCGCTGACGGCGCGCCGCCCCGCCGCGCGCTATGCCGGGCCGGCCCACGCGAAGCTGCTCCTTTTCCTCAAATGGCTCCTGCCCGCGCGCGCCCTCGACCGGATGGTGCGGCTGCGAAGGAAGTAAGGACGAATCGCGAGGGAGCCGGGTTGCCGGCAGTGAATGGGCGGGGTCG
>DATIWI010000130.1:0-7441 GCA_035519475.1 Opitutaceae bacterium
CACGGAAAGCGGCCATCGACGGTCCGGGCGAGGACATTGGCGTAATCCGGCATGATCAGCCACGGCCAGTCCGCGATGCGCCGGCCGCCGGGCAGTTCGAGCTCGTGCAGCTCGACCGCCAGGAATTTGTTGGGTTGGCAAAGGAGCCGGCGGTTCAGCGTCTTCCAGGTTTGCATGATGGCGGCCGATTGTGGGCCGGCGTCCGCCGTCCAGACGAGCGAATTGTCGGGGTGCGGGGCCCGGGCAGGGGTCTGAAGGCCGGAGGGAGGAATTCAGAAGCCAGGAAGCCGGAGGGAGATCGTCTCTGGCCTCATGGCGCCTGGATTCCTGTCCGCAGCCTGGTAACGTTGGCTGCTACGGGAACCGGGCGTTCGTGCAGGGCGCCCCGCCGCCGCGGCGGGGCGCCGAGTCGGCCACCACGCGGCGTTCGATGTGGGCCACGAGCAAGCTCGGGCCCTACGGCTTCGGAATGGGATTTGCCGGGCGGGCGCGTCAGAAGCCCCGCAGATCCGTGCTGGTGCGACGCGCCAGCCCCGGCTTGGGCCGGCGCCTGAGCACGAGGTATTCGATTCCGTTTTCCGTGCAGAATGCCCGCTTCTCCGGCCGGTCGCCGTCTTCGTTGACGACATAGAGTTGCGGTTTGATCTGGGCGATCTCCTCCGCGGCGTCCATCCATCCGCTGCCCGACGCGACCAGTGCCTGTGTCACGTGCCGGATCGAAGCCACCAGGTAGCGCCGCGCCGCCGCGGGGAACAACGGATGCCCCGGCCCCTTGAGCTGGCGGATGTTGTCGTCGTTGCCGACGACCACGTACAGATCGCCCCGTTCCGCGCATTCCTCGAAGAAGCGCACGTGGCCGGAGTGGAAAAGATCGTAGCAGCCGGTGACGACGACCTTCTTCCGGACGGACGGAGCCGGCACCGGCGGCGGGGGCAGACCCGCCAGATCGGCCGCGCGGATGATGCGAAGAGCGACGCCATGCGCCGTGCAATTGGCCTGTTTTGCCGGCGTGGCGTCCTGCTCCTCGACCGCCCAGATGTCCGGCCGGAGCGAACGCCGGGTCGGCAGCGCGTCGGGCGCCACGGTCGGGCCTGACAGGTGCACTTCGGTGACGTAACGCACGGCTCGGATCACGTAGGCGCGTTCCGCCTGGGGAAACCTCGGCTCACGGCCGGTGCGCGTGCGGATCGCCTGGTCCGACCACAGCAGGACGTGCAACTCGCCGAGTTTTGCCGCTTCCTGCAGAAGGCGGAAGCATTTCGTATCGAGCTGGTCCAGAGCGGCCGATATGAGCACGCGGGTCATGGTGGCCTGATGGAGGGCCCGCCGCCGTGCGGGCCGAGCTTGATGGAGAAGCCGGGCAACACGGCGGTCGCCCCTCCAGGTATCCGAATCAATCCGTCTAGAGGGCTTGGGCACATCGTGGGTATTCAGGCGGACCTGACCCTGATCCGGAATGAGCCGGGCACGGGCTTCTCGGAGACCACGGTCAGATAGCCGCCGCCGCATCCGGAGAACATCGCGCCGGCGTAGCGCGCCTGGTAGTGCTGCAGCAGCGCCGGGAGATCGCGGCTGAGGGTGGGGTGCCGAACCGTATGGGGCAGCAACGCCTCCCAGCACGCCATGGTCTCGTTCAAGGCGGCGCCCAGCGCGGCCACGTTGCGTCCGATGATGGCTTCGTAGCACGCGCGGCCCGACTGGCCGAGACGGCGAATCCACTCCGGCTCCAAGTTCTGCACACCCAACGGATTGTAGCCCTCGGGCCGCGGCATGACCGGCAGCAGGTGAACGACGCGTTCGAGCCAGCGCACCACCGCGGGATCAGTGGTCGACTCGATCGCCCGGGGAAATACGCCACCACGATGGCGGATGTCGTAGTCGAGGCGGCTTACCCCCGGATAGATCAGCCCGATCATGTCCTGGGTTCCCGACGGCTCGGCCTTGCCGCGGTTCTCCGCCTCGTAGAGCTCCTCGACCAAGGCCAGTCGATCCCGGTCGGGCAGGCCGTCGGGCCACAGTCGCAGGGCGACCTTGCGCGAGCCGGTGGCCATGCCGGCGCGATCCATCAGCCGGAAACTGGGCCGCAGGCTCACGACCACCATCGATCCGGGCGGCGCCGGATGGAGCCGGGAGACAAACGGCTGGTCGATCCAGCCGCCGGCCAGTTGCAGGCGATAGGGAAAATCGCCGATCGCGTCCGTGAGGCGGAATGGGGCGTGAGCCGACGAGGTCATGCTTCGCCGCGCCCGCGATCCCGGGTCCGCCGGCGCGAGGCGGAATCAGAGGGTGTCTTTGACGGTCTTCCGGCCGGCTTGGCGGGCCCGGTACTGCTGCTCGATCCACCGATAGGTCGGGCGGAGGCCGCGGCTGACGGAGATGCTGGGCTCCCAGCGCAGGATGCGCTTGATCATCGTGTTGTCGCTGTTGCGGCCGGCGACGCCCTTGGGCGCGCCCAGCAGGTATTTCCGCTTCAGCCTCACACCACCGATCTTCTCGACCAGGCTCACCAACTCGTCGACGGAGATCATTTCGCTCGAGCCGAGATTGATCGGCGTGGCGATGAGTTCGTTGCAGTGCATGATCTGATCGATGCCGACCAGACAGTCGTCGATGTACATGTAGCTCCGCTGCTGGCTGCCGTCGCCCCAGATCTCGATGGTGTCGGCCCCCGTGTCCTTCGCGACGATCACCTTCCGGCAGAGGGCGGCGGGCGCCTTCTCCCGCCCGCCATCCCAGGTGCCCCACGGGCCATAGACGTTGTGGAAACGCGCGATGGCCGTCCGCATGCCGCGTTCCGCGTGGTATTCCTGGCAAAACATCTCGGACATCAGCTTCTCCCAGCCGTAGCCGCGCTCGGCGAACGCGGGATAGGCGTCCGATTCCTTCAAGGCCCGGCAATGCGGATCCGCCTGCAGCTGCGTGTTGTAGGCGCAGGCCGATGACGAATAGAAGTAGCGCTCCACCCCGGCGCGATACGCCGCCTCGATCAGGTGGGTGTTGATCAGGATGCTCCGCAGGCACATGATGCGGAAGCGCTCGATGAAGCCCATGCCGCCCATGTCGGCCGCGAGATTGTAGACCTCCGCCGCGCCCGCGACCGCGCGTTTGCAGCTGGCCTCGTCGGTCAGATCCAGGCAGAGCGATTCGACGCCGTCGATGCGCTGGTACCATTCAGGGAGCGGTTTGCGGTCGACTGCCCGGATCCGGGTGAAACCCCGCTCCGTGAAATAGCGCACCAGCGAGCCGCCGATGAAGCCACCGGCACCGGCGACGAGAATGAGGTCGTTCTTTCCGCAGACTGCGAAGGTCGGTTTCGTCATGATCGCGTGTTGGTTCAAGGCCGGCGGCCCGCCCGGTGGCAGGTCGGCCTGCCCGCCCGGCGTCCGCCGCCGGCACCGCAGGCCAAAAGGCAGATTCATGGGGCCCGCCGGATCGGATTTCAATGCCGAATCTGCGCGCGCGGGAGCGTTTTCGGCGGATCGGCAGGACCCGCAGCCACACCCGCTCCCCAGCCGCGGTCCGGCACCGCCAGGGTGGGGCGACGCGCCGCGATTGGACTTCCGCATTTTCCTCGCCATCGTCGAGCGAGCTTGGAGAGTAGCCGGCCATGAAAGTCGTTTGCGCGTGGTGCCAGAAAATCCTGGAGGACGATGCCACCCCGAACGCGGAGGTCTCGCACGGGATCTGCCGGGAGTGCCGGATGAAGCTGATGGGAGAAGCAACGACCAGCTTGGGCGATTTTCTGAACGACCTCGCGTTTCCGGTGTTGGCGACCGACGGCGACCGCCTGGTATTGGCCGCGAACCACGCTGCCGAAGAACTCCTGGGAAAGTCGGCGAGCCGCCTGACCGGCGACAGAGTGGGCATGGCGATCGAGTGCTACTACGCGGGGATGCCCGGGGGGTGCGGCAAGACCGCGCAATGCCGCGGCTGCGCCCTGCGCCAGAACATCGCCGACACGTATGCCGACGGCCGGCCGCGGTACGGCGTCTATGTCGAAAAGCGCGTCGTGGATGGCCCGGGTTCCAAAATGGTGCAATTCAAGTTCTCCACGCAGAAGGTGAAGGAATCCGTGGTCCTGCTGATCGAACAACTGAAGGAAATGAACGTGGACGCCTAAAGCGGGCGGTTGCGGCGCCGGGCATTCAGCGCAACCGGCGAGAATTGAACCGCTCGCCTGAAGCTGGGCAGCGCGGCAGGCGGCGGGTCGAGGCAAAACGCATTTGTGGGGATACAGCTCCTGCCATCCCGGCGGACCCCTCGTTCGGATTGTCGTCAACTCGGGCCGAAGGCAGGCCTCGGCCCGAGCCCAACGACGAAACCGAGGCTAGACCGCCTGCCGCGATTTCTCGCGGATGGCGCGAATCGTGTCGGCCGGGATTCCGAGCCACTGCAGAAACGCCTGGTGGCCTTCCGGGTGACGCGCCTCGAAGAGTGCGTGCAAACGGTGCTTCTGCGCGTCGGTGATGCCGGCCTCGTCCAGGAGGGCGACGAACTGGTCTTTGGTGATGGTTTTCATGGTGGTGTCCTGTTCATGGTCCGCTCCGCCGCCCATCGGCGCAGCGTCAGCGCGGGAGTCTGCACTGTGAACCCATGGTCGGCTCCAGAGAAATCTCTCTGAGGGCTGCGCCCGTCACCCCCCCCGGGGGCCAGTGCAGGAACGGCGTCGCCCGAATGCGCGAAGCCGCGCCGCGAGGGCTTCGGCAAAGATCCGGCCGATCAGCCCGCGCGGAGCGCGGTTTCACCCGTCGCGCTCACTTCGCCGGCTTCGCGTTCCACACCGCCATCGTGTCCGGCGTCCCCTGGCTGCGGATGCCGTTGTCGTTCAAAATGTCTTCCGTGGCAGCGAGCATCTCCTTGCGGACGAAGGCTGGCGCCTCGGCGTCGCGGCCCCAGAACTCGACGACAACGAACTCGTCCTTCGCGTCGCGCAGGACCTCCACCAGCTGGCGCAGGTTCTTGATCGGGATGCCGTTGACGGTCTGGACCACCTTGCCCGCCGGGCTGGAATAGCCCTGCGACAGCTTGTGCGGGAGGAACGGCGATGAGACGATGACGAGCTCCTCGTCGGGAAACGCGGGTTTGTCCCCCCGCCGCGTGACCAGCGGGCTGCCGAGCAGGCTCAGCAGGTTGACGAGGTGGGCATTTCCTCCCAAGGCGCCGACGAACTGGGACGAAGCGGCGGAAAACACCAGCGGTCCGTAGACAAAGTAAGAAGGATAGGCCCCCCGCAGATCCGGAATCAGCATCGGGCGGTCCGCGGGGACCGGCAGGTTAACCGCCAGCGGCTTGCCGGCGCGCACGACGGTCAGGGGCACCTTGCCGTCCTTGGCGATCTTCTGGATCAGATAGACGAATTGTACGCGCAGGTTGCCGCCCAGCTTGATCATCCCCTGGTCGTCCACCGGCGTGTCGCCAATCCGGGTAATCACATCCCATTCCTTCAGCGGATAGTCCGGATCGTCGCGATAAGGCCGGTGCACCACCATGCCCTCGACCGCCTTGTCGAGTTTGAGAAACGAGCGCAGCGCCGGATTCTCGAGGGTCTGGAGCTCATCGTACAAGGCGGGTTTGCCGTCATAGCGGCCGTCGGCGATGTCCTGGAGAAAGAGTTCGATCTCCTCGCAGGGGATGATGTAGCCGATGTTCTCCGTGCCGCCGCCCAGCCGGCTGAAGGCCAGTCCGATCATCTTGTCGCCTGCGACCGCCGGGCCGCCGCTGTTGCCGGGATTGATCGCCGCGTCAATCTGGATGCGCAGGCCCGCCACGGGAAAATTGTAGCTCGCGAACTCGATGCGGGAGACGATGCCCTTGGTGATCGAGAGGCTCGTGCCCCCGGTGGGGAAGCCGTAGACCATGACGGTGTCCTTGATCTCGGGCAGGGTGCTGGCGCGCGCGAGCGGCGCATGGGTGGCGAAGAACGTTTCGTCGTCGAGCTTGAGCACCGCGAGGTCAATGCCCGGCGCCACCATCTCCACCGTCGCCGAAATCTTGTCGCCCGCCTGGTTGGCCTGCACCTGGATCTGGCTCGCATACAGGACCACATGCGCGTTGGTGAGGATGCGCTTGCCTTCAATAACGACGCCGCTGCCCGAAACCTCCGAGGGCGATTGCTTGCTCCACGGCCGGACGAAATCCGGATACCGCATCGTGGCGAAGACCTTGACCACGGAATTCTCCACCTGGCTGGAGTGATCGGCGGCGGCGGGCGCGGCCGGTTTTTCCGGTCCGGCGGCGGCGCTGTCCGCGCCGGCCGCGCGGGGGCAGGGGGCCAGCACGAAGGTCAGAAGCAGGCAGGCGGACAATCCGGACAGGCGCGAGGAGGTGTGCATGCGGGTAAAGTGGAAAGGTCTATGATGGGGATGCGCGCGCGAACGCCAGACTCTTTTTGTCGGATCACCGGGTGGTGTCCGCGTCTCCTGTCTCGCCCGCGGCCGGCAGGCTCTCGCGGGTTCAGCCGGCGACTCACGCCCGCTCGAGGGTGAAGGCCTCCGCGGTCTGCGTCCGCTCGATCCTCAGATCGGCCAGCAGCGTCTGATTGGGCCGCCAGAAGCCCTGGCCGGAAGCGAGGTCGACGGCCAGTTCGCCGACGTCATTGTAGTCCTGACCGGCGGTGAAGCCGATGAGTTTGCTCAAGGGGGCCGCCGACAGGCTGAACATCAATTCTTTGCCGTCCGCCAGCGCCTTGCCGAGATCGGTGAGGTCGAAGATCAGCGAGCGGTAGCTGTGGTCGTTGTCGTAAACGTGCACGTCCTCCAGGATCTGCGCGTGGATCCGCACCATGAGTTGGTCGATCCGGGTCTGGTCCGCCGGCCGCTTGGGGCGCTCATAGAACTCGAGAAAATAATCGGCGACCGGGTAACCGAGGTCGTCGGTCACACGCGCGACGAGGTTCTGGTAGGAGTGGTAGATCTCCTTCGTGGGGCTCGCGGGCAGCGTGGCCGCGGTGCGTTGATCGCACTCCGCGGCGTAGGCGGCATAATCGGCGGCCGACGCCAGTTGCAGAAACCGCACGATGGCGTCGCCCAGGTTGCCGTCACCCTGATCCGGACGCGTGATGCTGCCGTGATCGCGATCGGGGAACACGCCGAAGGCGATGGGCTGGGCGGCGGACGCCCACGGCGACACTGCGACCGGCTGGTCCTGGCGGCCGAAGCGCATGCTCACCCCCGCCGCGTTCAGATTGGCGGTGCAAACGTACACCGTGCCGTCGCCGCCGTTTTTGTCCACGAGCTTGCGCAGGCCCGTTTGATAGGGCCGCGACCCGACGAGCACCGCGGCCTGGCAGACATCGGGCCGGTAGAAGGAATTGGCGCCAAAGAGGTCGCGCCGCGCCAGGTTCCACGTGTACGGCGAGGCGAGTTCGAGGCCGTCCAGCACCTTCGTGCCGGATTCGAACCCGGTGTTCCAGCCCTTGATGATGCGGCCGAACATCGTCTTG
>DATIWI010000131.1:0-14834 GCA_035519475.1 Opitutaceae bacterium
TTCAACGTCGAAGTCCCTGAATCAGAAACTCCAGGGGAGAAACCGTTGGCCGTCGGAAGGCACGGAAATGACGGATCCGGCCGGCTGGCAACCAGCGGCGCGGCAAAGAGCGCCCTGCCGCTTGGGAGTCTCACCGCGGACGGGCTGCCCCCTTCAACCCGAGACCAGAACCCCAAGCTCAAACCCCGGCGCCGGCTCAGGGCTCGGTGCAGGCGAAGAGATCGAGATGGACGCCGACGCTGTGAACGCAGCAACAAGGGTCGGCGAAACCTTCGTGCGAGCGAAATGCGCGGAGCCCGCGCTACTTTCCGCCCGGCGAACCGGGCACGTACCGGAGTTGGATCGCCTTGTAATATTCGAGCGGATGTTCCGGCGGCTCGACTCCTGCCGGGAGCGGGCGGTGCGAGAAGGTCTGGAAGTAGAGCAGGCAGGCATCCCGCCAGCCCCGCGCCTCCCGCTCCTGACGGATGAGCAGCGCCTGCACGTGCTGGAACCGCTCCTCGTCGACGAGGCCCTTGAGCGAGGCCCAGGTCGTCAACCAACCGCGAACGGCGTCCACGCCCGCCTGATAGTGAAAGCACAGCTCGTCCCAGAGTGTCTTCCCCGAGTGGAGGCGGTAATCCCAGGGCAAATGGTGAAACCAGAGCAGCAGATTCTCCGGGCAGGTGCCGGGATCACCAAACACCTTCGCCACGGGGGGCGCATATTGCGCGACCGCGTTGGAACCGACCGCGGTCCGGTCGAAGCCGAGGCCCTGAGGGTCCGCGCGGTGAAAATATACCGGGTTCCAGTCGGGGCGCAGGTCGTCGACCCAGGGGCCGGGCCCGTAGTGGTGGTCCGTGGCCATGAGGTGGGCCAAGCCGAGCGGCGTCATGTAGTTCACAACGGCGTCCCGGGAGGCCAATAGCATGGTGGTCACCGGCGGCACCAGCCGCGGGTCGTTGGAGAAGGTCAGGCGCGTCCATTCGCCGGCGATCTGCGCGGACGAGAGCGTGTGGTCCCAGGCGAGGCGGCCGAAGGCGTACCAGTTGGCCGCGGCGAGCGGATGACCGCACCAGTCGCGATCCGTGCCGGTGTTGGCCACGCCGGCGATGAGCGAGTCCGCGTGATGATCCACGCTCCCGTCGACCACGCGGGCGACGGTCGAGCCGGGGCCCGCCGCGAACGTATCCGCCTCGAGGCACTCCTTCCACAGCGGCGCGAGAAAGGCGAGGTGCACGGCGTTCCCGAGGTATTCCTGCGTGATCTGGAATTCGAGGGTCAGCGGCGTATTCGGCATCGCCCCGAACAGGGGGTGGAAGGGCTCGCGGGGCTGAAAATCGAGCGGGCCGTTCTTGATCTGCACCGACACATTGGGGCGGAATTTCCCATCGAGCGGCCGGAACTCGTTGTACGCCTGCTTGACGCGGTCGTCGCGGTTCTTCTGGTCGTAGACAAAGGCGCGCCACATGACGATGCCGCCGTGCGGCGCGAGCGCGTCGGCGATAACGTTCGCGCCCTCGGCATGGGTGCGACCGTAATCGCGCGGCCCGGGCTGGCCCTCCGAATTGGCCTTCACCAGAAAACCGCCGAAATCAGGGATCAGGCCGTAGATCTCGTCCGCCTTGTCCCGCCACCAGCGGATCACGCCGGGATCAAGCGGATCGGCCGTTTTCAGACCACCGATCTCGATCGGCGCGCTGAAGCGCGCGCTGAGATAGACCCGGATGCCGTAGGGGCGGAAGACATCGGCGAGCGCGGCGACCTTGCGCAGCCACGGGGCGGTGACGATCAGCGGGTCGGCATTGACGTTGTTCAGCACCGTGCCGTTGATCCCGATCGAAGCGCAGGCCCGCGCGTAATCGCGGTACCGCGGGTTCAGGTAGTCCGGCAGCACAAACCACTCCCAGAGGGAGAAGCCGGCGTAGCCGCGCTCGATCCGGCGGTCGAGGTTATCCCAGTGATCCAGCAGCCGGCGCCGGATCTTCGGCGAACTGACCAGGTTCAGGTCGTCGAGAGGGCCGTCGGTCTGAAGCTGACGCAGGAGCGCGAACGCTCCGTAGAGGACGCCGGCATCATGGTTTGCGGCAATGATGACGCCGCGGAGACCATCGCGGGAGAAGGCGCTGACGGCGTAGCCCTCGTCGCCCCAAGCGGCATTGACGCCCGCGTGCTCGAGCGCGATGGCCGGGTTGATTCCCAACAGCCCGGTCAGGCCAGCAGTGAGTTCGTCACGAGCCGCCGCGAGGGTGGGGGATTCCGCTGCGGACGGAGTGGCCAGAACAATGCGGCCAAGCGCCGCCGCGCCGGCGGCACGCCGCGCCTCGTCCCCAATGCGGTCATAGCGCAGCCACAGCCGATAACCATCCTCGGCGCGGGCCAGACCGGAGGCCAGGAGGCCGAGCCCGAGCAAGCGGGGAAACAACCAAGAACGGGAGTACATGTGGGGAGTGCGGGCGCGACTCATCGACCGGCCGGGGGCGCGTGGATTTGGAACCGACCGCTGACTTCCAGCAGCGCGAGAAAATAGAGCAAGCCGTCGTAGTAGCGTTCCGGGCCCGCGGGGATTTCCATGTTCCACAGGCGCTGCACAAAAAGGTGGCCGTCGGCGGAGTTGGCCGCGAGCGCACCAACCGCAGCCATCGCCGGCAGCCCGGGGGAGAACACTTGGGAGAGCGGTTTGCCGTCGAGCGTGAACTGGTTGGGGCAGGCGGGGCCCTGCGACGCGAGAAAGGCGAGCACCCGGTTGCTTTGTTCCACCTGCCACGGATCCTGGGCGAACCAGGCGTAGTCGAGCCCGACGTTGGCGAGGGTCCGGTAGGCGTCGAACCGGAAATCCTCGTGACCGCGGGCGCGGTGCGGCCGGCCGTCGAATTCCGCGTAGTCCGACATCAGGCCGGTGCGTGGGTGGGCGGCGCGCCGGAAGAGGTCGCGGCTAGCCGCCGGCAGTTGGGCGAGAAACGCGCGATCTTCCGGGTCGGCGGCCCAGCGCGCCCACAGCTCGTAGAACGCGGGCAGGTGGTACGAGGGATCGGTGAAGCCGGCGCCGGGCGGGTGGGGCACGAAGACGACCTGTCGGGCCCCGCGGTCGAACATGCTGGTAACGGAGCCGTCGCCGTGATCGCCCTTGTGCAGCATGGTGCGCAGGAGCGCCTGCGCCTGCGGTTCGTAGTTGAAAATGCCTTCGCCGCGGCCCCAGCGGTGCGCCGCAAAGAACAGCGCCATCACGAACCACTCCTCGCCGTCGGGCGCCGGGCCCGGATGGATCTGGCTGCCGTCGTACCGGCAATGCCAGGCGAAGTAGCCGGCGAACGGGCCCTCCGTGTGGTACATGTGCGTGCAGGCCCATTTCCAGATGCGGTTGAACTCCGCCTGCCGGTTCATCTGGACCGCGATCATCATCCCGTACGACAGGCCCTCGGTGCGGACGTCGTTGTGCTGGATGTCTGCCACGTAGGCCATCTCGCCGTCGACCGGATAATAGACACGCTGGGTGTCGTCGCGCCCGTAGAAGAGCTGCTGCCAGGCGGCGGCCAGCTTGGCGTCAGCCTCGGCCTCGGTCCGGCCGAGGAATTCGGCGAAGAGATTGCGGTAGTGGCCGGTTGCGAACGCCCGATTGGGCGCGGCCGCAAACGCGGACAGACTGGTCGTGACGGACACCGTGATCAGGGCGGCGCGGAACAGGTTCATGGAGGCACCGGGGCTCCGTGCATCTGGAAGCGCCCGCTGACCTCCAAGAGACCCAAAAAGTAGATCAGGCCGTCGTAGTAACGCCACTTGCCCGTGGGGATAGGCGTATCCCACAGGCGCTGCACGAACGGCCGGGCCAGCTCCGGATCGGCAGCCAGGCCGGCGACCGCCGCCATCGCGAACAGCCCCGGCGAGGAGTCGGTGGAGAGCGGTTTGCCGTCGAGCGTGAACTGGTTGGGGCAGGCGGGGCCCTGCGACGCGAGAAAGGCGAGCACCCGGTTGCTTTGTTCCACCTGCCACGGATCCTGGGCGAACCAGGCGTAGTCGAGCCCGACGTTACCCAGCGTCCGCCACGCGTCGAAGCGGAAGTCCTCCCGGCCGCCGCTGCGACGCGGGGCGCCGTCGAAATTCGAGAAGTCCGGCATCAGGCCGGTGCGCGGGTGGGCGGCGCGCCGGAACAGTTCGCGACTGGCGGTGGCCGCCTCCGCCCAGAAGGCCCGGTCCCCGGCGTCGCTAGTCCACCGCGCCCATAGCTCGTAGAAGGCCGGCAGGTGATAGGATGGATCGGTAAAGACGCTCGCCTCCCCCGTGGGCGCGAAGACCACCTGTTTGTGGGTCCGGTCGAAGATGCTCGTGATGTTCCCGCCGCGGCGGTCGCCCCCGAGCAGCATCGCGCGCAGCAGCGCCTGCGCGTCGGCGCCATAGCTGGCTGCGCCGGCGGCATCCCAGCGGTGCGCGGCAAAGAAGAGCGCCATGGCGAACCACTCCTCGCCATCGGAGGCCGACCCGGGGTCGATCTGCCGGCCGGCAAACGTGCACTGCCAGGCAAAGTAGCCGCGCCGCGGCCCGTTGGCGTGATACATGTGCGCCCGCGCCCAATGCCACAGCCGGTCGAACTCGGCGCGCTTGTCGAACTGGACCGCAATCATCATGCCGTAGGACATACCCTCCGAGCGCACCTCGCCGTTGCCGACATCGGCGATGTAGGCCTCGTCGGGGCCGGCGGGATAGTAGACGCGCTCCGTGTCGTCGCGGCCGTAGAAAAGCTGCTGCCAGGCAGCCGCCAGCTTCGCGTCGATCTCGCCCTCGCTCCGCCCGAGCAGCTCGCGAAAGAGATTGCGATAGCGGCCGGTCTCAACGGCGCCGGCCGGGGCCGCCTGGGTGGCGGCGATCCCGAGGGCTAGAAACAAGCCGACAACAACGGTGCGCAGTCCCAGGATGGTTCTCATGATTCTGGCGAGTGGCGGCGGCGACAGCCTTTAACGGTGGTAGCTTTCCGGCGGACCTAGGTAGCAGGGCTTCGCGCCGCCCAGGTTTACGACGAGCTTCTCCAGTAGGACGCCCGGATCAATCATCCAAATCTTCAGCGTGTGATAGCCGGCTTCGCCCAGTGGGTGCGCGGTCCGGACATAGCGCGCGTTGTCGCTGACGGATCTCTCCCAATTCCGGTTTGCGTTCTGCGCGACATAGTCAGGAGGCACCAGGGTGACCACCTGGGGAGCCTCCTCGTCGAACGAAACGGCGAATTGCAGGCCGCGGCGCGGCAGGAAGTTCAAGGTTGGGGCGAGGACGGCGTGGACCTCCGCGCGGCCGGAGCTGAACAGGTACATCCGGTATTCCAGACAGGGGGCATCCTTCCCCGGGGTGGCGGGGGGTGCGTCCACCGGCGCCGTCGCCCGCATCGCCGAAAGGGTGTGGCCGTAATCCTCGATCCGGATCCAGCGGCGCTGGCCGGCGTCGGTATTCCGCGCGAAGTGTTCGGCCTCGATGGAGACGAAGCCGTCACCCTCCACGAATCCGTGCAGGGAATCGCGGGTCACCTCGGTGGGATTGAACGCGGCAACGCCGACCGCGACCTCCGAGCCGGCGCCGGAGATCCTGACGGTGCCGCGCGCCCTTCCAGTCGGGACCCTGCCCCAATCCACCCCGACCCACAGGCGCTGGTCGGGCCCGGCGGAGCCGCGGGTCTGGTCAAGAACGATCCAGGGCTCGCTGGCGGCCGCGGTGAACGCAAATGGGGTCCGGCCGCGGTTGAAGACCTCGATGAAATGGCGCCCGCGGCTGAACGCGTCGAACGACGGCAGCAGTGCGTCGGCCGCCGCGCCGGGCCAGGCATCCTCCGCGCCCTCCACCGCCACGCCGAGGGCGGCCGCCTCCGGCACGACCAGCTCGGTCAAGGGGATCGCGTTCAGGCTGTTGGCGGGCGGATCCCGCCACGTGGTATAGCCGAGGTGCGACTGATCCATGAAATGGTCCCACTTGCCGCCGGCGAACGTCCGGTTGAAGTACTCCATCAGGGTGGAATCCGCTTGGAACAGCGCCCGGGTCGCTGCCGCCTGGTCGTTGGCGCTGGCCCGGCCCTGCCGCGCGTACCAGGCGTTTCTGCCCGCAGCGAGGTATAACTCATTCACCAGTGCGCTCGCCTTGGTGGGAAACAACACCAATTCGTAGAACGCGTCCCGTTGGTCCGCTGGCAATTGCCGGAAGATCTCCTCCGCCCTCACCGTGATCGCCTGGAAGTCCGCCACCACGGTTTCCGCCTCCCGGTAGTCGACGAGGCTGTAGGTGTCGGGTGCGAGCATCTCGGGTTTGCGCCGTCCGTTGTACTTTGTGTAGCGGCCAATGATCTCCGCGATGTCGCCCGCGAACGCCGGCCCGAATTCCCGGCGCGCCCACTCGCGGGTGTAGGTCGTGAGGTTGTCATTCGTCCAGCGGTCCGGGGCCCAGGCGAGGTTCAGGAAATATTCGAGGGGGAACTCATAGCCCTTGAAGTGGCCCACATTGACGATCCAGATCCGGTCCGCGCCGTACTGGCGGGCGAGGGACATCTGGTCCCAGATCTTGGCGATGGGGTTGGTGTTGATCCACTGGTAGCTCCGCGGGCCGCCATGGTAATCGAAATGGTAGTAGATGCCGGCCCCGCCGCCGCGCGAGCGCTCCTCCGCAGTCGGCACCCTCCGGAGGTTGCCCCAATTGTCGTCGCACCACAGCAGGGTGACGTCGTCCGGCACCCGCATGCCCGCGTCGTAGAACGCCTGCACCTCCTTGTAGAGGCACCAGAGCTGGGGGACGCGGGTCAGGTCGGGGCACTTCTCGTCGCGGAGGATGTCACGCTGCACCCCGACGATTCTTTCCAGCAAGGCGCGGTTGGCCTCCGGGCCGCCGGGCGCCATCGGAGTGTCATCCGCCCCGCGCAGGCCGATGGTGATGAGGCTTTCCAAGGCCCGGTTGCGCCGGATGCCATCCCGCCAGAACGCCTCGAGGACGTCGGGATGGGTGGCGTAGTTCCAATGCCCGATCGTCTGCAGGTACCGCCGGTCCCATTCTTTTTGCGCCCGCAGCATCGGCTCCTGGTGCGAGGTGCCCATGACAATGCCGAATTCGTCCGCCAGCCGGGGGTTTTCCGGATCGTCCTCGTTGAACGCGTTGTCCCACATCGCCGGCCAGAGGTAGTTGCCCTTGAGCCGGAGAATCAGCTCAAACAGCTTTGCATAGAACGCATGGCCGTAGTTGGCCAACCCGGGGGGAATCGGCGGATCCTGGCCCGGCGGGATCGAGCCGAATTTTGCCCGGACCCAGTTGGTGAGATCCGGCGCCTCGTCATTGAGGAAGAGGCCACGGTAGCGGACGGCCGGCGGTCCCTGCACGTGCCGGCCCGGTTTGATGATCAACGCGTCGCGATGCGCTGCCGGCACATCGGCCCACCAATACCAGGGAGACACGCCGATCTGTTCGGACAGATCGTAGATGCCGAAGATGGTGCCCCGCTTGTCGCTGCCGGCGATGACCAGACCTTGGGAGATGCCGGGCAGCGGGTCGGCGACGACCTGCACCAGAAAGGTCTCCCACTCTCCGCGGATCGCGGTGGCTTCGATGCGTCCCTCCCGGATCAGCCGGTCAATGACGCGGCTTTTGCCCAGCGTGCCGATGATGACGGCCCCGGTCCGGAGATCATCCGTGGAGGGGGCCAGCGCCGGCGTGAGGCCGGTAACGCGCGCAATGTCGGCTCTCAAATCTTCCGCGGCGCGCCGCACTCCGGCGAAATCCTGGGGATCGAGGTACAGCTCCGCCGCGGCCCCCGCCTGGACGAGGGGGAAGCCGCCGGGAACAGGGGCGTACTCGACGTAGCGATCCTGGCCGAGGGCGCGCGCCTCCCGGGCGAGCGGTGCCGCCCAGCAGACGACGAGGAGGAGCAGGGGGCGCCACGGGGCGCGGCGCCACCGGCCGGGCGCGAGCATTCGCGGCGACGGCGGCTGGGAGCCGCTACTTGGGCGAACAGCCGGACAAAAGGGCGAGCAGGGCACGGGGCAGGCGGTTGGCGGAATCCGTGATGCCGCCATCCTATAGCCACAGGCCGCGGCCCCGCAATCGCCGGGGCGGCTCTAACTTTAGACCCGCGCGGGGTCCGGCGACCGCATCAAGGCAGCTCGATCTGCACCTTGACGCTGGTCGGCTTCATGGCGCAGGCGTAGTCAAACGCTGCGACCCCGTCGGCAAAGGCGAATCGATCGGTGATCAGCGGGCGCACGTTGATCTTGCCGCTGGCCATCAGGGCGAGGGCGCGCGGGTAGACATGGGCATAGCGGAAGATCGTCTCGATGCGCGCCTCCTTGATTTGCGCTGCCACGACGTCGAACGCCACCGGCGCCCCCGGCATGCCGATGAAGACGGCGCAGCCGCCGGGGCAGAGCACGTCGATGGCCTGGGCGGCGGCGGCCGCCACACCGGTAGCCTCGAACGCGACATCGGCGCCCCAGCCGCCCGTTGCCGCGCGGACCACCTCGCCGGGGTTCTGTTCGCGGACATTGACCGGCGTGATCGGGCCCAGCGCGGCGGCAAGCGCGAGCTTGGCCGGCTGCACGTCGGTGATGAACACGCGGCTGCAGCCGCCAGCCAAGGCGGCCAGCGCCGTCAGCGTGCCGATGGGCCCGGCGCCGAGCACGACCGCCACATCGCCCGGCCGGAGGCGGGCCTTGTTTGCGGCGTGAAGGCCGACCGCGAGCGGTTCGACCATCGCGCCCTCGCCGCAGCTGACGTTTTCGGGCAGCTTGAAGGTAAACGCGGCGGGGTGCACCACCGTGGGGCGCAGACAGCCATGCACGGGCGGCGTCGCCCAAAACCGCACTGCCGGGTCCAGATTGTAGAGGCCGAGCCGCGTGGCGCGGCTATCGGGATCGGGAATCCCGGGTTCCATGCAAACGCGGTCGCCGGCACGTAGCGTGGTCACGGCCGAACCCGTCTCCACGACCACGCCGGCGGCTTCGTGGCCGAGCACCATTGGTTCACGCACGACGAACGGCCCGATGGCGCCGTGCTGGTAATAGTGCACATCGCTGCCGCACACGCCCACGGTGTGGATGCGCACGCGCACGTCGTGCGGGCCGAGCGTCTCCGCGACGCTGATGTCGCGGAGTCGGAGCAACCGCGCCTTCTCCAGAACGAGAGCCTGCATGGCAGCACCAGCGTAGGCGCGCGATCCGGCCTACACGAGGAGGATTTCGCCGATGGCCGGGGCGGGAGCCCCGAGGGCCTGCGCGCGCGGCCCCGGCGACGCCGGGCCGACGACGAGGCCGTAGCGGCCGGGCGTCCAGACGCGCTCGCCCGCTGCATTGACTTGGCGGAACGCCTCGCTGGCGAGGTGGAATTCGACCTCGACCGTGGTCTGGGCCGGCACCGGGATCTTCTGGAATTCGACCAGCGTTGCCCGCGGAGCTTCCGGCTGGTCCCGCGGCGGGATCACGTAGCATTGGACCGTCTCATCCGTGGGGCGCGCGCCGGCGTTGGCGACGGTGGTCCGCACCGTCAGCTCCTGGCCTTCACGGAGCTGCGGGGCGCTCACGGCAAGGGCGTCATAGGTGAGCTGGGCGTAGCTGAGCCCGAAGCCAAAGGGGTAGAGCGGCTCGATCTCCGCGAAGCGGTAGGTCCGGCCGCGCATGTGGTAATCGTTGAATGGCGGCAGGTCGGCGGTGCGCCGCGGCACGGTCACCGGTAGCCGGCCCGAGGGGGAGACCTCGCCGAAAAGCACGTCGGCGAGGGCGCGGCCACCCTCGCAGCCCGGGTACCACACCTGCAGCACGGCGTCGCAAAGATCCTGGGCTTCCGGCACCGCGAGGGCGCTGCCACCCGTCAGTACGAGCACCAGTTTCTTGGCGTGCTTGCGCAGCTCAACGAGGAACTCCTGCTGGCAGGCCGGCAGCTCGACGGCGGCGCGGTCCCCGCTGCAGGAGGAGGCGACGGCGTCGCCCTCCTCCCCTTCGAGCGTATGGTCGAGGCCGAGGACGGCGACGACGACCTCGGCCGCTTCGGCGACAGTGAAGGTATAGTCGGTGCCGGGCGCGCGCGGCTGGTTCAGCGGGCAGCCCGAACGGTACTCGATCTGGGTGCCCTCGACGGTCTGCTCGACGATGCCCTCGAGCACCGTGACGAGCGGCGAACCGACGCCGTAGTAATTGCCGAGGAGCGCCTCGCCGCTGGCGGCGTGCGGCCCGACGATGAGCAGGCTGGCGGGATCGCGACGGAGCGGAAGGATGCCGCCTGCGTTCTTAAGCAGCACGATCGACTCGGCGGCCGCCCGGCGGGCGAGGGCGCGATGCTCGGGGCAGTCGATGACCGAGGCCGGGGTCGCTGCCCAGGGCAGGCGTTCCGGCGGGTCGAACAGGCCGAGGCGGAAGCGGGCCGACAGCAGGCGGCGCAGGGAGGTATCGATCTCGGCCTCGGTGATCAGGCCCTCCCGCACCGCGATGACGAGATCGTGGTAGGTGCAGCCGCAGTTCAGATCGCACCCCATGCGCACGGCGAGCGCGGCGGATTGCGCCGGCGTGGACGTGACCTTGTGGTGCAGGTGGATGTCGTCGATCGCGCCGCAGTCACTGACGACGTGGCCTTGGAATCCCCAGCGGCCGCGCAATGTGTCGACCAGCAGCCGGCGGCTGGCGCAGCAGGGCTCGTCGAGGGTGCGATTGTAGGCGCCCATGACGGCTTCGACGCCGGCGCGCACGAGTCTCTCGAAGGCGGGCAGGTAGGTTTCCACGAGGTCCTTGGGCGTGGGCCGGGCGTTGAAGCCGTGGCGTTCGGCCTCGGGGCCGCTGTGCACGGCAAAATGCTTGGCGCACGCCGCCGTCTTGAGGTAGCGGGGATCGTCGCCCTGCAGCCCGCGCACCATGGCGGCGCCCATTTCGCCGGTGAGAAACGGATCCTCCCCGAACGTTTCCTGGCCGCGTCCCCACCGCGGATCGCGAAAGATGTTGATGTTAGGCGTCCAGAAGGTGAGGCCCTGATACTGGCCGCGCCGGCCCGTGACCACCGCGGCGTGGTGCTTGGCGCGCGCCTCTTCGGCGATGGTGCTGGCGACGCGTTGGACGAGCGCCCGGTTCCAAGTAGCCCCGAGACCGATGACCTGCGGGAACACCGTGGCGCGGCCATTCCGCCCCACACCGTGGCAAGCTTCGCTCCACCAGTTGTAGGCGGGCACACCCAGGCGCGGGATCGCGCTGCTGTCATGCAGGAGCTGGCTGACTTTTTCCAGCAAGGTGAGGCGGGCGACGAGATCGTCAATGCGCGCGGCGAGCGGCAGATCCGGATCGAGGAAGGGAAGGGCGGGGGCCATTGGGGGAGTTCAGGTGGGTCGGGCGTGTACCCGGCGCAAAAAGAAAGAGGACAGAGGCGGGCGAACGTCCATCGCAAAAGCGTATCGATTGGAATTCATTAGGAGAGGCGGACCCTCGCGTGCACCCGGGGGCACGGCGGTCGGCGCTGCGGCCATCTTCCGGCCCGCGCGGCCCGGCGCCAGCGAGACGGAGTCTCACGATTGATTAAGGGAGGGGAGACCGGCGGCGTGTGGCCGACGCGCCCAGCCGGAGGTGGCATTTCCGCTTTGAAGGGTTAAGGGGCCGGGTGGTGTTCTGCAACACGATGAAAACTCGTGTCGTCATCTGCGGGTTCGTGCTGATGGTGGCCATCCTGGCGGGTTGCGCGAGCGGGCCGGCGGCCCCGGCGACGGGATCTGGCGGAACGACGCAGTCCGGGAAGCCGGATCCTTGGCTCTCCCTGACCAAAGACATGACGGCGGCCGAGGTGCGGACGGCTCTCGGCGAACCAGCCGAGGTGCGGAAGATGGAGTCGCCCGGCGGCGAGATCTGGGTTTACCAACGGAAGGTAGTGACGGGAGTGGACATGGTTCCGACCCGGACGCAAGACATTCCCTATGTCAACCCGCTCACGGGAGAAATGAGCACTGTCCAGGAACCGGTTTTTAGCCGGGAGACCCGGACGTCGGAACAGGTGCTGTATTTGCTCCTTTTCCAAGGCCGGCTCACGAGTTGGAGAATCAATTCGCAGGCCAAGCGCGGCTACGAGCAGTGATCCCGCCCCGTTCCCGGGCTAGGCGCCGGCGGCGGTCGTCAAGTGCGCCCCTCGGCCGCCCGTGCTTCTTCCCGTCGGTGGATGAGGACGACCATCACCGGCAGGGGCGGACGGGGTGTTGGGTTGCGCGGGCGGCGCATTTCGGCATAGGCAAGCCCGGTCCGATGAGTTTAGATGTGAGCCGGCTTCCCGCGCTTGCCGCGGCCAGTTGGAATCGACCGATTCGTGCCCATGGATTTGTCCGTCGTCATCCCCTGTTACAACGAGGCGGCATCGGTGCCGGAGCTGCTGGCGCAGCTCGAACGGGCGCTCGCACCATGGCAGCCGCGCTGCGAGGTCATCATCGTCAATGATGGCAGCGCGGACGACTCGGCGCGCGTCCTCGGGGACCATGCCGCTGCGCGGCCGTGGCTGAAGATCGTGAATCTCCGGCGCAATTACGGCCAGACAGCCGCGATGATGGCGGGTTTCGAACGGGCCACGGGCGACATCGTCATCGCGATGGATGGCGACTTGCAGAATGATCCGGCGGATGTCGGGCGGCTGGTGGCGAAGCTCGACGAGGGATTCGATCTGGTCTCGGGCTGGCGGCATGATCGCAAGGATCACCCCCTCACCCGCACGCTGACGAGCCGCTGTGCGAACCGGCTGATTTCGTGGGCCACCGGGGTCCGCCTGCACGATTATGGCTGCTCCTTGAAGGCTTACCGCCGGGAGGTGCTTGAGGGGGTCCACCTCTACGGGGAAATGCACCGATTCATTCCGGTCTACGCGAAATGGAACGGGGCGCGGATCACCGAACTCCCCGTCGCGCACCACCCGCGCACCTCCGGGGTCTCGAAGTATGGAATGGATCGGATCTTCAAGGTGGGACTCGACCTCTTTGTCGTGCTGTTTCTCCACCGGTATTCCCAGAAGCCGATCTACGTGTTCGGCGCGTGTGGTCTGATGAGCTTTGCCGTCAGCCTGCTCGCCGGAGTCGCGGCGGTGTATTACAAGTTCTGGGGCGGCAAGACGTTCATCCAAACGCCTCTGCCGCTGCTCTGCACCACGATGTTCTTCACAGGGGTGCTGTGCTTGTTGCTGGGCCTGATCGCGGAGATCGGCAACCGCACGTATCACGAATCCCAAGGGAAACGCACCTACCGGGTGGCTTCGACCGTCAACCTGCCCAGTGAAGGGAGCCGCTGATCCATGTGTGGCATTGCCGGCTACGTCGGGCCGGAGAGGGGCGGCGTTTTGGAGGCGATGACGGCGGTTCTGGCGCACCGGGGCCCGGATGCGGTCGGTTATTGGCGGGACGTGCGGCACGGGGTGCACTTCGGTCACCGGCGGCTGTCCGTGCTCGACCACGCGGGTGGCGGTCAGCCCATGATCACCGCCGACGGGCAGCTGGTGGTCATCTTCAACGGCGAAATCTACAATTTCGCCGAGCTCCGGCACGTGTTGGAGGGACGGGGCCACCGCTTTGTCACCGATCACTCCGATACCGAGGTGCTCCTCCACGGGTATCGGGAATGGGGCCGCGATCTGCCCTTGCGCCTCAACGGCATGTGGGCGTTCGTGCTTTATGATCGTTCGCGGGGGCGCCTCTTTGGCAGCCGCGATCGTTTCGGCGAGAAGCCCTTCTTTTACGCCGAGCGACCCGAGGCCTTCCTGTTCGCCTCCGAACTGAGCGCGTTGCGCCGGCATCCCGCGGCGCCGCACTCCCTCTCGCGCGCCGCCCTGCGGAAGTATTTCGGCTATGGTTTCATCCCGGCGCCCCATACGATGCTCGAAGGCGTGAGGAAACTCCCTGCCGGCCATTCCTTCACGCTCGACGTCGCCACCCGCCGGCTGGAACTCCGGCGCTATTGGGAGTTCGAGCTCGAGCCCGCCGAAACCGAGCCGAGAGATCCCCTCGGCGCCTGGGGGGAGGAACTGCGCGCGCGGCTCGAGGAGGCGGTGCGCCGGCGCTTGGTGGCGGACGTGCCGGTCGGGGTTTTTCTCAGCGGCGGGATCGATTCCTCCGCCGTGACCGCGTTTGCGGCCCGGCACGTCAGCGCAGGCCGCCTGGCCACCTTCACCATCGGCTTCACCGAGCGGAGCTTCGACGAATCGGCGCCGGCCCGCCGGGTCGCCGATTACCTGGGCACGAATCATCGCACGGAAACGCTCGCACTCGAGGACACCCGGGCCCTGCTGCCGGAGATCGCCGCCCGGCTCGACGAGCCGATGGGCGATCCGTCCCTGGTGCCCACTTACCTGCTGAGCCGTTTCGCCCGCCGGCATGTGACCGTGGCGCTGGGCGGTGATGCCGGCGACGAACTGTTCGCTGGCTACGATCCCTTTCGCGCTTTGGGCGCCGCGGCGGCCTACGCCCGCTGGGTCCCGCGGCCAGTGCATCAAGCGATCCGGCTGCTGGCCGCGCGCCTGCCGGTTTCTCACCGGAATATGAGCGCGGACTTCAGGATCAAGCGGACGCTGCGCGGTCTCGGCTATCCGCCGCGCCTTTGGCTGCCGATGTGGATGGCGCCGCTCGAGCCGCGGGAACTGGCGGACTTGCTCGGCGAGCCGGTGGATCCGGACGAGGTGTTCGCCGAGGCCATCGCCGTGTGGGAGAACTGCCGGCAGCCGGATCCGGTGGACCGGACGCTGCAGTTCTTCACTCGGTTGTATCTGCAGGACGACATGCTGGTGAAACTGGATCGGGCGAGCATGCTGCACGGGCTGGAGGCGCGGCTGCCTTTTCTCGACAACGATTTTGTCGACTTCACCCGGCGGGTGCCGTGGCGGTGGAAATTCCGACATGGACAGACCAAATA
>DATIWI010000132.1:0-6652 GCA_035519475.1 Opitutaceae bacterium
TTCGCTGCCCACGAGGATCGGCGCCGGCCCCGAGCGGAGTCGAAGCGTCCGCCGGACGATGCCGAAGAGCGTCAGGCCGCTGAGAATGTGAATGAGCAGATTGACTGCGTGATAGCTCCAAACGCGGTCGCCACTGAGCGCATGATTGAGCGCGAAGGACAGATTCAGCAGCGGCCGACCCGTGACCGTCACGCCGCCGCCGGGCGGCGTCAGCGACGTGAGCAAACTGCGAATGGTCGGGTTCTGGGGGATTGACAGCAGGTCGTCGAAGATGAACGGCCCGGAAAGGCTGTTGGCGTAGACGGCGCATGCCGCCACGACCAGGCCGGCTCCGGCGAAGACAGTCGTCCGGCGGAAGGCGCGCGGCCCCGGCACGGTGGGCGGTCGAAGCGGGGTCTTCATCGGTTGCGCTCCAGTCGCTCCAGGCTCGCCTTGGCTTGGTCGAGGTCTGGGCGAAGGCGGAGCGCCGCTCCGAACTCCGCTTTCGCCTCAGCGCTCCGTCCGAGGCTCTCCCAGGCGGCGCCCAGATTCATGTGCGCCTCGGGCAGGTTCGGGTTCAACCGGAGCGCCGCCTCGAAATGAGCGATCGCCTCTTGCGTGCGCCCCGCCATGAGCAGCGCGATGCCGAGGTTGTTTTGCACGTCGGGCACCGTGGGATCGAGGCGCAGTGCCTCTTTCAAATGCGAGATGGCCTCTGGCAGCCGATCATCCATCCGCGCGAGCGTATTGCCCAGTTTGTTGTGCGCCATCTGATAGTCGGGCGCCAGCCGCAGCGCCGACCTGAATTCATCCACGGCCTCAGCCAGACGGCCGGCCTTGGCGAACGCACTGGCAAGGTTGCAGTGCAGTTCCGCGCGGCCGGGGTTGAGGCGCACCGCCGCCGCATAGTGCTCGAGGGCCTCGGGCAGCCCTTCGGGCGTCCGGGCCAGGATTTCGCCGAGATTGTTCTGCGCCATCCAGCAGTCGGGATTGCGCGCCAGCGTGGCGCGATAGAGCGTTTCATTGTCCCGGAAATCGCCGCAGCGCCGCCAAGTCAGCACGCCGAGAAGAACGCAAAGCGCCATTCCCAGCCCCGCCGCGGCGGCGCGGGCCCGCGCCGGACCTGCCAGCCGGAAACGCGGCCCGGCCCGGGCGCCGGCGCGCGCCAGCACGGCGCCGGCCAGCGCCAGCGGCGCGAGATCGGCGAGGTATTGCCAGTGGTCCCACACCCGGGAATAGAGGGCGCCGTAGAGGTTCACGAAACCGAGCGCCGGAAAGAGCGTGCCGACGAAGAGCAGGAAGACCGCGAGCGGCGTGCGGTCGCGACGCCGCAGCGCCCAGAGCCCGACCGTGACGGCGACCACGGCCAGCGGAAACAACCACTGCCACCAGACGGTCGCGTCGATCGTCCAGCGGGGATAGATGAAATTGAGGTCGAACGGCCAGGCGAGGCTGCCGAGGTAAAACCAAATCGCCCTTCCCGCCAGCAGCGCCCGTCCCGTCCACGTCAGGTCGAACTCCGCCCCCTCGGCGCCTATGCCCCGGCCGCTGAGGTGGTGACCCTCGACCCAGCTCGTGAAGATTCCGGCCGCCGCGCCGAGCACCAGCCACGGAAGCAGCGGCTGCACGTCGCGCTTCCACTCCAGCCGGCCCCGCCGCCACCAGAACACGACCAGCAGCGCCGCCGGGAGCGTCGCCGTCGCGGTCTTGGTCAGCAGCGCCGCCGCAAACATGGCCGACGCGAGCAGATACTGCCGCGCTGCGGGTTTTTCAGCGAAGCGCAGGTAAGCGAGCGCCGCGGCGAGGTAGAACAACGTCGACAGCGTGTTCTTCTGCTCTGAGATCCACGCGACCGAAGTGACGCCGACCGGATGGAGCGCAAACAACGCGGCGGCCAGCCATTCGCGTCCGGCATATGTCGGCTCCATCGGTCCGACCCCTGGGGGGCGGGCCGCCGTGCGCGCCGCTCCGTCTGCCTTGGTGGCATTCGAGGCTGTCGCGGCGCGGACTTGCCCGACGGCGGGCTCATTCGGCTGGCTGGCGGGATGAGCCAGGTCGCGGGGCGGCGCCTTCTCCGCCGCGAGCAGCCGCCGCAGAAACAGCGCCAGGAGACACGCCGAGGAGGCGTGCAGCAGGAGGTTAACCAGATGGTAGCCGAGGGCCGCGTCGCCCCAAAGCCGGTGCTCAACCCAGAAGGCGCTGTGCAGCAGCGGATAATATTGCTCCGTCGCCCCCAGCTCGAACCAGATGCGCGCCAATCCGTCGAGTGATCGCAGTTCGGGCGCCGTGACGTAGTCGCTGTCGTTCCAGATGAACCCGGCCTTGAGCGCGGGAAGGTAGGCGGCCGAGGTCGCGCCCACGACGAGCGCGGCGAGCCAGACCGAACGGACCCACCCGCGCCGTCCTGCGGCAGCCCCCGCGGCCGAACGCGAGAAGCCAGGGACCAACCCGACTCGGGAGATTGGGGATCGCCGCTTCGACATTGACGGCTTGTCTCTATGGCAAACGACCGCACCACGGGCCAGCGAAACTGGAGACCGGCACGCGAAGCGGTGGCATTGATCTAAACCCAAACCTTCAAACGAAGCCTGCGTCGCCGCCCGCTGCGCGCGCGAGGATGTAATGTTTCATGGGTGACGGGGAAGGCGATCGGCCAGATTGAACGCCGCGCCTCGCTCCTTAAGACGCTTCAGCGAGGCGGCGGAACGGCAGCGCCCAGGCGCCGGGCCGCCTCCACTTGCGCCGCCGCTTCGCCGGTCCGGCCGATGCTCTCCAGGGCCGCAGCGAGATTCAGGTGCACTTGGGCCAGGTTCGGATCCAACCGCAGCGCCCACTCGAATTGCGCGATCGCTTCCGGTGTGCGCCCCACCAGCAGCAGTGAGAGGCCCAGATTGTTGTGCACTTCGGGCACGCCCGGATCGATCTGCAGCGCCTGTTCGTATTGGGCAATGGCCTCCGGCTGGCGGTCCGCCTCGCGCAACGCATTGCCCAGGTTGTTGTGCGCCGCCGCGAAGTCCGGCTTGAGCCGCAGCGCCTGCTCGTAGTGCGCCAGCGCCGCCTCGCCCCGGCCGGCCGCCTGCAGTGCGTTGGCCAGATTGTTGTGCACGTCCGGCAAGGCAGGATTGATCTGCAGCGCCTGTTCGTAGTGCGCGATCGCCTCCGGCAGCCGCCCCGCCCGGGCCCGCGCCAGACCCAGGTCGTTGTGGGCGTCGGCGTAATTCGGGTCGAGGCGCAAAGCCTGCTCGTAGTGCGCGACCGCCTCGTCGGCCCGGCCGGCGTCCTCCAGCGCCCGGCCAAGCGCGGTCTGCGCGTCCGGCATATTGGGATTGGCCCGCAGCGCTTGCTCGAGTTGGGGGATCGCGTCCCGGATCCTGTTCGTGCTCCGCAAGAGAATGCCCAGGTTATAGCGTGCCATCCAGCACTGCGGATTGCCGGCGAGCGTCGCCCGCCAGAGGGTCTCGTTGTTCAAGTAGGCTTGGCTCTGTCGCCAGCTCAGCAGGCTCAAACCGACCACCAGCAAAAGCCCCGGCGCCAGGGCCAGCCACGAATGTCGCGCCGCCAGCCACCTGCCCGCGGTGACGAGTCCTACCCCGGCCAGCGCCAGGGCCGCCATGCTGGCCAGATACTGAAAATGATCGCCGACAAATGAGTAACGGAAGAAGAAGACGTTGAAGAATCCCAGCACAGGAAAAAGGGAGACGCCGAAGATCGCGGCGGCAAAGAACACCGGGCGCAGCGGGCCGCGCCGGCGCCACCACAGAGCCCCCAAGCCCCCCACCGCCGCCAGCACGGGCAGGTACGAGACCGCCTGCGTCGCATCGAGCGACCACCGCGGGTAGATGAAGATCAAGGGATGGGGCCAGAGGAGTTTCTGGAGATAAAACCAGAAGACCCTGCCCGATAGGACCACGCGTTCCAGCAGGGTTTGGTTCCAATCCTGTCCGATGGCGCCGGAATGGAATTGCTGCTCCCAGATGGTCCAGGCACTGGCAGTGACAGAGATCGCAAAGAAAGGCATCAGCCACGGGAAGTGCCGCCAACGCCAGCGGCCCCGCAGCCACCACCAGCAAAGTCCGAGCACGACCGGCAGCATCACCGTCGAGGTCTTGCTCAGGATCGCCAGGACGGCGCTTAGCCCGGCGAGGGCGTAGCAGGTCCAGCGGTCGCCGTGCTCGCGCGGCGGCTCCGCCTCGAGCCACCGCAGAAAGAACCAGATCGACAGCAGGTAGAACACTCCCGACTGGGTGTTTTTCAGCTCGGAGATCCACGCCACCGACTCGACCTGCACGGGGTGCAGCGCCCACAGCATCGCCCCGAGCCAGGCGCCCCGCACGCCAAGCCGCCGCAGCACCAGCCAGAGCAGCACCGCGCCCAGAGCGTGAAACAACACGGACACCACATGGTAGGGCGTGGGCGCGAGGCCCCAGAGGGCGTGCTGCACCCACAGACAAGTGGTCACCAGCGGGAAGTAGAATCCGGCGGGGCTGGTCCAGATGCCGGTGAAGCCGACAGGGCCGACGATGCACGGGTTGGCTGTCAGGTTCGAATCGTCGTCCCAGAGGAAGCCGGCGTGCCAGACCGGCAGGTAGGCCGCCAGCACCGCGGCGAACACGAGGGCGAGCAACAGCCAGGCCGGCCAGTGCCGCTCCGGCGCGATGCCGGCGGATGCGGGCGCGGGAGGAGCGGCGGACGATGGGGGCGGCCGATGCGACATGAGCCTTCGTACCTATGGAGGTCCGAAGCCCTGCCGGCCAGCGAATCCTGACGCCGCGACATGGGCCGATCGGCCGGTTGGGGTTTGGCGTCTGGAGTTTTCGGCTATCCGCCCCGGCGCGGCTTTGGTTGCAGTTGACGAGGAAAACGAGATGGCTGAACGTCCCGGCCATGAGAATGCCCCTGTTCGCCTGGCTGGCACTGCCCCTCGGTCTGGTCGCGGCGACCGGCCGCGCCGATCCCAACCCCGAAATTGTGCCCCTCGATAACAATACTTATGCCCTGACTCGCTGGGCGAACAATGGATTCGCGCGCAACACCGAGAAGCTGAAGGCGCAAGCGCTCGAGGATGCCGCCGCTTATTGCGCCAAGTTGCACAAGGAGCTGAAGATTGTCAGCACGACGGCCAAGCGGCCGTTCGTCCCCCTCACCGGGTTCGCCCACGCCAAGGTCGTGTTCAAGGCGCTGGACGCGAACGACCCGGAGCTGCATGCCCCGGTCGCGGCGCCAGCCCCGGAGGGCACGGTCGCGGCGTCCGCTCCGGGCGCCGCGGCGCCAGTGGCGGCGGAGGGCACGATGCCGGCGGCGGTGCAAAACGCGCCCCCCCGAAGCGAAACCGATGCGCTCTACCGGGACCTGATGCAGTTGGATGAGCTGCGAAAACGCGGCCTGCTGACCGAAGAGGAATTTCAGGCGAAACGGAAGAAGTTGGTGGAAAAATCCAACTAAGCCGGCGCCGGCATTCTTGATCCGAGATGGGAGGATCAAGATCATGCGGCGCGGGCGCCATTCACCTGCCGGCGTCGAGTAGCTCGAGGGGGCCGTCGAGCTCGAGTTTGATGATCGTGGCGTCGGGATCGACGGCTTCGCCGGGGAGATCGACGATCTCGATTCCGGGCTGGTGGGCCCAATCGGCCCGCATGAAGCGCCGGTGCGCGAGCTCGGCGCCGCCCACGACGCTGGCGCGCTTGATCGCGTTGCGCAGGCCCTTGACCCAAACGCCGTCCGCGGGCCGGTCGTAGCAGACAAGGTAGAGCACGTCGCGGGTCTTGTTCAGCAGGCTGGGGCCGTAGTAGTAGTCCTTCGGGATGCCCGCGGTCGTGCCGTAGAGCGCCTCGGCGTGCTTCGCGGTCCAGCGCCCGAGGCCGCGCAGGATCCGGGTCTGCTCCGGAGTGATGGTGCCGTCGCTGCGGGGCCCCACGTCGAGGAGCAGGTTGCCGCCCTGCGAGGCGCACTCCGTGAGCAGGCGAACAATCTGGCGGACGCTTTTGAAATTCCGGTCCTTCGCTTGGTAGCCCCAGGAATCGTTGATCGTCATGCACAGCTCCCACGGCCCGGCCGGCGGATGCACCGGCAGCGCCTGTTCCGGCGTCGCATAGTCGCCGTAACCCTGCATGCGGCTGTTGAGGATCACGTTCGGCAGCCAGACCTTGATCTGCTGACGCAGCTCCGGCATGCGCCACTGCGCGGCCGAGCGTTCCCAGTCGCCGTCAAACCACAGCAGGTCGGGATGGAATTTTCGCGCGATTTCCTGGATCTGCGCGTGGTGGAACGCCAGGAAACGCTCCCACGCCGCGGGATTCTCCGGTCCCTGCGGAAACGAGAACCGGTTCTTCCGAGAGCCTTCGTCGCTCACGCCTCCCTCCATGACTACGCTCGCATAGTCGGGGTGCGACCAGTCGAGGTGCGAGAAATACAGGCCGACCTTCAGTCCGGCGCGCCGCATGGCTTCGCAGAACGGGCCGACGAGGTCGCGGCCCGCCGGCGCGCCGTCCCTGGCGTTGAGCTTGCTCTGCGCCGTGTCCCAGAGCGCGAAGCCATCGTGGTGCTTCGAGGTGAGCACGGCGTAGCGCGCGCCCGCCGCCTTGAAGAGCTCGGCCCAGCGATCCGGATCGTAATTGGCCGCGGTGAACGTTTTCGCCTGCGCCATGTACTCGTCGTACGGCATCTCGCCATTGTG
>DATIWI010000133.1:0-2286 GCA_035519475.1 Opitutaceae bacterium
CACATAGATCAGGTTAAGCGCCGCCGTCGCGACAAAGGGCTGACTGCCGGTCTGGGCGCGCAGGTCGCCCGCCACCACCGGGATCAGCCGGTGCCCTTTCGCTTCGTACCGGTAGAGTCCCGCGGGCAGGGCGACGTAAACGTCCGTCTCCTGGCGGTTCATGGCGGACGGCGCGGTGCGCTTCCCGGAGTCGGGGCGGCTGATGCCCCACGCCGCCCACAGCAGATTCGAGAGCACCTGCGGGGCCAGCGGATCGGGGGCGAATTCCCGCTGGGACACGCGTTCGCGCAGGGCCTGCATGAGCGGCTTGCCGCCCTCCATCACGGGCGGAGGCAGATCAACCGTCGGCAGCTCCTGCGCGACGGCCGCGCTCGAGAGCATTAGGAGGGCGAGCAACAATGTTATTTTGCGCATGGGTGGTGGCTCCTTGGTTGGTGTCGTCATGGTCGGGCGCCTCCGGTGGGCTTTCGCGCCGCGGCTTCCATCATCAGGAAGAACGCCTGGCCCTCGGCGGAGATCCCGGCGCGGTCGAACGTCGGCGCGCCGGCGACGCCCTGCACAAAGCCATCGCGATCCACCTTGGCCCGCGCCGCGGAGCGCATGCGGTCGGCCGCCGGGAGGTAATCGGCCGGCAACCACCCGCCCCGGACGCTTTCGTAGATCGCGTAGGCGAGCATTTGTGCGAGGTTCGTTTCCACAAAAGAATCGGGGTCGTCCACGACGTTGTAGAACAGGCCGTCGGCGCGCTGGTGCGCCAGGCAGCCGTCGATGAGTTGGCGGAGATAGGCGGTGAGGCGCCCTTTGGCGGTGGCGCGATCGTCCGGCCACGCGCGGATGACGCGCGTGAGCCCGGCCGCCGCCCAGCCGTTGCCTCCGCCCCAGGCGGCCGGATCTGTCAACCTTTGCGCTTTTTCGTCCCAGATGTGTGCGAGGAGACGCTGGCGGGGATTCCACAGCCGGCGCCAATGGCCCTCGATCTGAGCCAAGGCTTCCGTGGCGTGTCCGGTCGCCGCAAGGAAGGGCGGGGTGGTGTGGAAGCTGTCCGACCAGATGGTCTCGCTCGTGTGAAAGATCGTGCCGTCGCTGGCGCGGGGTGCGCGTTGGAGGATGCAAACAAGAGATTGCTCGACCGCGCGGTGCAGAACGGGGTCGCCGGTCAACCGGGCGGCGCGGGCGACGGCTTCGCCGGCCATCAGCGGATCGACCGGCGCGCCCTCCAGCGCCGCCGGCACCCCGTCCGGGGAAAGGTAGATGAGGCTGGCGCGCACCACCGTCACCACCAGGTCGTCGCGGCCTTCTTCGAGAAAGGCCTGGGCGAGGACGCCCTGCTCCCAGGATTTGCGCTGCATCGCCAGCGCCGCGGCGCGCACCCGCTCCACCACGGGGTCGGGTTCAAGGGCGGCGTTGGCGGGAGCACCTGTTGCCGGCGCGGGCACGAACAGAGCAGAACAGACGAAGGCTCCCGCGGTCAATGCGGCAAGCCGCGGGATGGCGGGCCGCCGCGTCCGCCGGAGGGAGGACACGATCCCCCGCCAAACGAGCATGCGCCGAGTGGCCATAGCGTGGTGATCCTTCGGTCAGCTGGACAAATGGAACGGTGGAATCAACCACGGGCTTCGCGGGGGCGGCAAGATGTTTGCTCGGTCGCAGGACGGCCTGGCGCCTTGTGGCGGGCGCGGCGCGCGAATCCGTCCGCGCGACGTCTGGCTCGCTTGCCACCATGCGTTCACCCTCCCAGCGTTGGCGCTATGAAACCCTCCGTCCGGTTGGTACTCAGTCTCGGCTTCGCCTTTCTTGCCGCTGGCGCGCGGGCCGGGGAGGCAGCGTCGCCGAAAACGGCGCGGGACTGGACTTGGGTACGGGGCGCGGTGTTTGTGCCGACGAACGCGGTGAACGAGGCGCAGCAGTGGGATGAGTACGATCCGGCGGTGAACGATCGCGAACTCCACTACGCCGCGGTCTACGGTTTCAACCTGGTGCGCGTCTACCTGCACTACTATGTCTACCTGAAGAAGCCGGACGCGCTGCGGCGGAACATTGAGGACTTCCTGCAGCGCGCGGCCAACTACGGTCTCAAGACGGAGTTCGTGTTCTTCGACGACTGCTGGAACCAGCCGCCCGAGGAGATGCTGGCGGCGGATTACCGGTATCCGGCGCCCCTCCCGGGCGTGCACAACAGCCGGTGGCTGGTGTCGCCGGGCGCCCGGGTGCAGGCCCGCTATGGGGAGCACCGGCCGCGGCTGAAGGCCTACGTGCAGGACCTCGTGGGCGCGCACCGGGACGACG
>DATIWI010000134.1:0-5219 GCA_035519475.1 Opitutaceae bacterium
TCGCGCTCACCATCGCGGTGCGGGTCGCCTTCTGCCACGTCTGGACGAAGACCGGCTTGTTGTCGCTGTCGGTGCTCTGGTTCATCAGGGTCTGGTTCCATCCGGCCGCCGCCAGGTGCTTGCTGAAGAAGTCGGCGACCGCCTTGGCCGGATCGCTGGTTTCGTAGACGACGTATTCCGCCGAGGTCCCCACCTGCCGGACGATCGTATACGATTTGCGGACCGATCCGGGATAGCGCGGGAAGTCGGCCGGGTCGCGCTCCCCCGCGTCCGCCGCAGGGCCCGGCGCCGCGGTTGCCGCCGCAAGGGTTGCCGGCTGCACCTCCGTTGCGGGCGTCGATGCCGTCAGGGGCGCCGCAGCGCCCGCCGCCGCGGCCGCGGCCGTCGCCAAGGGGGCGGCCCCGCTGCCACTAAACGTCACTTTTTCATAATAGAGTTCCGCCTGCAGCTTGTCCGCGTTTTCTTTGCCGCTGCTCGCGTTCTGCCACGCCCGGACGAGGCCGAGATGCGAGAAGTGGAGGGTGAGCACGGTGGGGCCGTTCGGGGCCCCCAGGGTCAGGGTGGCGTCCTTTTCGGCCGCGTCGCCATTATTGCCGTCGAGGAGAAAATCCTTCCGCCACGCCATCCAGTTCGCGGTGATGGCGGCGGTCGGGCTCATTTCCAACATCAGGTTGGAGAAATGCGTCGCGCCGCCCGGTTCCAGCGTGACGGATGGTCGGTGCCCGGCCTGGTCGGAGACCGGCTGGTTGGTGATGGTGAACGCGCTGATTTTCGACACCGTGCTGGTGTCGAGGTCGCCGATCTGCAGCTGAAAGTCGGCGGCGAGCAGCACCTTGACGCGCTGGCCGGGGACCGCCGGCGGATTCGTCGCCGGCCCCACCGTGGTCCGGCCGGGCACGATCACCAGCTTCAGATACAGCGTGTCCTTGCTGCTGGCGTCGAGATCCGGAATGTCCACCTCCACCAGCCGGGCGTCGACGGCCGTGAGGCCGGTGGCCGTGCCGTTGGACGTCGCGGCGGCGTCGACCAGAAGGACGGTCTTCGTTGCGTCGCCGCCCGAACAAAGATCGTTGATCCAGTCGACCAGCGGCCGGGCGAGCGCGGCCGCCACCTCGAGCGTGATCGGGGAGTAGGACACCTGGGAGATCTGTTTCTTGATGACATTGCCGCTGGCCTCCTCGGTGACCTCGCCCACCAGAGTCCCGCCCTCCCATTTCTTGACCGGACCGCAATCGATGTTGTCGACGTAAAGCTCGGTGCCGGTTGCGGAGAAATTGCGGGTGGTGGCGGCACCCTGCAGGCCACCGCCCGCGGCCAGGGCGGCGAGCAGGATGACTCCGAGGCGGCGATGAGGTCCGCTCAAAAGTCGGGACCGGAGGACCGGGGACGTTTCCCCGGTAATTGAGGTAGGGGGCACGGCGGAGCGAAGTGCGCGTGCCCTCAGGGTAACCAGATTGGGGCGCATGGGCCGCCAATGAAACCGGTCCGCGCCCGCTGGCAAGTTTGCGGGCACGAACGAGGGGAAAGGGCAGGTCCCAGGTCAATTGGCCGGCGTCCGGCCCGGTTGGCGCGCAAACCCGCGAGGGGATCGATCGTGGTGGCGCGTCGCGCCGGCACCAGGCCCGCCACCGCGGCGAGGCGGGCTCGATTGCTTCCGCCGCCGCCCTCCAGGCTATCACGGACAGGTCGGCAACCCGCGAGTGCGGGACGCCTCGCAACGACAGACTGACCCACTGCCAAGCATGGCTGTCGCTTGCGAACCGAGGCGCAGGGAGTTTAGTGAGCGCCGCTGCGATGCTGGATACCCCACCCCGCCCATTGCCCGCCCGCCCACCCAGCCGGCCTCCGGTCCCGTGGTGCACCCGGGCGCTCGCGCTCCTGTTGCCCCTGGCCCTGCTCGGCGCCGGAAATCCCCCGGCCCGGGCCAAAGCGCCCGCGGCACCGGCGGGAAACTGGATGCAGAACCTGAAGCAGAAGCTGGCGGAAGAGGCCATCGGCACTCTGCTCAACAACCAGCTTCCCCTGAAGCTGGACGCCGACGCGGCTTATCCCACGGTCGCCGCGCCTCCCGGCGGACCCTTTCGCCCCCTGCCGCTGCGATTGACGGCCGGGATGATGGATGAACCGCTCCCGCCCGGAGACTATGTGATTCCCGCGCTGGCCTTTTGCTCGGAATACTCCGTGCATCGCGCCGGGGCCGGCGTGGCGTACGAGGTCGGCCCCGTGCAAGGCCGGGCGGCCGGGGCCATCGCGGCGCTCCTCTGGCGCGGGACGATTGAAAAGAGCCGCTCGCCCCGGCAGCTGCAGGCCGTCTCCTGGGCGATCCAGGCCGGGGTGACCTATGCGAAGATGCCCAAGACCTACCAGGCGGTGGTCGACGACGTCATTCCGGAGTACCGGGGCCAGCTCGGCGGCGACTTCTTTCAGAACCTGGAGGACCTGTACGCGAGCCACGCCCGGGAGGCGGGTCTTCCGCCGCTTGAGAAGCTGCTGGCCGGATTGGGCAAGCCCGGCGAACTCGCGCTCAGCGCCGACCGTCAGCGGAAGGCCCTGCTGCTGCAGAACACCACCGACGAGCGGCGGGAGCAGGTCCTCTTTGCCGGGCAGGAAAGCCGGATCGCGCCGGTCAAAGCCGCGGACGGCCCGTGGACGGAACGGATCCCGGGCGTCGCGTACGTGAGATACCGCGTCGTCGGCGGCAACATGGCGGCGAACAATGAAATCCAGCTCCGCATCCTGCCCCCGCCGGAACCGCGGCTGGGCGCGGCCTCCCATCCGCGGGCCGTCTTCGCCTCGTATCGCCTGCCGGAGCATCCCGTGATTGCGGCCGCCGGCGCGCCCGGCGCTGCCGGCTCCGGGCCGACGCTGCACGACGCGGTTTTCGGCGGCATCGGGTATTCCATCTCCCGGGCCGCCCAGGCCCTTTATTTTGTTCCGCTGGCGGCGACGGGCGGCGCGCCGCCGACCACCGGCAGCGTGGGCAATGTGACGGCTACCGCGGGGACGGCGACCCTCACGCGCGACGGCGTGACCAAGCCGCTGACGAACGGGGACCAGATCCACATGGGCGATACGCTGACGACGGGTCCCGGCGGCAGCACCTCCATCTCGTTTGCCGACGGCACCCAATTGACCCTCGCCGAAAACGCCAAGCTGACGATCGACGACTACGTCTACGATCCGGCGAATCCATCGACCGGGTCGGCCTCCTACAGCTGGCTGCAGGGCGCCTTTGTGTATATCGGCGGCTTGATCGACAAGAACCACGGCGCGACGATCGAAACCCCGGCGGGCAGTCTCGGGTTTCGCGGGACGGAAATCATCGGCCGATATGACGCAAAAGCGCGCACGGTGGAGATCGACCTGATATCCGGGGCGGTCGCGATCAGTCCGAAACGCACCAAGGTGGCCACGACGTTCACTGCACCCGCCATGATCAACTTCACTCAATCCGAAGCCAGCGCGTCGCCGCTCACGCCCGAACAGTACGAGGCGACCAAGGCGACGTTGTTTTCGCGGTGAGCCACCTTCGGCGGGGGTCGTGACTCCGTTTGCCTTGTCATCGCAAGCCCGGCGCAGCCGGGCAGCCTGTCCTCCGTAACCGCTGCGACGGAGGATGGCGATCCAGCCAGATGGATTGCTGCGTCGCCCCGCGACAAGCTCGGGGCCCTGAGCCTGCCGAACGGGCAATGACAAACTGAGTCAGTACCTCGGCGGGGAGCGCGCCGCAACGGTGCCGCCCGCCGCGCGCCAGCTTCAGCCTCGCCGTGCCGCCGCACTTGTATAGGGTTCTCGACCGCAAGTAAACGCGAGGCCCTTCCCATGTTTCATCCCAAAGCCGGCTCTCTCGCCCTCTCCCTGCTGGCCGCCGCGGCGGTTGGCCACGCCCAGTTCCGCGATGACTTCGATGCGCCGAAGATCGAAGGCTGGTTCACCATGACGGGCGACGGCTGGGCCAAGGTGAAGCTCGTCCCCATGGGCGACTCGGCGCGCATGGAGGTGGACGCGACCCAGGACCCCTATGGCGTCTGGTGGACCCTGATCAAACGCGACATCACCGCCCACCTCGACCTCGCGAAACTCCAGGATCCCGCCTACGCACTGCGCGTCGAGGCCCGGATCCGTGCCAGCGAGGCGCCGCGCCGGGTGAACTTCATGGTCAACACCCAGCGGACGACCGACTACCACCAGCACCTCCGGGAATACGACATCGCCGACACGACGGACTGGCACGTCATCAGCATGACCACGCGGGATTTCGACGCCGGACCGGGCGACACGGTCTACGTGCAGTTCTGCATGACCGACTGGGGACCGGGCAAGTATTACGTCGACCTTGACTACTACCGCGCGGACGTCGTCCGACGCGATCAGGCCGGGCCGGACCTGGGCGAGCCACTGGTCTATCACCCGCCCGTCCCGGACGTGAAGACCTTCGCGCTTCACGCCGGCGTCACGCACGACAGTGTGATCAATCTCGATTTTCCGGACATCAACTTCAACGACTGGCACGTCGTGGAGCGCGACGGCACGACCGCGCGCGTCCTGACCGTCGACGCGAGGCAGTGGATCGTCCTGCGCTGGGATTTCGGGAAATACCGCGGCCGCAAGGCCGACGGCGCCGGGGTCCTGGAACTGACCACGTGCTCGCTGCCGATCGGCGGCAAATACATCGAGCATTGGGGCCAGGATTTCGGCGAGGAGTTCGGCCTGATCCACGTGATCGAGATCCTCGGTGGCGATCCGGCGTGGGACCAGGAGACGGTGACGTACAACAGCCTGATGCGGGGCGGAAGCTACGCCGACGTCTTCAACACCCAGATGACGATCGATCTCGACCTGAACGCGAAGCCCGGCGGCAAGGCGTATTTCACCCTCCCGCGCCCTGTCATGCAGCGGCTGCTCGACGGCCGGACCAAGGGCCTCCTCATCCGCCCGCTGGGGGCGCTGGCCGGGACAATCTACGCGTCGGAAAACAAGGCCGGCGGCGGCCCGGTGCTGCATTTCAACACGGCGATGCCCTGAGGGGCCGCCCGGCCCGGGGCCCAATGGCGTCAGATTTAGACGATTGCGGCCTTCCAGCCGCTCAGCCGCAGGCGCCGCGTCTCCTTTCGTTTTCGATCGGCGGCAGGAAGGCGGCATGCCTGGGATCGCCCGGGATCACCGCATTTGATCAGGCCGACCCGTTTTGCCCTTTCCTTTTTCGACCGCCGCCTTCG
>DATIWI010000135.1:0-3505 GCA_035519475.1 Opitutaceae bacterium
CTGCTAACATAGTGGCCATGGCGAAAGACGCTGCCGACGATCAGGAGTTCGCGCCGCCGGTCTGGAAACAGCCCGACGGCAAGCCGGTCTCCTGCCTTGAAAAAATCAAAGTCCTGAACCAGAACCTTGAGGAAATCCACGGCCTTGCCCAGGACGCCCTGGAGGACGCCGTGCTGATGGGTTGCGACGAGGCGCAGATCCGCGCCGTGTTCAACGCCATGCTGGACAGCCTCAAGAACCCGTATCGAAAGCAGAAATGACCCGATTGAGGACGGTTCTGGCGGCGGCGCTCGTGGCGCTGCCGGTCTCCGCCGCGCTTACCCTTGGTGCGCATCCGGCCGCGGCCGTGCCGATGGACACGGTCGTGCTCCAGGGCCTCGACAAGATCACGGCGCGGGTCTCCACCATCAAGATCCCGGTCGGCAGCACGGTCAATTTCGGCGCGCTGCAGATCACCGCGCGCGCCTGCGACAAACATCCGCCGGAGGAGACCCCGGAAGCCGCGGCTTTTCTCGAGGTGGTCGAGGTGAAGCCGGACGAGAAACCGGTCTTGCGTTTCAGTGGCTGGATGTTTGCCTCCAGCCCAGCGCTCTCCGCGCTGGAGCACCCGGTCTATGACCTGATCGTGCTCGACTGCATCAACAGCCAGGGCGGCGGCGAGACCGACACGCCGGCGCAGGACCAGCCCCAACCGGATCAGGCGAAGCCCGACCAGTCAAAGTCCGACCAGTCGAAGCCGGACCAGAGTCAGCAGAAACAACCTGCCGATCAGGGCACGCAGACTCCGCCGGCGCAGTAGTTCGATTACGAGGTGCTGCTCGCCGTCTCGCCGAACAGCTCTTCCAGGGCGCCCTCGGGCAGGTCGGCGTGGAAGTGGGCGCGCCGCGCGAGGGCCGAGGTCAGGCGCTTGCGGTAATCCTCGCGCGGGATCTCCATCGCCCCGAAGCCGGAGAGATGCTTGGTGACGAACTGGGTGTCGAGGAGGCCGTAGTTGCCGGACCGCAGCCGCGCCACCAGGTGCACCAGGGCGACCTTGCTGGCGTCGGTCTCGGTCGAGAACATGCTTTCGCCAAAGAAGGCGCCGCCGAGCGAGATTCCATAAAGCCCGCCCACCAGCCGGTCGCCGTCCCAGGTCTCGACGCTGTGGGCATGGCCCATGCGGAAGAGCTGGCAGCAGAGATCGAAGATGGTCTGGTTGATCCAGGTCTGACGCCGGCCCGGCGCCGGCGCCGCGCAGGCTTCCACCACCCGCTCGAAGCAGGCGTCGCAGGTGACGGTGAAGGGGCCGTGGCGGACGGTCTTTTTCAGGCTGCGGGAGACATGGAATGAATCCAGCGGGATGATGCCGCGGGATTCGGGGTCGATCCAATAGAGCTCGGGGTCATTGCGCGCCTCCGCCATCGGGAAGATCCCGATCGCGTAGGCCCGGAGCAGCATCTCCGCGGTGATTTTCGACGGCTTTGCCCGATTCGACATCGGCGGTGTTCGGTGCCTGCGCAATCTCTGTTTGAGAAAGGCTAGCATCCGGCCTGGGCCTTGCGCCACCGCGAAAGCATTGCGGGAGCGGCGAAATCACGTGGGCTTGACTTCGTGTGTGTGATTCGGCTGGACGCCCAATCTCACTGTGAAATGCCCGCTTCGCTGAGTTTTCGCGGGTATATGGTTACCGGCGCGCCGTACGGAAGAAGGGATGATAATGCCGCGTGATCAGGTGGTCGGACCGGAACCGACGGCTGTGCGGGTCGCACTCTGGCGTGCCCTGCATCTCGAGGTCGATGCGCCGCCGCCCGTGATCTCCGACGCGGTCGGCCTTCAGCTGGCAGCGCCGCCCGAGGGTTGGCGTGACCGACCCGACATGCACCCGGAGTTCACCCGGGTCTTCCGGGCCTCGATCGTGGCCCGGGCGCGCTTCATCGAGGATCTGGTTGCGGCGGAATCCGGCCGCGGCGTGCGACAATATGTGATCCTCGGCGCCGGGCTCGACAGCTTTGCGCAACGGCGGCCGGAGATTGCGTCGCGGATGACGGTGTTCGAGGTGGACCAGCCCGGCCCGCAGGCCTGGAAGCGACAGCGCCTGGCCGAGCTCGGCCTCGGCGTGCCGGACTGGTTGCGCTTCGTGCCCGTGGACTTCGAGGCCGGCCAATCCTGGAAGGACCGGCTGCAGCGCGAAGGGCTCGACGCCCAGCGACCGGTCGTCGTCGTCTCCACCGGCGTCAGCATGTATCTCACCAAGGAGGCGAATGCGGCGATGCTACGGGCCGCGGCCGCGCTGGCGCCCGGGTCCACTTTCGCAATGACCTTCCTGCTACCCTTCGAGCGCGCCGATCCGGCGGAGCGCGCCGGCTACGAGGCGGCGGCGCGCGGCGCCCGCACCAGCGGCACGCCGTTCATCAGCTTCTTCGCACCGGAGGAGATGCTGGCCCTGGCGCGCGAGTGCGGATTCAAAGAGGCGCGCTGCATCTCAGGCGGGGATCTTGCACGGCGCTATTTCGCCGAACGGACGGATGGATTGCGGCCGGGATCGGAGTCTCTACTCGTGGCGGAGACTTGATCAGACTTCGCCGGCGACGAACTTCTCGAGCCAGCGGATGTCGTAGGCGCCGTTGATGAAGTCGGGGGCGGCGATCAGGCGGCTGTGCAAGGGCGTGTTGGTCTTGACGCCGCCGATCACCATCTCCTCCAGCGCACGCCGGAGGCGCATCAGGCATTCGTTGCGGGTGCGGCCGTGCACCACCAGCTTGGCAATCAGGCTGTCGTAGTTGGGCGGCACGCGATAGCCGGAATAGAGCGCGGAATCGACCCGGACGCCGAGCCCGCCGGCGGCGTGGAAGTCGGTGACGCGGCCGGGCGAGGGCAGGAAGGTCTCCGGGTCCTCGGCGTTGATGCGGCACTCGATGGCATGGCCGTTGATGACAACGTCGTCCTGGGTGAAGGAGAGCGGTGCGCCGGAGGCGACGCGGATCTGCTCGCGGACGAGGTCGATACCGGTGATCATCTCGGTCACCGGATGCTCGACCTGGAGCCGGGTGTTCATCTCGATGAAGTAGAACTGCCCGTCCTGGAACAGGAACTCGATGGTGCCGACCGAGCGATAGCCCATGGTCTTCATGGCATCGACGGCGATCTTGCCGATCCGCGCCCGCTGCTCGGCGTTCAGGGCGGGGGAGGGCGCCTCCTCCAGCACCTTCTGGTGCCGGCGCTGCAGCGAGCAGTCGCGCTCGCCCAAGTGCACCACGTTGCCGTGGTTGTCGCCCAGCACCTGGATCTCGATGTGGCGCGGATGGGAGAGGTATTTCTCCATGTAGACCGCGTCGTTGCCGAACGAGGCCTTGGCCTCGGCGCGGGCCATGGAATAGGCAGTCATCAACTCCGCTTCGGAATTGGCGACCTTCATGCCCTTGCCGCCACCGCCGGCCGCGGCCTTGATCAGCACCGGATAGCCGGTCTCGGCGGCGACGCGTTTGGCCTCCGCTTCGCCGTTGATCTCGCCGTCGGAGCCGGGGAC
>DATIWI010000136.1:0-18609 GCA_035519475.1 Opitutaceae bacterium
ATCTCCACGGCCAACGACGACCGGCACGACAATTTTTTCCTGAATCCCGCGGTCGGCCGCTTTCCCGGCATCGAGGAGGATGAGCCCGCCATCGTGACCCTGGTTTCCGGATGACCGCAGGCGGCACAGCACGCCGCGGCCTCCTCGCCGGCGGCAACTGGATCATCGATTACGTCAAGCTCATCGACACGTGGCCGCCGCAGGACGCGCTCGCGACCATCGTCGGCCAGTCGTGGGGCAACGGCGGCTCGCCCTACAATGTGCTCAAGGACCTTGCCCGCCTCGGCGCGGCGTTTCCGCTCGAGGCGGTCGGCCTTGTGGGCGACGACGCGAACGGCAGCCTCATCCGCGACGACTGCCGCGCTCACCACATCGACACCACCCAGCTCGCGGTCACCGCCGCGGCCGCCACGTCCTACACCGATGTCATGACGGTCAAGACCACCGGCCGCCGCACCTTCTTTCACCAGCGCGGTGCGAACGCGCTTTTGGGACCGGAGCATTTTGACTTCCGGCGCACCCGCGCCCGGCTCTTTCATCTCGGTTACGCCCTCTTGCTCGATACCCTCGACGCGCCCGGCCCGGATGGCCGGCCTCGGCTCGCCGAGGTCTTCGCGCGGGCGCGCGCCGCCGGCCTGGCCACATCGCTCGATTGCGTCAGCGACACCAGCGATCGCTTTCACACCGTCGTCACCCCCGTGCTGCCTTGCGTCGACACGCTGTTTGCCAACGACTACGAGGCCGAGAAGCTCACAGGCCGGTCCCTGCGGCGGGGCGAAACGCTCGAGCGCGGCGCAGTCGAGGACGCCGCCCGCGCCCTGGTCGGACTCGGCGTGAGGGGCTGGGCCCTGATCCATTTTCCCGAAGGGGCGTGCGCCTGCTCGGCGGACGGCAGCATCGTCTGGCAGCCCAGCGTGAATGTCCCGGCCGCTGCCATCGCCGGATTGGCCGGGGCGGGGGACGCGTTTGCCGCCGGCGTGCTGCTGGGCCTCCATGAGGAATGGCCGATGATGCGCAGCCTCACCCTCGGGGTCTGCGCCGCAGCCGCCTCGCTCCATCATCCCACGTGTTCGGAGAGCGTCCGCCCGGCAGCGGAGTGCCTCGCGCTCGGCGATCGCCTCGGGTTTCGCCCGCTGCCCTGACGTCCGGGCCAAGCTGCACCGCTCTCGACCCTTTCGTCCAGCCTTGCGCCACAGGCGGGTCAAAATCACCATTTTCTGCATCCGGCCCGGCCCGGGCAGCGTCACTACGGTTATGAAACCGCTCCTTACCCTGATCCTGCTGGGGGTGAGCGTTGCCGCCCCCCTCCGGGCGCAGACCCCGGTGGCAATCCAGTACGGCCCGGGCAGCCTCGAGCAACTCGTCGCGCCCATCGCACTTTATCCGGATTCCCTCGTCGCGCTCCTCCTCCCCGCCGCCGGCGTCTCTGGCGATGTGGTATTGGCCGCCCGCTACCTGGAACAGGGTGGCGACCTGGCCTTGGCCGACGCCCAGCCGTGGGATCCGAGCGTGCAGGCCCTCGCCCACTACCCGGACCTGATCACGTGGATGGCCGGCAACCTGACCTGGACCCAAGCCTTGGGCCAGGCCTACGCGCTGCAACCGGCAGCCGTCATGCAGGCCGTCCAGACTCTGCGCGCCCGCGCGCTCGCCGCCGGCAGCCTCGTGAGCACGCCCCAGCAGCAGGTGATCGTCGCCGGTGGCGTCATCGAAATCGTCCCGGCCCAGGCGAGTCTCATCTACGTGCCCTGCTACGATTGGACGACGGTCTATGACGTCGGCCCCGCCTGGGATTATCCGCTCGTCACGTTCCGCGTGGGTTATGCGGTCGGACCATGGCTCGATTTTGCGTGTGACTGGAGGGAACATCGGATCCGGCCCGGCGTGTGGAATCGCGGTTGGAATGATCGGCGCGACTTCGGCGGCCGGCGGGACTTTGCCGGAGACCGCGGGCGCGATTCTCACCGCGACTTCAACGGGCCCCGCGAGCGCGATCCGCGCCGCGACTTTCGCCCGCCCGCGGTTGACCGGCGCGACACGCGTTCCCCGACGCTCGCTCACGTTTCCCCACCCTCCGCCAATCACGGGTCTCCGTTCCCGCCCCGCGTTGACGGAACGCCTGGGCCGCGCGCGCCCCGTGCGCCAACCGTCCAGTCACCACCCTCGCGCCATCCGGTCGTGAATGCGCCGCCGGCACGCGACCGCGGCCCCGACAACCGGCGGTGGGTCGCTCCCAACCCCGGCCCGCGTCACGAGGCGGTTCGCGCCACGCCACGGCCGCCAGCCTCGAATCGCGGCCCGGCCGCCGGCTATGTTCAGACCGCCCCGCCGCGAAATCCGTCCGGCCGCAGCCAAGGAAGCCGCCCGGCGATCCAGAACGCCCCCCGGGCGCCATCCCACAACGCCGTGGCCAGCACCCCGGCACCCCGGGCGACGCGCGGCCGATCGAACGACCGGCCTTTCCAGGTGGCCGAACGCTGACGCGCCGACTACCTCGCCGCGGTCATGTTTTCTTGAATTCCGCCGGGGCCGTCAGTCGGAACCGGCGGGCTGTGCGGGCAGGCTGTACCAAAAGGCGGTAGTGGTCCAGCGGGGATGCCGCTCTTCGATCTCCTTGTTTCCCGTCTGCTCTTCCACGACGCGAATGCTCCGTTGAAACTGGAAGGCATCGTTCAGATGGAAGGAGTAGACCGTCGGATGCCCGGGCCGCAGGGTGACAAAGCCGGAGACCGCCTTGCGGTCAAACCGGCACCAGCCGCTGTTGAAATACTCCTCGCTGCCCGTGCCGTGATAATCGGGCGGCCACCCGTCCTGATCGGACCAGATCTGCCAGTCCCCCTCACCCCACCAGGCATAGCTGGGCCAGTCGATCGACAGCACCACCCCGACGTATTTGCCGGTCCCGCACGCGGCGAGGACGGTCTTGACCGGTATCTTTTGCGGACCGGTTCGGGGTGAATCGGCGGTCGCGGCGAGGCTTTGCGTCCAGGTGGCCTGGAATCGGCCCCAGTTGGACGGTAGCGTGGCGCAGGGTTGCACGTCGAGCCGCACCCGCAGCGTCGTGACCGGCACCGCGCCGGTGTTCGTCACGGTCAGGGACGCTTCCCGGGCAAACGGCATCGGGAAGCAGCAGTAGGCTTCCGCGTCGGTGACGCCGAGCAGTAGCGAATGGAACCGCGTGCTGTACTCGACCGGATCCCAGTTGTCGGGGGCGACCGGACCCGATCTCGCGAGGACTGCGGCGGGCGAGCGCAGCGTCCGCCCATAACCGCCGTAGGCATGCCCGAAGAAGAAACCCACCGGGACGTCGACGCTCGGCGCAGCCTGGCCATCCCAGGAAATCCGCAGGCGCAGGGCGGTCAGCACCTCCGGCGTGGCCGGCTCAACCTGCACGCGCAACTGCCGGATTACCCCTGTGCCCGGGATCGCGAACGCGAGGCTTTGGCCCGTCGCCAGCGCCGCCTTCCTCTCGACGCTCCATTTCTCGGGCTCCGCTGGCGGCTGGGATTCCGCCTGCAGCCACGCCCGGCAGGTCGCCTCCAACTCCGCCTTCGCGGGACCGTCGAGCGGCCAGGCGAGGCTCCTCACCTGCACCGCCGCCGGGTAGCGCGTGTACGTGACCTGCCAGTAGTTGCCCCAATTGGCATCGTCCCAGCCGGGCTGTCCGAAGTGCTCGTTGACGAGCTGCACCAGGCAATGCTTCGCAAAGGGAATCGGAAACAGCGTTCCGGGGTAGCTCTTGTGAAAGACCAGCGGATAAGGGATGGGTCCCTGCTCGTAGTCAAAGAACTGCAGAATCGGCCGGTCGAACACGGGCGTCGCCTCATGATCCAGGAAGATCTGGATCCTCGTCGCCGCCTGCGGCGCGCCGAGGACGCCGGTGAAGATCCGGTGGATGCAGCCGGGACCGTCCACATCCAGCAGGACGTTGCGGGCCGGTTCGCCCACGGCAGCCGCCCGCAGGTCCTTGAAATCGCCGCCATCGCCGTTCCCGCCCGACCGGTCCCAAGTGCTCGACATCGCGGTGTGGGACGCCTCCAGTTCGGGCAACTGTTCCACCGACCGCATCCGTTGCAGAAACCAGCCGATGTCGCGCACCGGTCCGGTCGTCGCGCCCAGCGCGGGCGTGAGCGCCAGTGCGCCCAAGGCAATCCAACAGCCAGGCTTACGATGAATCATGGAGTGTTGACGTTGAAGCCTTCGACCACGATGCGCGGCGGTTCGCCGCGGGTATCCGCCTGCTCCAATTCGGTGCGCAGCGTCCGGCGCTCGCCCGGCAGCAGTGTGACGTAGTTGTCGCTATAGAACGCCGGCAGGATGCGATCGCCGCTCGTGGCACGGACCGCCTTGACGCGGACCAGGAGGGCCGGCGTACGGGCCGGGTTTTCCAGATCCGTGGAGAGCACCCAGCGATCACCGTGCCGCTCGGCCGCCGTGGCCGCCTGCAAGGTCACCCGGGGCAGCTCGCGGATCGCGCGGAGATCAGATTCCAAGTAGGCCGGGATATGGAAGGGACCGAAGGAGAAGCCGGGGACTTCGTAAGTCTTCAGGCTGCGCAAGTAGGTGTTCTCTGATATCACCGTGCCGCCCGCGGCCAGCTGCAGCCGCACGAAATGCACCGGCGAAAGCCCGGTCTCCGGAAAGGCGAGCTGGAGCGGCGCGACCACGCTGTCCTCGGCGCTGTCGACCGCCGCGGTGCGCGCCCACGGCACCGAGCCGTCGAGGTTGATGATCCGGGCGGTCACGGAGAGATCCGCGCGGCGGCCCGCGCTGTAATTCACGACCTCGACGGTGTCGTTCAGCCGGTTCCACTGGACGTGCAGCGGCTCGCAGCCCTTCTTGGCGCCGAAAAAGGCGGCGGTCGGATCGAAGTAATAATCGTAGGTCTGCCAGACGAACGAGGGCCAGCAGGGATGGCTCATCCACAGGAGCACGCCCATCCGGTTCTTGCTCTGAGCCTCGAACATCGCCCGGTAGCCGTCGTAGTTTGTGAACTGCGCCAGTTCCACCCACTCCGCCGCGGTGGCGGCGGGACCGTAGGACTTCTCGATCGTCTCCCGCAGGGCGCCGCCGCGTTGCGCGCCGGCCCGCGTGAAATCGTGCAGGCCCCACACCGCGCCCGGCGGCCACTGGTCCGCAACCGGCATCATCTGCCGGAGGCTGTCGAAGTCGACGATGTTCGGCATGCCGAGCTCGCTGTGCAGCTTGGTCGTGGCGCGCTGGTCAAAATAGAACCTGATCGGCATCAGGTGATAGGGCCCGCCGCCGCCCACAAGACCGAAGGCGGAGTTCGGAAGGTAGCGGATCTCGGGCTGCCGCGCGGCCACGAGCCGGGCGAGCCCGTCGTTGAGGACCGGGGGCGGATCGCCCTCGTTCCGCCCGCAGTAGAGGCCGATTGAGGGATGGTTCCGGACGCGGTCGAGGAAGTCCGCGGCATTCTGCAGGAACATCGCGTTGTCCTCCGGATCCGGGCCGTCGAGGGGATTTGCCAGCCAGAAGTCCTGCCAGACCACCACGCCGTACCGGTCGCAGGCATCGAAGAACGCCTCGTCACCGACTTGGCCGACCCAGTTGCGGATCATGGTGAAGCCCATGTCGCGGTGGTAGCGCACGGCGGTGTCGTATTCCCGCGCGCGGTAGAGGAGGTTCGCCTCGGAGAATCCCCAGTTGCCGCCCCGGCCGATGAAGCGGCGGCCGTTGATGAAGATCTTCAGCGCGCCGTTCTCCTCCGCGTAGGAAAACTGCTTCACCCCGGCGCGAAACGCCGTGGCGTCGGAGAGAAAACCATCCGAGGTTTCGAAGGTGAGCCCGACGTCGTAGAGGTCGGGTTGGCCGTAGCCCACAGGCCACCACAGGCGCGGGGCGTGGAGCCGAAGCGCGTCGACGACGGAAGGATCGAGCTTCACCACCGTGCTCGCGACCGCTGGCACCTCCACGCTCTGCTCGAAGCGCGCGTCGCCGAAATGGCCCCGCAGCACGCCGCGCACGGACGCCGGGTCATGGTTCGTCAACGTGACCTCGACCGTCACGTCGGCCGTGCGGGTGTCGGGCAGCGGCAGTGCGGTGGACACAAACGGCCGTTCAAGGGTCACCGGTCCGGTGGTGGTCAGGCAGACGTTCGCCCAGATGCCGACGTTCCGCCCGCGGATGGTCGGGATCCAGTCCCAGCCGGCGGAGGCGTGGAACGTCGGATTGTCGGCGCCGAGCGGCCCGCCGTTGCCGCCCGGCGTTTCGGCGGTCTTTTCGCGGACACTCCCCGGGTTGGCCGGCCGGTGGATGCGGACGGCCAGCGCGTTCGGAGCGCCCGGGTGCACCAGCCGGGTGACGTCGAAGCGGGCCCGCGTGAACGCGCCATCGATGCGGCCCAGGCTCGCCCCGTTGAAGTACACGTCGGCCTTCCAGTTGATGCCGTCGAAATTCAGCCAGAGTTTTCGCCCTGGCGCCGGCGCGGGTACGGTGAACTCGTCGCGGTACCAGAAGTCCGCGTTGAAGAACGAATCCGAAATCATCAGCTGGTTGTCGCCAAAATCGGGATCGGGGAGCGCGCCGACGTTGACGTAGCTCGTCAGCACGGTCCCGGGCACGGTGGCGGGCAGCCAGTCACGGCAATCGACTCCCGGCTGCGAGAGGGCTTCGCCGCCGAGCGTCACGAGCGAATCGCGCTGAAGGCGCCACGCCCCGCGCACGAGATCCTGGCGCTCGCCGGCGAGGGGTGCGGCGGCCGGCTGGGCAACCGGGACGAGCCCGCCGCGGCCAAAGACCTGCAGTTCGCTCAGCACGTAGCCGTCCGGCGTGGCCGCGCGGGTCATCCGTACGCGGACGTAGCGCGCGCTCGCGGCGGCGGGCAGCCGATAATCGTCATCCGCCGACGAGAGTGGGCGCAGCTCTCGCCACGCGTTGGCGTCGTCGGAAATCTCGATCGTGCCCTCGGCCGCGCGGCGGATCCAATGCAGGGTCACGCGATCAAAGGAGCAGACCGCCCCGAGGTCGACCTGGACCCATTCGGCGCCAGCCGTCGCGCTCTTCCACGCGCTGGTGAAATCGAAGGGCCCGCCAAGATGCACCGGCTTTCCCTGCTCAAAAGTGTTGAGATCGCTGATGCGCCAGCCGGTCACGGACGGCGCCTCGATCCGGGCACGATAGCAGCGCGCCGTGCCGGGAGCGGCGAGGTTGATTGTCGCCTTCACCGCCTCGGGCCGCCAGAAGACCGGGCTGGCCAGAACCTCCTCGGCGCTGGCGCGCCCGAACTCCGTCCACGTGCGGCCATCGTCGGAGCCCTGCACCACGCAGGTCCAGCGCTGCGGCTTCGAGTCCTCGGTGCGGGGCATCGCGACCACCTGGATGCGGTCGATCCTGCGGGGATCGACGCGCCCGGCCTGCTCGATCTGCACCCAGCCGCTCGCGGCGGGCAGGTCGACGCCGGTGCCCGGATATTGGTCGACGAGGGTCTCGCGTTCCCATCGCGGCAGAACCCCGGCGGCGCTGGAGGAGCACACGAGCCAACCCGGCAGGCGGTCGTCGACGATCCCATCGGTGATCAGCTGCGCGGTCAGATTGTAGTCGTAGTTGCTCGAGGCGAGCGCGGGGCGGTGGAGCGCGAGATTCCGGTAGGTCTGCGTCTCTGCAACCAACGTCGGCCCCTGAAAGGCCGCGGGATCGCCCGGATACACCCCGACGCCGCGCGTGAACTCACCCCCCGCGAGCGTGGCGGCCACGACCACCAGCGCGAGCAGCAGCAATTTCCCGCCGCGACGGGCCCTGGCATGCGGGACCGGCGGAACCGCGGCGGGGACGCGCCACCCAGGCGGGGCGAAGCGGGCGGAGGGTGAGTTGAGGCAGTGCATGAGGAAGACGATGGTGCGCTCACTTCACCCGGGAACGAGGAGCGACGCGCGGACTGTCAATCGGCGGGGGCGGCGGAGCAGAAACTGCATTGGTTCCAACCCGACCAAGTGTTTCCGGCCGGGGCGGAAAAGCAATCGCGACCGCGGCCGCCGTCAGCGCGTGAGGACCACGGCGGCGTGCCGGGCGATCAGCGGCGTCGGCAATCGCAGGAGACCGCCGGGATGCTCGATCACGGTGGGAGCCGCGGGAACGCCTTTCAACGTGTCCCACCACGTGACCTGCCACCGCCCCGCGGGCACGTCCTCGATCAGAATGGTGCCGGCGAGCGCCGCCGGCGACCGCAGTGCAAACACGCCGGGGCGATGCCACACCCAAACCGCGAGAAATTCGGCGGCCCGCTGGCCGATCGCCGCCAACGCCGGGGTCTCAAGGCCTAGATCGATCGAGCTCAGGTCAAACCAGTCGCGGCTGCCCGGGTTTTCCACGATTAAGGTGTGCGGCCCGGCGTTGGCGGCAAACGCGAGTTTCTCCGCGGAGAACGCATGTTGCGCACCCGCCGCCGGGCGCGCCGGCCAGGCCTTTTCGACGACGGCGGCGCCATCCAGCAACACCCGGATCGCCGCGCCCCGCCGGCCGGTGTCGGCAATGTGCAAGCGCACGGTGACGGCCCGGGGAAGATCGATATGATATGTCGCGCGGCCCGGGTAGCCCTCGGCCAAGCTGTCGGGCGAACCGACGTAGATCCGCGGAATGTCCGCGAACTCAAGCGGCTGGCGGCCGTCGAGCGGCACCACGATCTCCGGCGCGGGCCGGCGCAGCCACGCGTAGCTGCCGGGCAACTCGAGCGGCACGCGGGTGCCGCACTCGACCACTGCCGAAAACGGCTGCAGTCCATCGCGCCGGCCCAGCCCCGTGGCGGCGAGAAACCGGGCGACCGCCCCGAGTTCCCCGATCCGGCCCTCGGCAATGAGGCGCAGGCCATTCCAAGGTTGGGCCGGGTAGCGGCCCTGCCCCATCAAGCTCGCCCATACCGGCGGCACGAGGCCGACCCCCGCGGCTCTTTGGTCCGGCGTGAGCGCGGAGAACTCGTCCCCCATTTCCCCATAAAACACCGGGCGGTCGAGCATTTCGGGCGCCGGGATGATCCGGCGGACGCCCGCCAGCAGGTTGGCGGGATACAAGTGCGGCTGGAAATAATCCAGGGCCGTGTAGATGGGACTGCGCAGGTTCTCGGTGCTGGTCGTGACCAGATGGTGATACGGGTCGACGGAGCGAATGAAGGCGGCCATCTCCGCGTGCCACCGGGCGACGTCGTCCTCGCGGTGGGCGACGCTGATGGCATCGACCCAATGCACCTCGTTGAAGAGCTCCCATGCCAGCACGGCGGGCGAGTAGCCCCAGCGGGCGACGATGTAGCGATACTTCCGGAAGGTGAGTTCCTTCGCGCGGGCCGAGGTGAAGAACTCCTCGGGCGAACGGAGAAACCCGCCCGGATTGGCGGCATTCCACGGATTGAGGCCCCAGTTGGAATCCGAGACGGTCGAGTATTGCCCGTGGTATTGCAGGACCATCTGCAGGTAGACGCCCGTGTCCTCGGCCGTGGAGATGATCTTGTCCCAGTCGGCGGCGACGCGCAGATCCAGGGCGCCGGGTGGCGGCGACCGGCCCATGTCCTCGGGCAACCAGTCGAGGTTCAGGCCGCTCCAGTGAACCATCCAGATCCGCGTCCAGTTGAGGCCGGCCGCGGCAAACGCCCGAAGCGCGCGGCGGTGAGTCGCGACCCGGCTGTCGTCGGCCCAGGCGAGATTTGCCCCGAGCGGCACGTACGGGGTCCCGTCCGCCAGCACCAGCCGGGGCGGAGGGCCCGCGGCGCACCGCACCGCCGGCCGATCCTCGACGGTCAGGACTCGCCTCCGGTCACCGCCCACCGGCCGGAAAGTCAGCGCGACCGTCTGGCCATTGACCATCTCGGTGATGTGACCGAGCCGATACTCGCCGGGTTCCTCGGCTCGCGCGCGCACTGCGAATCGCCCGTTGCCGGCATAGTAGGCCGGCAGCCGCAGCGTGGCGCGCGACGGCGTGATGACCTCCGCCCAGATATCGCGGGCAAAGGGATCGGCCGCCTCGGGCAGCAGCTTGAAGGCGAACGTGACGGGTTCCGGGGCGGCCCGTGCCATCGCCGCCAACAAAGGCGAGAGGCAGAAAACGGACCAGCCCAAAAGAGCGCAGCGACGAATGAGACCCATGTTGGCGTGGAGGAGGCGGGAAACCTGTCAGCCAAGGCGAGCAAAACGGTAGGAGAACTCAAGCGCGAGCGTGCAGATCATCGCCGGAAAACGCCGCCCTCCCGCCGCCAGATCCGGGGTTTCGGCAGAAACGCCTCCGGCTGATGCCCGGTCCGCGCGTAACTCGCCTTTCCGGAATCCAGCCCCGCGGTTTGAGATTGCGCGCATCGCACGGACATTGTGCCGCCACGCGTTTTTCACGTGCACCGTAAGAGGTTTCACGGAGAATCCGTTCATGAGCAAAACACCCCTTCCGCCCCGCCCCCGGGTGAGTCACCTGACGGGTGCCCTCGGCCGGCTTCTGCCGGTCCTCCTGCTCGCCGCGGGCGCCCCCGCCACGAGGGGACAGCCCACCTCCGGACAACCCGGACCCGGCTTGTTTGAGAGTCACGGCGACGTCGGCGCCGTGCATCTGGCCGGCGCCGTGGATTACGATGCGGCGCACGGCACCTATCTGGTCACCGGCGGCGGCGAGAATATGTGGTTCGGCACCGACGCCTTCCACTTCGTCTGGAAGCGGGCCTCCGGCGATGTCTCCTTCGCCGCCGACCTCCGCTGGATCGGCACCGGGGGCAACGCCCACCGCAAGGCGTGCTTGATTATCCGCCAAAGCCTCGACGCCGACTCACCCTACGTGGATGCGGTCGTTCATGGCAACGGGCTGACCTCAATCCAATGGCGCGAGGCGCGGGGTGACGTCACCCACGAGGTCCAGGCCAACCTGAGCGCGCCCCGGCGCATCGGCCTCGAGAAACAGGGCGACACCGTCTTCATGCTGGCGGGCGGCGATGGCGCGCCGCTGCAGACCACAGGAGGCTCATTCCGGCTCAAGCTCACGGAACCGTTCTACGTCGGGTTGGGCGTGTGCGCCCACGACAACAATGTCGTGGAGAAGGCCGTCTTTTCCGACGTCGCGCTCCGGACCGGGGCGCCCGCGTCCTCTGGCGAACCAGTACTCGAAAGCACCCTGGAGATTGTGCCGATCGCCTCGGGCGACCGGCGGGTGGTGTACCACGCCCGCGATCACATCGAGGCGCCGAACTGGTCGCGCGACGGCCAGACGCTGTTGTTCAATCGCGACGGCCGCCTCTACCACCTCCCGGTCGCCGGCGGCGTTCCCCAGCCCATCGACACGGGATTCGCCACCCGCTGCAACAACGACCATGGCTTGTCGCCCGATGGTCGCTGGCTGGCCATCAGCGACCAGTCCCAAGACGGCAAATCGGTCATCTATGTGCTGCCGGCCGACGGCGGCACCCCGCGCCGGATCACGGCGCTCGCGCCCTCCTACTGGCACGGCTGGTCGCCCGACGGCCGAACACTCGCCTATTGCGGCGAGCGCGCCGGCAACTTTGACATCTATGCGATCACGGTCGACGGCGGCACGGAGCAGCGCCTGACGACCGCGGTCGGACTGGACGATGGCCCTGATTATTCTCCGGACGGCCAATCCATCTATTTCAACTCCGACCGCACCGGGCGCATGCAGATCTGGCGGATGAAACCCGACGGCAGCGGCCAGGAGCAGATCACGTCGGACGACTATAACAACTGGTTCGCGCATCCGTCCCCCGACGGCCGATGGATCGTCTTTCTTTCTTACGAGAAGGACGTGCAGGGGCATCCGGCCAACAAAGACGTCATGCTCCGGCTCATGCCGACAGCCGGCGGCGAAATCCGCGTGCTCGCCAAGCTCTTCGGCGGGCAGGGCACCATCAACGTGCCTTCGTGGTCGCCGGATAGCACCCAGCTGGCCTTCGTCAGTTACCAACTGATCCATCCGTAGCTCCGGCGTGGTGCGCCCCTGCTGGTCTCGGGCGCGACGGCCTGCCGTCGCTGAAGCCGTGGCGGGCCGTTCTGCCCACGCGCGGCCGCCGAAGCCGCGGGCACAGGCGGAATCCCTGACAGGGGAATCTGCAGGCTCCGCGTCGGGCATTGAGTCCGCCCGCCGCGATCTGCCGCGCTGCATAGTTCGCTCTCGCCTTGTGGTCGTCCGCCGCTAGCACTGGGCAACCCCCGATCCCTCGTATGGCCACCCCCGACAAGCTCTCCCTACGCGAGAAACTCTGCTACGGCTGCGGCGATTTCGCCTCGTGCCTCTTCTGGGCGGCGTTCAGCACCTTTCTCTTCATTTTCTACACGGATGTCTTCGGCATCTCGGCCGCCGCCGCCGGCACGCTCCTGCTGGTGACGCGCATTTTCGATGCGATTGTGGACCCGGTGGTGGGCATGATCGCCGATCGCACCGAGACCCGGTGGGGCAAGTTCCGCCCGTACCTGCTTTGGTTCTGCATCCCCTACGCGGTCATCGGCGTGCTCATGTTCACCACGCCGGACCTCGGGCCGACGCCCAAGCTCATCTGGGCCTATGTGACCTACTGCGGCATGATGGCCGTCTATACCGCGATCAACATCCCGTACACGTCCCTCATGGGAGTGATTTCGCCGAATCCCATCGAACGCACGAGCGTTTCCTCCTTCAAGTTCGTCTTCGCGTTTGCGGCGGGTCTCGTGGTGAAATTCAGCCTGCCCCACATGACCAGGTTCTTCGGCGCGACCAATGTGGCCCGGGGCTGGACGATCACGTTCATCGTCATCGGCGCGGTCGCCGTGGTCTTCTTTCTCATCACCTTCTTCGGGACGAAGGAACGGGTGCACCCTCCCCATGCGCAGAAAACCTCGGTGGGCCGCGATCTGAAGGATCTGTTCACCAACGGCCCCTGGCTGGTCCTGCTCGCCGCCACGGTCACGTTCATCATCTTCGTGGCGACGCGCTCGACGATCATGGCGCACTATCTCAAGTACTACGTCGGCGCGCAGCAGGTGACGCTGCCGTGGAATGCCGGCCCCAAGCTCTACGTTTACGAGGATATTATTTCGGTCTTCGGCCCGGTGGGTGACGCCGGTGCGATCCTCGGCGTGCTGCTGGTCGGGTGGTTCGCGGGCCAGGTGGGCAAGAAGACCGCCTTCATTATTCTGTTCACTATTTCGCTCGTGCTCACGCTGGCTTTCTATTGGCTCCGGCCCGACCAGCTGTTCTGGCTCTTCCTGCTGCAGTTCCTGGGCTCCGGCACCGGCGGTCCCCTGAGTGTCCTGCTTTGGGCCATGTATGCCGATACGGCGGATTACGGCGAATGGAGGAAGGGCCGGCGCGCCACGGGGTTGGTTTTCTCCGCGTCCACCATGTCGCAGAAGGCGGGCTGGGCAATCGGCGGCGTGATCGTCGGGTACATGCTGGATGCGGCGGGATTCGTCCCCAACATCACGCAGTCCGCCGGCGTGCTCCACGGGCTCGTGCTGCTGATGAGCGTGATTCCCACGGCGATCGGCGCCGTGGCGCTCGTGCTCTTCTGCTTCTATCCGCTGAACGAGGCGAAGATGAAGGAGATCGAGGCGACGCTGAAGGCACGCCGCGCCGCCGAAGGGGCGGCCGCGCCCGGCGGCTGAACGCGCGCCACCCCGGGCCCTCGCTAGCGCTCAATACGTGTCCATCAGCGACCGCCAAGTGAGCCGGTGGCGCAGGCGCGCCGCGGTCAGCGGACGCGCGAACTCCACCGTCACCGTCTTCGGCTCGCGGGGATAGAGTTCGAAGTAGTTGTCGCTGCTGCGATGCGCGATCCCCGGCAGGTCGAAGGCGAAGCGGTGCTGGAACACGGGCGAGACGAAGGTGAGGGTCGCCCGCGTGGGCGCGAGCGTCCGCACCGTCACCTTCGTGCGGGCGCGCGGCAGCGCAAGAAACCGCGGCGAAGTGAGGAACACCGTGTCCTCGCTGACTCGCCCGCCGCCAATCTCCAGCGCCACGCGCAGATAGAGATTGTCCCGGCCGTGCTTGGCCATCGGCGCAGCCAGATCGAGCGTCCGTTGTTTCACACTCTCGCCGGGATGAAGCCTCACCCGGTGCCGGCCGTGCTGGAGCACCCGGCCGTCGAAATGGCACAGCGCCCAGCGCAACTCGCCGCGCGCCGGTTCCGGCGCGTCGTAAAGCGTGTAGAGGTGGACCTCACGCACGGAGGTCCGGCGATAATTGCTGGTGATGGTCTCCTCCTCGCCCGGCATCTGCGCGCTGACGAGGGCGGGCGCAAAGAACCGGCGGGCCAAGTGATGCAGCGCCTTCCAGCGGCCGGAGAACTCCAGCGAACTCCATGAGGCGACCGGCCAGCAGTCGTTGAGCTGCCAGTAGAGCGCACCCATGCAGCGCGGCATGTTGCGCCGGTAATGCTCGACGCCCACCCGCATGCACTCGGCCTGGTTGAGCTGCGACAGAAAGACCAGCGCGTCCTGATCCCGGGGAAAACGGTACTGGCGCGAGACGTAGTCGAGGATGATCTGGTTGCCGAACCGGTTCTTCTGATGGTTCGTCATCGTCGGACCGAAGACGTTGGCATCGGCGGGCGGACAAAAACCCGCCTGCGTTTCGGCCGAGGCAAAACTCTGCATGCCGAATTCGGAAGTGAACCGGAAGGCATACTTCTCGTAATCCTTGACCGGCTTGCGCGCGTGCCAGACATCCCAAAAATGGGTATCGCCGCGCCGCTCGCCCGCGGCATGCCCCAGGTCGAGATCGCCGCGCCACGGCGAAGACGGCCAGAACGGCGTGATCGGATCGGTCGCCGCCAGCACCGCCGGCAGCGCGCGGTGGAACAGCGCCTCGTAGTCGGCCAGCCAGCGCGGGTGCCTGGCGAGGTCCTCCACGTTGCACGCCGGCACCTCGTTGTTGCCGCACCACAGAGCCAGGCAGGCCCGGTGCCGCAGGCGCCGGGCCTGGAACTCCGCCTCGGCCTGCGCACTCGCCAGAAAGGCGGGGTCGGCCGGATAGAGCGTGCACGCGAACATGAAGTCCTGCCACACGAGCAGGCCGAATTCGTCGCAAAGATCGTAGAAGTCCTCGCTTTCGTAGATGCCGCCGCCCCACACTCGGAGCATGTTCATGTGCACGTCCCGCGCGCTCTGCAGATCGCGCTCGTAATCGGCGCGCGTCAGCCCGGCGACGAAGCTGTGGGCAGGAATCCAGTTGGCGCCCTTGGCGAACACCGGCCGGCCGTTGATCACGAACTGGAAGGACTCGCCCCATTGGTCCGCATGCCGGTCGAGCACGATGGTGCGCAGCCCGAGCCGGCGTGCCCACGTGCCGAGGACCGCGCCGTCGGGGCGCGTCACTACGACCTCGAGGTGGTAGAGAGGCTGTTCGCCCTGGCCGTTCGGCCACCACAGCCGGGGGTGTTCGATCACGATCTCGCGGCCGCGGCCCTCCGCAACGACCTTCGGCCCGAGCGTCAGCCGCCAGCGGCAGACGGACGCGGCCTCCGGGCGCGCCAGCTCCGGCGCCAACCGCAGCACCACGCGGCCGTCGGAGCCGTGGACTTGGGTCACGCGGACGCTCGCCACGCGATTACCGGTCCAGCCCTCGAGCCGGAGGTCGCGCCAGATGCCGGCGGTGACGAACCGCGGACCCCAGTCCCAGCCGAACTGGCATTGCTGCTTGCGGATGACGGTGCAGCGCCCCACCGGGTCGTTGACCTCGCGCGGCCGGTGCTCAGGGCGGGTCGCCCGGATGTAGCGCATCGCGCTCCCAAAATGGACCTGGATCTCGTTCGAGCCCGCGCGCAGGAGCGGCTTCACATTCCAGCGGTGGCCCACGAACATGTTGTCGGTGCGCGCGACCTCGCGGCCGTTGAGCCGCACGGTGGCCACGGTGTCCAGCCCGTCGGCCACCAAGTCGACGACATCCTCTGTCAGCAACTCCGGCGGCACGGCGAAACGGGCGCGGTACCCCCAGTCGCGCTCCTCGATCCATTGCAGCTCCAGCTCATTCGTGCCCCAGAACGGATCCGGGATGAGCCCGTGGCGGAGCAGGTCGCGGTGCACGCAGCCCGGCACCGCTGCCCGCCGCCACCGTGTCCGGCGCGTGGCATCGCGGAAAAACCACGCGTTCGGGGCGAGAGGCAGCACGCGCATGGCGTTCGACAGGGGCCCGCGCTTACTTCTTCAGCGGGTTGTCCAGCACGAACTGGACGATTTCATGGAGGTCGCAGAAGCACAGCGCCGTGAAGGTGTCCGCCGCGCCGTAGTAGATCGCGGTCCGGCCCGTCGCGGAGTCGCACAGGCAGCCGACCGGGAAGCACACGCCCGGGACAAATCCCGCCAGCTCATACGGGGCTTCCGGACAGAGCAGCTGCTGATTGCAGCAGGCGATGACCTTCCACGGCCGCTTGAGATCCAGGAGCGCGGCGCTCATCGCGTAGACGTAGCCGTTGCAAGTGGTCGTCACACCGTGGTAGAAGAGCAGCCAGCCGGCGCTCGTTTCGATCGGGGAAGGCCCGGCACCAATCTTGGTGCCCTGCCACCAGGGCCAGCCCCGGCCCATGATGTGGCGGTGTTTGCCCCAGTAGATCATATCCGGACTCTCGCTGACAAAAATATCGCCGAACGGCGTGTGGCCGGTGTCGCTCGGGCGGCTCAGCATGAGAAACTTGCCGCCGACCTTCCGCGGGAAGAGCACGCCATTGCGGTTGTAGGGCAGAAAGGCGTTCTCGAGCTGCTCGAAATGGACAAAGTCCTTCGTGCGCGCGACGCCGATGGTCGGCCCATGGTAGCCGTTGCACCACGTCACGTAGTACTCCCCGTCAATGGGTGTGACCCGCGGATCGTAGGCGTATTCGTGCCGCCTCACCTCTTCGTCGTCGCACTGCAGTTCGATCGGCTTCGGCTCAAAAGTCCATTTGAGACCGTCCGGGCTGCGGCCCACGTGCAGGTGCGGGATGCGGTCCATGCCCTCCGTGCGGAAGACGCCGATGAACTTCCCTTTGAACGGCACGACGGCACTGTTGAAGATGCCGGTGACGCGCGGGAGCGGCCGCCGCCCGATGACCGGATTGGCGTCGTAACGCCAGACCACATCGGGGTTGCCCGCGGGCTTGGGCTGCCAGGGAAGGTTGGGGATCGCCGGACCGGTGATCGCAAGCTTCATGGTGGGTAGGAGGGACAGGGTTGGGGACGCAGAATACGACAGGGAAGGACAATCAAAGAAGACTCCTGCAACCTGCTTCGGATCATCGCGCGCGGCCGCCGCAGGTATCGCTGACGCCCCATGGTGTTTTCCCGCGGATCGGCTGACAACGTTATTTGTTTCGCTCGCGACCAACCGACGGTCGGCGGCAGCCGTTTGCGGCGGGAAAGGGCCGATCCCTCGCGGCCTCGCCCGTCACTTCAGGCCAAGGAACTTCCCCACCCAGGCGCTGATTGCGTCGTACTGTTCCGGCGTGTAGCTGTGGGCCAGCTCCAGCGTCACGCCGAGTTCCTTGGGCGCGGTGACGACGTTGAAGGCCGCGTAGGTGGACGTCGGCGGGCACACGTCGTCGTTGTAACCCCATGTGTAGTATCCCGGCACCTTCAGCCGGCGGGCAAAGTTGACGGTGTCATAATACGCGGCGGTGGCGATCTTGGCCGGGGTGGCATGCAGCGAGGGTTTGCCGGTGGCTCCATCCGGCTGAAATGGATGCGGCCAGCCGCTGGCGCGGCCGTGCAGATCCGCCGCGACGTCGCAGAACGCCGGGTGCGTGGCGGCCAGACCGGTGACGCGGGGATCGAGCGCCGCGGTGACGATCGTCAGCTGCCCGCCCTGGCTCGCGCCCATGACCAGCAGATTCTTGCCATCCCACATTGCGCGCGATGTCAGAAAGTCGTTGGCCCGCACGCAACTGAGGTAGACGCGATGATAATAATACGTGGCCTTGTCGTCCAAGTTGAAGGCCCAGTAGCCGTTGAGCGCACCGGTCGACAGCGAATCGTACACCTCCTGCGGCAGATTGACGGGGATGCCGTGGATGCCGATTTCCAGCGTGATGGCGCCGCGGGCCGCCAAGCCTTTCTCGCCGCCATAGGGCCGCACGCCGGCACCGGGCAGCTTGAGAATGGCGGGGTAGCGCCCGGGCGCCTTCGGCTCGCACAGGATGCCATAGATCCGCGCCGGCACCGCCGTCCAGGTCGGGCCCACGGTGCGGATGCCAACATGGTAGACATTTACGGTGTCCGTGCACGCCTCGGACAGCAGGGTAACCCGGGCCTCGAGCGGAATCTTCGCAAGCTCGGCCTTGCCCGCCTGCCAGAACGCGTCGAAATCCTCCGGTTCAACCTGGGTGGGAATGATCTTCTCCGGCGCGTACGCCGCGGTCGCGACCCCGCGATAGCTTCGCCCGGCCACCTCGGTTGTCACCGTGCAGCGCAGAAAGCCCGGCTGCGCCAGGGTGCCGCCGTCGATCACGAGGCCCTCCAGGGGCACCGCGGCCGTGGTGGCCGGCGCCGGCATCATCTCGGGCCCGAGCTTGTAGCTGACGGTCACGCCGTCGATCGGCTCGTTGTCGGCTGTGACCGTGATCTTGAACCGCGCTGGCTCGCCCACCTGGTAGGTCCAATCGCGGTGATCCGGCGCCACGCGTACTTGCACCGTGGCGGCACGGAGGGTCGCCTGCGGAGGCACGGG
>DATIWI010000137.1:0-2745 GCA_035519475.1 Opitutaceae bacterium
GATCGTCCGAACCTCCTCGCCGACGTGCAACAGGCCGGTTTTCTGCTCGACGTCGGCGACCTTGCCGGCGGCGGCGGTGATGCGCAGCTCGATCACCGCGTCGCGTAGGGCGGTGATGACGTCGATCAGCTGGTTGGCCTCGTCGGCGTCGAGCCGCTCGCGGCGGATGGGCGGGATCGGCCCCTCGTTGAGGTCGTTGCGCTCGCTCATCCCTAACCTCCGTAAGGGGGGAACTGCAAAAACGGGAATGTCAGGTGATGACGCAGAGGTTGGGCCGGCGGGTCGCACCGCCGGCCAGCACCGCGTAGCTGGTAAGCTTGCTGGCGCTGGCGTATGCCGCGGGCGGGGCGATGACCGCATACCCGGCCAGCTTGCTCGCGGTGGCCGCGCCCGCAGGCGCGCCGAGCACCGCGTAAGCCGTGAGCTTGCTCTGGCTGACGGCGGCCACCGCCCCGCCGGCGACCGCATAGCCGGCGAGCTTGGCCAGATTGGCCATCGCGGGGGCCTACGCCAGCGACTTGATGCCGATGTTGAAACCGGCGGCGGTCAGATCGCCGGGCGCCCACGGCCCGGCGGTGGCCGGGTTGCTTTCCCAGACATTGGCGATCCGCGCCAGCGCCGCCGGCAACGGCTGCGAGGCACCGGGATAATCGTTGCCCCCGGTGCGCACCACCAGCTGGCCGTTCTGCGGCCCGCTGCCTCCCCTCTGCGCCCGCGCGCTGACGCACACCGCCAGCACTGCCGGGTTGCCGGTGATGCCGGCGCTGTTGACCGTCACCAGCGCGGTTTCGTTAGGATTGGCGCTGGTACAGAGGGTGGCGTCGTTGGTCGTCACCTCGTTGAGGTCGGTATAGGCACCAGTCCAGGCGAAGGTGGCGCCGGCGGCGGACGGCGGCAGGGTGACCAGCGACAAGGCACGGGTGTCCTGGCCGGCGGCGGCAATGATTTCCGACCAATAGGACGAATAACTGGCGCCGCTGTTGCCACAGGCGCTGCCGAGGACGAAGCCCGACAGCGTGCTCGCCCCGTCGGTGGTGAGGTCACCGCCATAGTCGATCAGCAGGGTGCCGTCGGAATAGACCTGCGCCCGGCCACTGGCGCCGTAATCGACGAATACGTCCAGCTTGTGCAGCACATCCAAGGGAATGTTCGGCGACGCGGTCGCAAGTCCTCTGCCCCACGGTTGAGTGAGACACCTTACAAGCGGGCGATGTCCGTGCGAGAGGTGGATGATGACGGAGACGATCGAGGTGGAGCGGGCGCGGCCGACGGCCGACGAGCGCCCCGGGGAAGCTGGCGAGGAGGCCGTCGGCCGCGGACGCGGCGGGCGGATGTCGCGGCAGCGGAAGACGGCAGCGGTGCTGCGGCTGTTGCGCGGCGAGGACCTGGAGATTGTGTCGCGGTCGCTCGGCGTAACGGCGGCGACGGTGTCGGGGTGGCGTGACGCCTTTCTCGCTGCCGGCGAGGCGGCGCTGACGACGAAGCCGGCTACGGCCGAAGAGCTGGAAACCGACCGGCTGAAGGCGAAGGTCGGCGAATTGACGATCGAAGGCGAGCTGTTGCGGGAGAAGATCGCCCGACTGGAGGTCGGCCGCCCTTTAGCCTCGCGGAGGCCGAAGCGATGAGCCGGTCGGTCTCGCCGTCCGCCGGTCGCCGCTATGGCCTCGCCGCGGTGACGCGCATCTGGGGTGTCGCTCGCTCCAGCCTCTACCGTCATCGGACGCCGCAGCCGGAGGTGCCGCGACGGCGGCCGGGGCCGACCGGTGCGCTGCTGGACGCCGACCTGGTCGACAGGATCCGCGCCGTCATCGCCGCCGGCCCGTTCCATGGTGAGGGACACCGCAAGGTCTGGGCACGGTTGCGCTTCGCCGGCATCCGCACGTCGAAACGCCGCGTGCTGCGGTTGATGCGCGAGCACGGCCTGCTGGCGCCGTCGCGGACCGGCGGGCAGCGTGGACCCCGCGCCCACGATGGCACGATCGTCACCGAGCAGGTCGACACGATGTGGGGAACCGACTTGACCACCGTCGTCACCGGCGAAGGCCAGGCGGCGGTGTTCGTCGCCGTCGACCACTGCTCGACCGAATGCGTCGGCATCCATGCCTCGCGAAGAGCAACCCGCTTCGAGGCGCTGGAGCCGATCCGGCAGGGCGTTCGCCGTCACTTTGACGCGATCGGCAAGGACGTCGCCAAGGGCCTGGCGCTGCGCCACGACCACGGGAGCCAGTACATGGCCGACATCTTCCAGACCGAGATCGCCTTCCTCGGCATCGAGAGTTCACCGGCCTTCGTCCGCGCCCCCGAGGGAAACGGCTGCGCCGAGCGGTTCATCCGCACCCTGAAAGAGAACCTGCTCTGGGTCCGCACCTTCGAGACCATCGAGGACCTCCGGCTGGCGCTCCTCGATTTCCGGCAAATCTACAACACCGCCTGGATCGTCGAGCGACACGGCTACAAGACACCCGAGAAGGTCCGTGCCGAACAGCTTCAACCCGCGGCCAAAGCCGCGTAGCCTTCAACCCGGTGTCCCATAAACCGCGGGCGGTACAGGAACGGCTTGTTGTAGGCGGGCGGTTCGCGGTCGTAGAGGTCGCGCCACATCTGCTTGAGCTCCGCCGTCGATTTCTCCGGGAGCACCGCAAGCTGGCCTAACACACTGTTATTCATGGCTTTTCCCGTGGTTTTCGGTTCCGGCCATGAACCCTCCGGTAGGCGGGGAAGTCCAGGGAAAGGTCTCTGCGGTCG
>DATIWI010000138.1:0-39613 GCA_035519475.1 Opitutaceae bacterium
TCGACAAGTGTGAACGCTGGATCAGGACCCTCCGGCCCTGACCGGCTACGGGACCTCATGATTGAAAGTTAATGGGAATGAAGAATGATATTCGAAACGCCATTGATTTACCTTAAGCCCTCGGCTGAGGCAAATCCCCTACCGTCAAAAAACCGTGAAATGCCCCGATATCGGCCTCGGTAGGAGGTGGCTGACGGCGCGAATCGGTGACGGTCCAACTCGTATCAGGGCACGCGGGTGGGTGCGCTGGGAGGAGCCGCATAGATCAGGTGGGGCGCACCGTAAGTGAGAGCGCGCACGCGGCTTGGCGCGCTGGCGACCGCGGACTTCATCGATTCCCGCCGGGAACGCGTCATGTTTTTCCTTTGCGCGTCGGGCGCTTTGCCCAACACTCGCCCACCCATGAAAATCGTCCTCGCTTACTCAGGGGGGCTCGACACCTCGGTCATCGTTAAATGGCTCAAGGAGTCCTACGACGCGGAAATCATCACTTTTTCCGCGGACATCGGGCAGGAGGAGGAATTGAAAGGGTTGGCGGCGAAGGCCCGCAAGACCGGAGCCTCGAAGCACTACACGCTGGACTTGGTCGAGGAGTTTGCCCGCGATTTTGTCTATCCGATGCTGCGGGCCGACGCCGTCTATGAAGGCCAGTACCATCTCGGGACCTCGATCGCGCGGCCGCTCATCGCGAAGGCGCAGATCGAAATCGCCAGAAGGGAAGGGGCGGACACGGTGGCGCACGGGGCGACCGGGAAGGGCAACGACCAATGCCGCTTTGAGTTCACGTACATGGCCCTGGCGCCTCATTTGGCCATCATCTCGCCGTGGAAGCTCGACGCCTTCCGGGCGAGGTTTCCGGGCCGCGCCGAGATGATTGCCTACTGCCGCAAACACCGGATTCCCGTCGCGGCGTCCCCCAAGAAGCCCTACTCAATGGATCGAAACCTCCTGCACATTTCCTATGAGGCCGGCATCCTCGAGGACCCGTGGTTCGATCCGAGCGCGAAGGCCAACAAGAGCATGTTCAAGCTGTCCGCGGCGCCCGAGGATGCGCCAGACCGGCCGGAGCACGTGACGCTTGATTTTGCGCACGGCGACTGCGTGGCGGTCAACGGCCGGAGATTGACGCCGGCCGGCGTGCTCCGAACGCTGAACCGACTGGGAGGCAGGCACGGCATCGGCCGGGTGGACTTGGTCGAGAACCGCTTTGTCGGCATGAAATCGCGCGGGGTTTACGAGACGCCTGGAGGCACGATCCTCGCGCACGCGCACCGGCAGATCGAATCGCTCACGATGGATCGGGAGGTCATGCATCTGCGCGACTCCCTCATTCCGAAGTACGCCGAGCTCGTCTACTATGGCTTCTGGTTCGCCCCCGAACGCGAGTGCCTGCAGGCGCTGGTGGACGAAGGCCAGAAGTTCGTGACCGGCACGGTGCGGCTCAAGCTCTACAAGGGCAATGTGATCACCTGCGGCCGCAAATCGAAGTATTCGCTCTACGATCCGCGCATCGCCTCGATGGAGGGCGTCCGGAGCGCCTACAACCAGAACGATGCCGCGGGTTTCATTCGGATCAACGGGCTGCGCCTCCGCGCGCGCCGCGCCGCCCAAGGCGGGCCCAGGCTCTGAGACTCCAACCGCGCGCCCTCCGCGCCTCCCGGATCCCATGGACAGAGTCCGCCTCGGTATCGCCGGTCTGGGCAACATGGGGACCCTGCATGTCAACAGCGTCCGCGCCGGCAAGATCAGCCGCCTCGAGCTCGCCGCGATCTGCGACGCCAATCTCGCCCGACGGGAGCAGTTTCCGGGCATTCCCAGTTTTGCTACGGCCGACGCGATGATCGCCTCGGGCCTTATCGACGCCCTGCTCATTGCGACGCCGCACTACTCGCATACTCCCCTGGGCATCGCCGGGCTCAAGGCCGGCCTGCACGTCCTGGTGGAGAAGCCCATTTCTGTCCACAAGGCCGATTGCGAGCGGCTGATCGCCGCGCATCAGGACGAACGGCAGGTCTTCGCGGCAATGTTCAACCAGCGCACCGATCCCGCCTACCGCCGGATCCGCGCTCTCGTTCAGGACGGGGGGCTCGGGGAAATCCGCCGGGTCAACTGGATCATCACCAACTGGTATCGCACCGCGGCCTACTATGCCTCCAGCGGCTGGCGGGCCACCTGGGAGGGCGAGGGCGGCGGGGTGCTGCTCAATCAGTGCCCCCACAATCTCGACCTGCTGCAGTGGATGCTCGGCCTGCCCGTCCGCGTGCGCGCCTTCTGCCAGTTCGGCCGGTATCACGACATCGAAGTGGAGGACGACGTCACCGCGTACCTGGAATTCGCCAACGGAGCGACCGGGGTCTTCATCGCGTCCACCGGCGAGGCGCCGGGCACCAGCCGCCTCGAAATCACGGCCGAGGGCGGCCGCATCGTGTATGAGCGCGATGAACTCCGCTTCGCGCGCAACGCCGTGCCGATGTCCGCGTTCAGCCGCAGCTCGCCGCAGCCGTTCGCCCAGCCCGAATGCGCGGAGACGGTGGAGCCGGTGCCTGACCATGGCGGGCAGCACAATGAGATACTGCAAAACTTTGCCGACGCCGTGCTCGAAGGACGGCCGCTGATTGCGCCGGCGCGCGAGGGGATCCGTTCGGTCGAACTGGCCAACGCCATGCTGCTTTCCGCGTGGCTCGATCAAACGGTCGACCTGCCGCTCGATGGCGCGCGTTTTGAGCGACTGCTCCGGCAGCGCGCCCGGAAATCCCCCCGCGCCCAACGCGTGATCACCGCGGCGGCGGCCGTGGACTTGGCGAAATCATTCAATCGATGACCATCGGCGGACCCCGCGAAGCGGCGGCCGCCGCCCAACCCCTTTCCTCATGAAACTGTCCCAAGTCGCCGCCCAGCTCTACACCGTCCGCGATTTCTGCCAGACCGCCGCCGGGCTCGCCGCCGCGGCGCGGAAGATCCGCGCCATCGGCTACCCCGCCGTGCAGCTCAGCGGACAGGGCCCCATCCCCGAGGAGGAGATCGCCCGGATCATGGCCGGCGAAGGCCTGGCGATCTGCGCGACGCACGAACCCGCCCTGGTAATCCTTGACCAGACGGAAAAAGCCATCGCGAGCCTGCACAAACTCGGCTGCCGGCTCACGGCCTACCCCTGGCCCCAGGGCATCGACTTCACGGATGCCCGCAGCATCACGACGCTCGTGCGCAAGCTCGACGCCGCCGGCGCCCGGTTCCGCGCGGCCGGCCTCACTCTGGGCTACCACAACCACGACCTTGAGTTCCTGAAATTCCAGGGCGCGCCGGTGCTGGAATATATCTACGACCACACCGATCCGCGCCATCTCGTCGCGGAGCTCGACACCTATTGGGTGCACTACGGTGGGGGCGACTGCGTGGAGTGGTGCCAGCGGCTGCGCGGGCGCCTGCCGTTCATCCATCTCAAGGACTACGCCATCACGCCGGAACGCCGGCCCGTCTTCAGCGAGATCGGCTCCGGCACGCTGCCGTTCCGACGGATCATCGACGAGGCGGAACTGTCCGGCTGCGCATGGTTTATTGTTGAACAGGACACGTGTCCGCGTGATCCTTTCGAGTCTCTTCAGATCAGCTTCGATTACCTCAAAACCCATCTCGCCGCCTAAGGCGGCCGCCCGCCATGTCGTACGCCAATCCCTTCCTCCCCTACGATTTCCTCCTGACGACCCGTCTGGCGCGCACGCTCTACTTCGAGCATGCGGTGCCCCAGCCGATCTTCGATTATCACTGCCATCTGCCGGTCGAGGAGATCGCCGCCAATCGCCGCTTCGAAAACCTGACCAAGATCTGGCTCGCCGGCGATCACTACAAATGGCGCGCCATGCGGGCCAACGGCGTGCCGGAAGATCTCATCACCGGCGCCGCCTCCAGCGATTATGACAAGTTTCTGGCCTACGCGCGGACCGTGCCGCACACGCTGCGCAATCCGCTGCACCACTGGTCCCACCTGGAACTGCGCCGCTACTTCAACATCGATCTGCTCATCAACGAGCAGAACGCCCCGAAGATCTGGAAGCTGGCCAATGCCAAACTGGAGAAGTCCGCGCTGTCCGTGCATGGCATCCTCGCGAAGTTCAAGGTGGCCGTGGTCTGCACGACCGACGATCCCGCCGACGATCTGGTCCACCACCAGGCAATCAAAAGATCCGGCCTGGCCACGCGCGTCTATCCCGCCTTCCGGCCCGACAAGGCGCTCCTGGTCAACCACCCTGAAGTCTTCAACGGGTGGTGCGACCGGTTGGGCGCGCAGGCCAACATCGACGTGAAAGACCTCGCGAGCCTGCTCGCGGCCCTCAAACAGCGCCACGATTTCTTCCACTCGCTCGGCGCGCGCGTGTCGGACCACGGCATGGATTACGTTCCCGCCGAGGAGTGCACCGAGCGCGAGGCCGCCGGCATCTTCGGTCGGGCCCGCGACGGCACCGCCGCCGCGCCCGAGCAATGGGCGAAGTTCGCCTCCTTCATGATGCTCTTCTTCGGCCGGCTCGACGCTGAACGCGGCTGGGCCAAGCAGCTGCACCTCGGCGCGCTGCGCAACAACAACAGCCGCCTGCTCAAACGGCTCGGCGCCGACTCCGGCGTCGATTCCATCGGCGACTTTCCGCAGGCGGTCTCGCTGGCCCGCTACCTCAACCGGCTCGACGCCGAGGGCAAGCTGCCGCGCATCATCCTCTACAACGTCAACCCCGCCGACAACTACGTCTTCGCCACCATGGCCGGCAACTTCCATGATGGCGTCATCCCGGGCAAAATCCAGTTTGGCAGCGGTTGGTGGTTCCTCGACCAGCGGGAGGGAATGGAGTGGCAGATCAACGCGCTCTCCAACATCGGCCTGCTCAGCCGGTTTGTCGGCATGCTCACCGACTCGCGCAGCTTCCTCAGCTACGTCCGCCATGAATACTTCCGCCGGGTGCTCTGCGGCATGCTGGGCGCGGATGTCGAGGCCGGGCTCATCCCGGGCGACCGCCGGGCGCTGGGTGAACTCGTGGAAAACGTCTGCTTTAAGAACGCGGTCAACTATTTCGGCATGGAGGTCGGAGAGGTTTAGTCCGGGGTGGGCCTTGCGCGTCCGGATCCGGGCCGCCGATCCAAGCCGGCCGGCTCACTCCATTCCCGTCACCCGGCTGCGCCGTTCGAGCAACACGGTGTCCCGCCAGCGGCCGGCCAGCGGTCCGTAGCGCATGCGGCCGATGCGTTCGCGCCGGCCAACGATGCGAAAGCCGTGCTTCCGCTGGAGGCCGACGCTGGCCTCGTTCTCCGGAAACGTCGACGATTGCAGGGTCCAGACACCGTGGGCTTCCGCCACCCGCACGAGCGCGCCGAGGAGCGCGTTCCCCACACCCTGGCCGCGGTGGCTCGCCGCGACGTAGAAGCTGACCTCGGCCACTCCGGCGTAGACCCGACGCGCCGACACCGGCGACAGGACGGCCCAGCCGGCGAGGGTGCCGGCGCCGTCGCGCGCGACGAGGCTGCATTCGGCCAGGCGGCTCTTGATGAAATCCTCCCAGGTGTCCGGCGGTGCGGACTCGAAGGTGGCATGGCCGGTGTCGATGCCCTCCTGGTAGATGCGCCGCACGTGCGGCCAGTCAGCGGCAGTCATCGATTCAAGGCGGAGCGGGTCCATGCGGGCGGATGCAAGCTGACGCGGGCGCGCCAGGCAAACCCGTTGCGCCAAAATCGGCACGGCCGGCGCCTGGCGCCGGCCGTGCGGGGAGACACTGGAGAACAGGATCGCCGGCTAGAACAAGGCCTTGGCGGCGACGCCCACCGCCGTGATCGGGCCTTGGTCGCTGAGACTGTCGACGGCGCGGTCGACCTTGCGCAGCGTGCCTTGCGCGTCGCGATAGAGCGAGTCGTCGCCGATCAGCTTGCCGAGGGAGCCCTGGCCGCTGTTGAGCTTGTCGGAGAGTTCGCGGAGATTCTTTGCCGTCAGCTTGATTTCGTTCCCGGTCTGTTCGTCATAGAGGAGCGTGGCCAGGGCGCCCTTGCCCGCCTTGACCTGGTCGACGAGGGACTGGGCGCTGGACACGAAGGTCCGCGCGTCCGTCGCCGCGGCCTTGATCTGGTCTACCGACGCCAGCAGCTCGTCATGCAGCCGCGGGTCGTTGACGAGGCGGCCGAGGGTGCCCTCGCCGCCGCGGATCTTGGCGGTGATCTCCTGCAGGTTGGAGACGGTCTCGGAGAATTTCGGCCCGTTGTCCGTGACGAGCTTGTCGACCTTGGCGAAAAGGTTGCCCCCCTGGCCGCCGCTCAAAGTCTTGCCGATCTCGCCCACCACCTGTTCCAGGCGGTCGCCCAGCGAGCCGAGCTTGGCGATCACCTCGTTCATATCGACCGTGTCGCGGGTCTTGATTTCAGCGCCGGGTTCAAGGCGGGGCGCGTCGGGCGAGCCGACGGTGACCTCGAGATGGTTGGTGCCCAGCAGGCTGGATTGGGCGACTACCGCGACGGCGTCGCGGGCGATCCGCACGTTGGGCTCGATCGAGAGCACCGCTTCCGCCTGGCGGCCGACGAGGCGGGTCTGAGTCACCGCGCCCACCCGGACGCCGGCGATCAGCACGTCGTCGCCCTTGAGGAGCCCCTTGAGGTTGTCGAAGCGGGCGGTGAGCGTGTAGCCCTTGGCTTTGAACACGCGGCCGCCGCTGAGCGACTCGAAGGTCACCCAGAGGAGGGCGAGTCCCAGCAGGAAGAACAGGCCGACGCGAATGGTCTGCATGCGGTTATTCATAGTCGTTCTCCAGTTGTCGGAATCGGGGATGCTTAAGGTCGATGGTCGGATTGAGGAAGTTGGCGATGGCCGGGTCGGTGGTCTGCCGGAATTCGGCGGGCTTGCCGATGGCGCGAATGCGTCCGTCCATGAGCACGGCCATGCGGTCCGCGATCCCGAGGGCGAGATCGCGGTCGTGGGAGACCACGATCGAGGTGACGGCGGTGTGATCGCGCATCGTGGCGATAATCTCGGCGATCGTGGCGGACATGACGGGGTCGAGTTCCGAGGTCGGCTCGTCGTAGAGGAGCAACTCGGGTTCCATCACCAAGGCGCGCGCGATCGCCACGCGTTTCCTCATGCCGCCGGACAGTTCGCCGGGGAATTTGTCGGCCGCCTTCTCGAGGGAGAGAATCTGCAGCGCGCGCATCACCCGTTCGCGAATGCCCGCCTCGTTGCAGAGCCGGTGCTCACGCGGGTAGAGCGCGAGGTTGTCATAGGCCGTCAACGAGTTGAACAGCGCGCCGGCCTGGAAGACGAGGGCGAGGTGGACGCGCTCGCGCGTCTTGGGATCGGAGGCGTCGTGATCGCCGATGAGCACGCGGCCGCTGGTGGGCTGTTCCAGTCCGGCGACGTGCTTGAGCAACACACTTTTGCCGGAGCCGCTGGGACCCATGATGACAAAGATCTCGCCCGGGTGCACCTCCAGACTGACGTTCTTGAGGACGGCCAGGCGATCGAAGCTCTTGTTGAGCTTGTCGAGGGTGACGCCGAAGGTCTTGCCGACGAAGGGAGTGGCGGAATAGTCAGCCATGGCGGGTCAGAGGAGAGCCTTGGTGACGAAATAATCGAGCACCAGGATGAGGATGAGCGAGATCACGACGGCGCGCGTGACGGCCGCGCCGATCTCGCGCGGGCCGCCGCGGGTGCTGAGCCCGGTGTTGCAGCAGACCAGCACGACCGCGAAGCCGAACACCTCGGCTTTGATCAAGCCGTCCCAAATGTCCTTCATCTCCATGAAACGCTTGAGCGTGGCGAAATAGGAATCGGGTTCGACCGAGATGAAGCCGGTGTACTTGCAGATGAGGGCACCGCCGTACCACCCGCAGAGATTGGCGACCGTCGTCAGCACGGGCATCATGACCAGCACCGCGGCCAGCCGTGGCAGCACGAGGATACGCTCCGGCGGAATGTTCATGGTCACGAGCGCGTCGACCTCCTGGTATACCTTCATCGAGGCCAGCTCCGCGGTGATGGCGGAGCCGACCCGGCCCGTGACCAGGATCGCCACCATCACGGGGCCGAGTTCCCGCGCCATGGACAGGCCGACCAGCGACCCGATGAACTGTTTGGCGCCGAAATTCGACATGCTGTAGCCGCTCTGCAGCGCGAGGACACTGCCGATGAAGAAGCTGAGGATCGTAACGATCGGCATCGTGGAGTAGCCGATCTGGTAACATTGATCGATGAAGCGCGGGAACTGCCGCGGCAGCGTGTTGAGGTAGCGGCCCGAGCGGACCGCCAGCAGCACCGTGTTGCCGATGCCTTCGAGAATGGCGTGGAGTTGTTTCATGGCGCGTCAGCCGGTGCAGCCTTCTTAGCCGGTTTGGTGGAAAAATCGAACAGGAAGAGCCTCCAGGCGCGGTCGCCCGGGCCGCGCTTCAGGCCGATCAAGCCGCCGGCGAGCGCGATGCGGCGGCGCCCGGGCCCGCTCTCGACGCCCAGCAGCGGACCGAGATGAAACTCGCGGCGGCCCGGCGCGCGCCGCCAGGTGACGGCATCCCAGAGCAACGAACCCCGGACGTCGTCCGCGGCGCGGCGGTCCAGGCGGTAGAGGGCGAAGAGCGGGGAGTAGGCGAGGCGCACGGGTTCGTTGTCCTGAAAGAAAACCTCGAGCGGACTGAGCACTTGGAGTTGGCGGTGGCCGGCGCCGTTGTCCCAGTAGCTGAACAGCGGCCACAGGTGGGTCTTCTGCGCGTGAGCGGCCACCGGATTCGCCGTGCTCCGCTGCCGCAGCGACCAGTAAAGGAAATAGAGAAACTGCGTCTTGGTCTGCGCCAGGCCGTCATCGTTCCACTTCTCCTCGCGAAACAGCGGCCACAGCACCCAGTGCTTGTCGTCACCCCCGACGACGGAGTGGGTGTAGAAGGGCGCCCAGCGGTCGATGCGGCGATCGTCGCCGCGACCCTGGACGAACAGCGGCCAGAACCAACGGGTTTCGTCGTAGCGGCGCGGCGCCGTCCGGTGCGTGTAGCCGAAGAAAGGCCACAGGTAGGTCTCGCTGCGGGCGTCGGCGCTCTCGTCCCGCGCGTAAAAGGGCAGGACGCCGAGCGCCACGTCCGGCTTTGGCGCCCACAGCTTTTCCTCATTCCGATAGATGAGCGGCCAGAGGAAATACTGTTCGCGGTACGCCCCCGCCTTGGCGCGCCAGCCCCACAGGGGCCACACGGTGAAGCCGCGGTTGCCGTCGCCTTTGAGCACCTTGATGATGGGCCACGGCGCTGTCGTGGTGGTCACGCCGTTGCGTTCGAACCGCCCGTAGAGCGGAAAGAGGGTCCATGAGATTCGGTCGTCGCCGAATCGGTTGATGACGGTTCCCTGCAAGGGAAACACGGCGTGGTAGGAAGTGGCTGGATCGCCCGTGGCGCGGGAGAAGTAGAACGGCCAGAGGTCGAAGCTCCTTGGGCCGGGGGTTGCCGGATCACGGGGTCCCTCCTTATTCACCAGACTGAGCAGGCTCCAGCGGTGGTCAGCGGCGTTTTCCCGATGGGTGAGCAACGGATAAAGGAAATCGCTCTCGGTGGTGCGCCCCGCCGCGTCCCGTTGACGGACATAGAAAGGGCGAAACCCGCCGGCCCGGCTGCCATCCGGGCGCTCCAGGCTGAAGAACAGCGGCCCTCCGCCCTGCCACGCCACGACGCGGCCGGAATCCGTCTTTCCGGCGTCACGCTGCTCCACCTTGATCGGCCAGACATTGTTCTCCCCGGCGCCGGCCGGCCGAGAGCAAAGGGCCGTCAGACCGAGGAAGGCGATGAGCCGAAAGGCAGGCATGAATTGTAGTTTGAGCAAAAAAAGACACGACAACCGCGCCGGACCGGGCGGAGAGTCGGCAACCGCCTGATCCAGCGTATTTAAGATTGTCAGATAATGGACCTGTTCGTTACGTGCAAATGCTATGTTACTACCGGCGTTCTGGGTCGAGGTTCCCCTGCTAGGCGAGCGCGCCCATTGCCGCGCCCCGGGCCGGGGCGGCGGTGCGCTGACGCGCGGGTGGACAGAACCGGAGGGTTCCCCATGCGCATAAGTGGCGGTGTGGCGCGCGGCATACCGTTGGCGGTGCCGAAAGGCGGCGCCGTGAGGCCGGCCACGGACGGAATGCGGCAGGCCGTGTTCTCCAGCTTGGGGGCGAGGGTGAACCGCGCGCGTTTCTGGGATCTCTTTGCCGGCAGCGGCGCCTACGGACTGGAAGCGCTGAGCCGGGGCGCGGCTGGAGGCGTCTTCGTCGAGCGCAACGCGGAGGCGCTGGCAGCGGTGAAGCGCAATCTCAGCGCCGTCAGCCGGAGTCTGGGGCGCGAGGTCGCCGATGTCGAGGTGGCGCGGGCCGATGCGCTGACGTGGGTGCCGCCGGGCGGAGCCGCGGCCGCGGACCTCGTGTTCATCGATCCGCCTTACGAGATCATCACGGAGGCGGCCCCGGCGCTGTTTGCGCACCTGGCGCAGGCGCTCGCGTCGAAACCGGACGCGCTGGTACTTTTCGAGATGCCGGGCGAGATCGCGATTTCGCCCTCCGGCTGGATCTGCCTGAACCGCCTGGGCCGGGGAACGCGCCAGCCGACCGTGGCCTTCTTCCGCCGGGCGTGAGGCGCGCACGCCGTCCGCCCGGGTGGAAAACCGCACCGGCGCGCGGCCGGCGTCAAGGTCTGGTGCTGGCAGGCGGCAGGTACGATCCGGCGGGCTTGGCCCGCGCGAGTTCGGTCTTGAGACGGGCGTTCTCCGCCGCCAACGCGGCGTTGGTGTCCTGGGTTTGGCGGAGGATCTCGCGCAGGCGCGCGCTCTCGGCCTCCCGGGCGGCAGCCGCGGCGCGGACGGCGGCCATCTCCCTGCTCGCCTGCGCCACGGCGGTGTCGGCTTCCTTGACCTTGGTGGCGGCGGCGGCGGCCTCGGTCACCGCGGCATCGCGCGCCGCTGTCGCCTGTGCGAGCTGCGCCTTGAACGCGTCGTTCTCCTGCGAAAGCACCGTGAAGCTGCGCAATGCCATTGCGAGCTTGTCCTCGGTCTGCGCCAGATTGGCTTTCAGGGCGGCGACGTCATCGGACGGAGGGGCGTTCTCCGCGGCGGCGGTGGCCAGCCAGCAGATCGCGGCCAGCGTGCTGGCGATGGAGCGAAGCAATGTCACTGAGTTCATAGGATTGCTGAGAGCATGCGGCGGGGCGGGCCGCGGCGCAATGCCGGTTTGACCGGCGGGTCGGGAGACGGATCAAATCAATCCCAGCTGAGCCCGGGCCAGGGTCACGGCCGCCACCACCGCCGTCTCGGTGCGCAACACGCGTCCCCCGAGATGCGCGAGCGCGAACCCGGCGCCGCGCAGCACGGCGCGCTCGGCGTTCGACCAGCCGCGCTCCGGCCCGAAGGCCAGCACCACCTCGGGGGAGGACGCGGCGGCGAAGCGGAATCCTGCCAACCCGGTCGTGGCCTCGTAGTGATCGAGGGCCACGCGCACCGCGCGCTCGGGCACCCGACCGACGACGTCCAGCAGGCTGCGGCCGCAGGTGACTTCCGGCAGACGCGTATCGAACGCCTGCTGGGCACCGAGCACGAGATGCCGACGCCACTCCCTGGTAGACCACAGCGTGCTGCGCTGGTAGCTGGACTCGCCCTTGTCCGTGGTGACGAAATGCATCGCCGTCACGCCGAGCGCAGTGGCGTCGCGCAGGATATCGCGCGCGGTCTGCGGCCGGGGCAAGCCGACGATCAGCGTGATCGGCGCCGGCGCCGGCGATTCCGCTCCCCAAACGAAGGAAAGCTGCAAGGCGTCGGTGGCGACGGCGACCAGGGTGCCCTGGCCACGCGGGCCGTTGACCAGTCCGGCGTCGAAGGTGTCGCCCTCGCGGCGCCCCAGCACGCGCAGCAGGTGCTCCGCCCGCGGATCGCCCCGCGAAAGCGGCCGGGTGATCTCATCGCGCTCGAACAGGATCAGGTTCACCGTGCGGGGTTGCGATGGATTGTAACGTGTTGCGTTACGATTTTTCGAACATGATCAGAGGTTCAGGCCGACAGGATCCGGTCGATGCGGGCGAGTTCGTCCGCGGAGAAGGTGAGATTTCGCAGCGCGCCCAGGTTGTCCTCGAGCTGGGTCGTCTTGCTGGCGCCGATGAGCGCGGAGGTGACGGCGGGCTGGCGCAGGACCCAGGCCAACGCCATTTGGGCCAACGACTGCCCGCGGGCATGGGCCATCTCGTCGAGGCGGCGGGTCGTCCCGAGGACGGCCGGGGTGATTTGCTCGGGCTTCAGAAACCGGGGATCCCGGGCGGCGCGCGCGTCCGCCGGGATGCCCGCGAAGTAGCGGTTGGTGAGCACCCCCTTGCCCAGCGGCGAAAAAACGATCCCGCCGATGCCCTCGCGCAGAAGCACGGCGAACAATCCGTCTTCGGGCTCGCGTTCGAGCATGCTGTATCGCGGCTGATGAATCAGGCACGGGGTGCCGAGCTCGCGGAGGAGTTTCGCCGCGCCCACTGTCTGGTTCGGACTGTAATTGGAAAGTCCGGTGTAGAGCGCTCTGCCGGTCCGCACCGCGTGGGCGAGGGCGCCCATGGTCTCCTCCAGCGGCGTGTCGGGATCGGGACGGTGACTGTAGAAAATGTCGACGTAGTCGAGGCCCAGTCGAAGGAGACTCTGGTCGAGGCTCGCCAGCAGATATTTCCGTGAGCCCCATTCGCCGTAGGGGCCCGGCCACATGTCGTAGCCGGCCTTGGTGGAGACGATGAGTTCATCGCGGTGGGTCGCCAGGTCCTCGCGCAGCACGCGGCCAAAGGTCGACTCGGCCGAACCCGGCGGCGGGCCATAATTGTTGGCCAGATCGAAATGGGTGATCCCGAGGTCGAAGGCGCGCAGAATCAGCGCCCGGCAGTTGGCAAAGTTGTCGCCCGCTCCGAAATTGTGCCAGAGGCCGAGCGAAAGCAGCGGCAACTTGAGTCCGCTGCGCCCGCAGCGGCGGTACAGGCCCGGGTTGTCGTAGCGGGAGGCGGCAGGCTGATGGGACATCGTGCCGCCAGCTTGGCGGCTCCCGTCCGCCGAGTCGCGCCTGAAGTGGCGCGCCGGCCGAGTCTTCTCCGGCCGGCGGCGCTAGAAGGGGAAATCTCCGGCCGCGGCCGGCACCACCGCTTTCTTTTCCACCGCCTTCTTCGCCCGGGAATGCCGGCGGTGACCGGTGACGACGATGGCCTTCTGCGGCAGGACCGGGCAGGCGTGCTCGCAGCCGCCGCAACCGATGCAGAGATCGCGGTTGAGCTGAGGCAGGCGGAGGTTGGAGCCATATGGCACGGTGGTGACGGCTTGGGTGGGACACTGTTCGGAACAGGCCGCGCAGTCGGTCCCCTTCGCCTTGACGATGCATTTGTCTTCGTCAAGGCGGGCCTCGCCGATCCGCGTCAGCTGCTTGTCGGCGAGGTCCAGCAGGCTGATCGCGCCGTCAGGACACACCTCCCCGCAGGCGCGGCAGGTATAACTGCACGCGGCCTGCGTGAAATCGAGGCGCGGCATCATCATCCCGGCGATCCCGTATTCGAGAAACGCCGGCTGCAGGACGTGCGTCGGGCAGGCGGTGATGCACAGATGGCAGGCCGTGCAGCGCCTGAGAAAGCGGTCGACGCTGTGGGCCCCGGGCGGGCTGACCGCGCGGCTGGATTCGGGGGCGCGCTCATCGTCTTCCGTCCGATGGGAAAGGTCCGCCGGCGTGGCCCGTGCCTGCGCCAGCCGGAGAGGACCGCCGCCCAGCGCGACGACGACCGCCGCGGTGGATCCGGCGAGAAAAGCGCGACGACCGGGATCAGTCGCCGGAATGGCCAGCGGCCCGGCGCCCGCGGTGACCGACCGGACCGCCGGTGGGCGCTTCCACGCGAAGCGATAGCCGATGCCGCCCTGCGTGCAGGCGCCGATGCAGTTGTAGCACGCGACGCAGCGGGAGAAGTCGATCCGCTTCGTGCGCAGATCGATGCATTGCGCCTTGCAGACCTGCAGGCAGTCCCCGCATTTGCTGCAGGCTTTCTGGTCGATGGCGAGGCGCGCCGCGCCGCGCCGCGCGAGCATGCCAAGGAAGGTGCCCACCGGGCAAAGCGTGTTGCAGTAAAGCCGCCCGCGAAGCGCGACGAGCAGGACGATCAGCAGGAGCAGCAGCGCCGGCTGATGGAGCGCGCCCCAGCCGGCCCAGGGCGGCTCGACCCGGAAGATTCGCCAGATGCCGACGGCGTTGGCCAATCCGGCCAGAAGATTGTTGGCCAGCGTCACCAGAGGCCGAAAGAGACCCGAGGCGATGCGCCCGAAATTGCTGTAGGGGTCCAGCAGGGCAAGCGTGAAGCCGGTCCAGCCGGCCGCCATTCCCACGACGGTGCCCCAGAAAACCAGCTGTCGCAGCCAGGTCCAGGGCCGCGCATACGGCAGAGGCCGCCGGCGCGGGCCGCGGGCCCACGCGACCACGCGCGCGATCACATCCTGCAGGATTCCCAGCGGGCAAATCGCTGAGCAATACACCCGTCCCACCGCCGCCGTGCCCACGACGATGATGAGACAGGCGACCGACAGCGCGGCGCCCGTAACGAGCGCGACCGACGACGGCACCAGCTGCAGGGAGGCCAGCCAGGATCCCACGCGGATCGGGACCAGACCGCGGAAATCGACCAGCGCAGCGGTCAAACCGGTGACCACCGCCAGCGCGACGAAGACGCGGAGTCCTTTCAGGAAATGGCGCGGCACGGCGTCAGGTCAGCTTGAAGCGGCGGATGTCGACCTGATCGAGATCCATGGTGCCGAGCTTCATCTGGTCTGCGATTTTGATGTAGCGAATATCGGCCGGCTGGTACCCGAGCAATTTCGCCGCCGCCGCGTCGATGGCCACAATGTCGGTCGAAGCCAGGAGGGTGCGCTTGAGGACCAGATCGTCGTCGGATCGTCCGTGCGGTCCGTTGCGCACCATGGGGTGATAGGCGTCGAGGATGTTGAGCGCCGGCTTTTTGAAGGTGACGAAATCGGCGATGCACTGGTGGAGGTCGTCGCGGTGGTAGATCCGCCGGTCCCACACAATTCCCATCAGGTTCTTCATGCAGGCCGTCATCAAGGCCCCGCCGTGGTTCTTGAGCACGGGCACGTTGATGAACACGTCGCAGTCGAGGACGAGCGAATGCACCTTGGCCGTGCGCAGGGACACGCCGCCCGGAATGGCCACTTCGCGATAGAGGCTGGCATCGTTGCCCGGGATCAGCCGGGCCCCGGTCTCCTTGGCGATCTGCTCGGCGCCGCTCGCCGCGTAGGCACGCTGCCATTGATCCAGGGTGTGGTCGAAGATGCTGACGGTTTTGGCGCCGGCGGCAAAACAGAGGGTGACCACCCGGCGCAGGAGGTCGGGATGGGTGTTGGATCCGTGCTCCGGCGGGGCGTCGAAGCTGATGTTGGGCTTGAGGACGACAGTCTGGCCCGGCCGGACGAACGCGGCCATGCCGCCGAGTTCCGCCATGGCCTTGTCGAGCATGGCCGCGCGCTCGCCATCGCGCACCGCGATGAGCAAGGGCTTGGCGGGGCCGGCCGGGGCCGCGGGCGCGGATGGGCTGCCCGTCGGCGCCTCGGCGGCCGCCAGGCGGTCCAGGTCGGCGAGCGAAAGGGTGGCGCCGAGCGCCAGTCCGGTGGTGAGGAATTCGCGGCGGCTTTTCATGGCGGCGGCTGGGGAGGGAGTTCCGGCGAGGCGTGACGGCAGCCGGCCCGGTCGATGAGCGGACCGCCATGCTCCCGAGGCTACACCTGGCCCGGGGACACGGACACCGCATGATTTGTCCAAAACGCGGCGAATATTGGCTTACGTGCCGGCGAGCGGCAGGGGCGTCGCCACGTTCGCGCCCGCCGCCGCGACGCGCGGGGGGCGTTCGCGGAATCCGATGAGGATGGCCAGCGCGCCGGCGCACAGCACCGTGCAGGCGAGGAAGACAATGCGGTGGCCGAAAGCGGCCGCCAGGGTTCCAAATGCCAGGTAACCCGCCGTCGACCCGATCCGGCCGGCGATGGAGTAGAGATTGGTGGCGGTGCCCGGCTGCTCGGGCAGGAAATTCTGAAAGAAGCTGATGGCGACGCCCCCTACGACGGCCGTGATGGCCGCGCTGAGGATCTGCAGGGGGTAAGCCTGCCATGGCGCCCGGATGAGGCCGAGCAGGGCATAGTAGATCACGGCCAACACCACCGACAACCGGATCATTCGGGCTTGATCACCGCGGGTGGCGAGCAGGCCGAAGTAGAGCATGAACGGGATCTCAAAGGCCGGGGCGATGCTGTAGATGATCCCCACCTGCTGTCCCGTGCCGTGGAGCACGTTGAGGACGAGCAAGGGAAGATTCATGATGCCCATCGTGCCGGAAGCGAAAATGAGGGCGAAGCCGATGAAATGGGCCAGGATGTCGGTTCGCGCCAGCGCGCGGCGGAGGGGTATCCGGGCCGCCGCCTGAGCCACAGCCGAGGGCGGCGTCTCGGGCACGAGGGTCAGAACGATGAGCGCACAGAGCAGGAAGCAGACGGCCGCAACCAGGAACATCCCGCGGTAGCGGTAGTGCAGCATCACCCAGGCGGCCATCGCCGGTCCGGCTGTCCACGACAAGGAGAAGAACAGCCGGAATACATTCATGTAGAGCGAGGCATCGCTCGGACGGACGTCGGACCGGGTGAGGAGGTCGCGCGCGTGGGCGAACACCTGCGAGAAGGTGATCGACGAGATGCCGCCCAGCACGCATCCGATCACCGTGAGCCAGGCAACATCGCGCACGTACGCGTAGCCCACATAACTCAGGGCGCCGGTGAGGCTCCCCGCCAGCAACACCGTCCGGCGGGACAGACGGGTGTCGGACCAGCGCGCCAGCACCGTGCTCAGGGCGATGCCGCTCAGCGCGGTGGCTGTCATGAAGGCGCCGAATAGAATCGGGCTCATCCCGACTTCAATCGTGCCGAACATCGAAAAGAACGGCGCGACGAAGGATGACGCCAGGCCGATGAGGAGATTGCAGCCCAGCAACACCAGAAATTCCGGATGGCGCAGGAAGGTGCGGAGGGGAGCAAGGACGCGGTGCATGGGAGCGGAGAGGCCGGCCCGGCGGGGTGCGGCCCGCCGGACTCGATCAATGCAGATCGCGCGGGCGGACCCCACCTGAAACGGTGGGCGCGGCGGGGCCGCAGTCTGCCGCGATCGCGGCGACTCGGTCAACGCATGACGCGGGCGCCGCCGCCGCCCATGGTCTTCTCGACTTCCTTGAGGGTCGCCATCGAGGTGTCGCCGGGGGTGGTCATCGCGAGCGCGCCATGGGCAGCGCCGTAATCGACGGCCTTCTGCGGGTCGCCGGTCTTGATGAATCCGTAGATGAGGCCGCTCGCGAAGCTGTCGCCGCCGCCCACACGGTCGAGGATCTCGAGTCCCGGGTACTGGCGGCTCTCGTAAAACCGGCCGTCGTGCCAGCAGATGGCGCTCCAATCGTTGCGGGTGGCGGTGATGACCTTACGCAGGGTGGTCGCGGCCACCTTGAAGTTGGGGAATTCCGCCACGGCGCGGCTGATCATCTGCTTGAAGGCCTCGGTCTCGATGTTGGTGAGGTTGTGATCCAGGCCCGCGACCTCGAAGCCGAGGCAGGCGGTGAAGTCCTCCTCGTTGCCGATCATGACGTCGACATGGCGGGCGATCTCGCGGTTCACCTCACGGGCCTTCTTCTGGCCGCCGATACTCTTCCAGAGCGAAGGGCGGTAGTTGAGGTCGTAGGAGACGATGGTGCCGTGCTGTTGCGCGGCCTTGACCGCTTCGATGGTTAGCGCGGCGGTCGTCTCCGAAAGCGCCGCGAAGATGCCGCCTGTGTGCAGCCAGCGGGCGCCCTGCCGGCCGAAGATCGTGTCCCAGTCGAAATCACCGGGTTTGAGCTGGCTGGCGGCGGTATGGCCGCGGTCCGGGATGCCGACGGCGCCGCGGAGGCCGAAGCCGCGCTCGGTGAAATTGAGGCCGTTGCGGACCGAGCGGCCGATGCCGTCGTCGGGGCGCCAGAGGATGAAGTCAGGGGAGACGCCGCCCTGGAGGATGAAATCCTCGATCAGATGGCCGACATCGTTGTCGACGAAGGCCGTGCACACGGCGGTGCGCAGCCCGAAGCATTTGCGGAGGCCGCGGGCGACGTTGTATTCGCCGCCGCCCTCCCAGACTTTGAATTCGCGCGCGGTGCGGATCCGCCCCTCGCCGGGGTCGAGGCGGAGCATGATCTCGCCGAGGGAGATCTGATCGAATTTGCACTGGTCAGCGGGTTTGATCGGGAGGCTCATGGCGGGCGGGGAGTGAAGGGTGGGGACGGCGGGAGCGGCCTACACGGCGACCTTGAAGTCGGCGGGATTCCAGGGCGGCTGCCCGCACTCGGCGGCGATCTCGTTGAAGGCCTTGATTTCGGCGGCGGAGAACAGCAGGCCGCCGTTGCGTGCACTGCGTGCGGCGGCCTCGGCCTCGATCTGGCCGGGCAGCATGCACTGCTCGTTGCCGTGGCCGAGCACGTCGCGGATGACCGCCTTGACATTCTCTGCCTGGTTGCGGCCGGCGGCGAAGGCGCCGGCATTCATCGCGTCGGGATGCCACACCTGAAAGAAGAAGCAGCAGGTGTGTTTCTCGGCGGCTTCGCCGTTCCAGCGGTTACGCAGCGTCGGCAGCGAGCCGCCGATGAAGGCGGCAAGGAGTTCATTGATGAGCGAAAGCCCGTAACCTTTGTGCGCCCCGAAGGGCAGCAGGTATTTCGCGCGGGCGGGATCGGTGGTCGGCTGACCGTGCTCGTCGACGGCGGCCTGCGGCGGCAGCGCCTTGCCTTCGCGGGCGAGCTGCTGGACGCGACCCATGGCGACCACGCTCGTGGCCCAATCGATGACGATTGGATAGCCGATGGCCGCGGTCGTCGGGAAGCCCCACGAATGCGGGTTGGTGCCAAGGGTGGGGAATTTGCCCCCGAAAGGCACGACTTCGGCGAGCGCCGCGGTGCAGTTGGTGTAGGCGATGTAGCCTTTCTTCGCAGCCTCCATCACATATCCGCCGCCCCAGAGGTAATGGAACGCGTTGTCGACGGAGATCATGCCAATGCCATGGTGATCGGCCAGCTTCATGGCGGCGTCCATGGCGGCGTAGGCGGTGGCCTGGCCCAGCTTGCGGTTGGCGTTCCAGACCTGCGCGGCGGGAAAGCGGCCCGGCTTCACGTCAATCTGCGCGCCGGGCACGCAGCCGTGGGCGCCGCTGCCAAACAGGTGGTCAAGGTGCAGCGCCTTGATGGCGTTGTGCGTGCGGATGCCGTGGCGGGCCGCCTCGGCGCAGAAGCGCGCGGCGGCGGCCGCTTCGCCCGCGGTGAAGCCGCGGTGCTGGTAGGCCGCCTCGACGAGGGCGTTGTGACGACTCTCGGGAAGAACATGAAGGGTTTCAGGCATGGGGAGAGGGGGACGCCGGGGGCGAACGGGTGGGAGGGCGCGGCCGCGTCACCGGCGCCCGCCAGCCGGGGCCGGTTTGGGCATTTTCAGGCGACCTTGTGGACAGGGACCTCGGGGTTGACCTGGGCCAGGGGCTTGTCGCCGTTCATGGCGAGGATGAGATTCTTCACGGCGGCCGTGGCCTGGCGGACGACGCTCTCGTAGGTGCGCGAGCCGACATGCGGGGTGATGATGCAGTTCGGGAGCTTGAGGAGCGGATGATCGGCGGCCGGCGGCTCCTGGTCGAGGACATCGGCGCCGTACCCGCCCACCTGCCCGGAGGCCAGCGCGGCCGCCAGGTCCGCCGTCCGGACGATTTCGCCGCGCGCGCAGTTGAGGATGATCACGCCTTTCTTCATCTTCGCGATGGCCGCGGCGTTGATCAGGTCGCGCGTTTCCGGGGTGAGGTTGGTGTGCAGCGAGATGTAGTCGGCCGTGGCAAAAAGCTCGTCGAGCGTGCCGGCGCGCCGCACCCCGTGCTCCCGGGCGAAGGCCTCATCCCAATAGACGTCGTAGCCGACCGGGTGCATGCCGAAGGCGCGCGCGCGGAGCGCGACCTCCTTGCCGATGCGACCGAGGCCGACGATGCCGATCGTCTTGTCGAGCAGCTCGTGCCCGGTCTTGCGCTTCCACTCCCCCTTGCGCGTGGCGTCGATGGCGGCCACAAAGTTCTTCTCGAGGGCGAGGAGGAGCAGGAACGTGTGCTCCGCCACCGTCGTGTGATTCACACCGGGAGTGAACAGCACGGGAATACCGAGCTCGGTGGCGGATTTCACGTCGATCTTGTCGACGCCGATGCCATATTTGCTGATGATCTGGAGGCGCGGGCGGGCTTTTTCGAGCACGCGGCGGGTGATGGCATCGTCGCCGCAAAGGAACGCGTCAATGGCGCCGACGAGCTCGAGGGTCTGCGCCTCGCTCAAGGGGCCGCGGGCGCGGACGATCTCCCAGCCGGTGTCCGCCAGCAGGCGGTGGTGCCCGCCGGGAGTATCCTGAAAGGACGTGGTGGTAAGCAGGATGCGCTTCATGTCGGATAATTCGACCAACGATGTTCGCGGACGATGCCGGAACGGTGTCAACACAATAGCCGAGCGCGGCGTTTGGCAACAAAAACGGACACGTGTCCGATGTAGAGGAAGGGGCCGTGGCCGGCCCGAGCGATGGTCGGCGGCGCGCCTGCCGGCAACGGACGCGACCTGCCGAAAGCTGGGCCGCCAGCCCCTGCTGAAGGTTCGGCCCGGCCCTTCCACCACAGGCCGCCGCGCCGGACCGCTTGGGCGAAGGCTGGTGCGGCTGCGGGGAATTGAACCCCGAACACCTGCTTGGAAGGCAGAGGTTTTGCCGTTAAACTACAGCCGCGAAAGCGGGCTCAAGCGTCCACCGCGCCGATCGGCGGTCAAGCCTTCGTTTGGTGGGCCGGGCGCCGCGCGCACGATCGCCTTCGCCGCGCGGGTTCGCCCGCCCCCGGCGTTTTTCAATTCCCTTTTACGATCCGGCGCCGTGCGTGAGAATAATGAGGTTGCGCCGGCCCGCTGGCGCCGCCTTTAATCACCGCACTATGGCTTTCATTACGACGGCCTCCGCCGGCCAGCCGGCGCCCGTGCGGCAGGTTCAACCCCAGCAGAAGAAGACCGATTTTCGTGCCGCGCAGAGCCTGGCGAAGCAGAAGTCCCTCGAACGCAGAGCCAAGAATTACAAGCTCCCGCTGGGCGAGCTCGCCATCTTCACCCAGCAGATCGCTTCGCTCCTGACTGCCGGGCTGCCGCTGGTCCAATGCCTGGAAGCGTTGCAGGATCAGACCGAGGATCCCGTTTTCCGGATCATCATTCGCGACGTGCGCTCCGACATTTCGTCGGGCAATTCGTTCTCCGCCGCGGTCAAGAAGTTCCCCTTGGCCTTCAACCAGTTGTTCGTTTCGATGGTGGAGGCGGGCGAAGCGTCCGGCGCGCTGGCGGAGATCCTAGGCAAGGTGGCCGCCTACTTCGAGTCCACGGTCAAACTGACGAAGAAGGTCAAATCGGCCATGACGTACCCGATCGCCGTGATCAGCCTGGCCATCATCCTGGTCAACGTGCTGCTCATTTTCGTCATTCCGGTGTTCGCGGCCATGTTCGCCGATTTCGGCGCCAAGCTGCCCGTGCCGACGCAGATGCTGATCGACGTGTCGAATTTCCTGAAACCGGACTTCTCCAGTCTGGTCGGATTCTTCCTCAAACCGAGCGTCCTGCACATCGTCGTGGTGCTCTACGTGGTGTGGCGGATCTGGGCGCAGTTCGCCCGCACGCCGCGCGGCCGGCGCTTCAAGGACAACGCGCTCGTCCGGGCCCCGATCTTTGGCAATCTCATCCACAAGATCGCGCTCTCGCGCTTCTGCCGGACCTACGCGACCCTCATCCGCTCCGGCGTGCCCATTCTTCGCACCTTGGAGATCGTGGCTGGCGCCAGCGGCAAGGTGCAGGTGGAAGATGCGTGCGCCGAGATCTCCAAGCACGTCAGCCAGGGCGGCCAGGTGTCCGAGGTGCTGGCGGTGAATCCGTTCTTCCCGCCCATGATGAAGCATATGGTGAAGGCGGGCGAAACCACCGGCAATGTCGACGGCATGATGAACAAGATCGCCGATTTTTATGACGTCGAATGCGACGCCACCGTCGCCTCGCTCACCTCGCTGATCGAGCCGTTGCTCATCGTCTTTCTCGGCGTGGTGGTGGGCGGCATCGTCATGGCGATGTTCCTGCCGATCTTCCAACTCGGCGCGGTGGCGGGCGGACTGAAGTAGTCGGGCCACGCGCGCGGGCTGCCGCGGCCAGTCATTTGCGAAGCGCTCCCCTTCGCGCGGGTTTGCGACTGCGATTTGTAAGATGTTTGTAAGCAACACTCCCAATCGCGCTGACCGGTGCGGTTAACCTTGCGCTGACCGCGTCCGGCGTGTTCGCTGCCAACCGCTGTTCCCCCGTCCATGCCGGCCGTCCTCATTGTCGACGATCTGCTCTCGATCCACGAGATGCTCGATGCGGTGATCCAACCCACCGGGTACGCCACCGCGTTCACCACCGACGGCGAGAAGGCCCTCGCACGCTACAAGGCGGAGAAGTTCGATCTCGTGCTGGCCGACATCGACATGAAGCCGATGGACGGCATCACGCTCCTCAAACAGCTCAAGCTCTACGATCCCAGCTGCGTGGTCATCATCATGACGGCCTACGCCAGCACGGACAGCGCCATCCAGGCCCTGAAATTCGGTGCGTTCGATTACCTCCAGAAGCCCTTCAAGGTGGATGAGCTCATCGCCACGCTCAAGCGCGGTATGGAATTCCGCCAGATGAGTGTGGAGCGGGCGGCGCAGGCGGCGCTGCCGGCGGTGAAGGCGACCGACATTGAAACCCGGCTCATCGGCCAGAGCCCCAAGGCCCGCAAGCTGGTCCAGCAAATCAAAAAGCTCTGCACCGTCCGCACGCCGGTGCTGCTCGTCGGCGAAAGCGGCACGGGCAAGGGGACGGTGGCGGACATCCTTCACGCGACGGGCGATGCGGCGGACAAGCCGCTCGTGCGCATCGACTGCGCGCTCAGCTCGGAGCAGAACGTCCGCGAGGGGCTGCTCGGCCAGAATGGCGCGGGTGGCACCTGGGTGCAGCAGGCCAAGGGCAGCACGCTGCTGCTGGAGCATCTCCAGTGCCTGCCCCTGCCGACCCAGAAGGAGCTGGTCAGCGTCCTGCGCAACACCGGCCACGGTTTCCGCCTCATCTGCACCGCCAACGAGGACTTGGAGAAACTCACCGACGAGGGCCATTTCAACGACGAGCTCTTCTATCGCGTGGCCTCGCTGCCCGTCGTGCTGCCCCCGCTGCGCGAGCGGATCGACGATCTGCCCGCCCTCATCCGGAATTTCGCCGACAAGGTCACCAACCCCTTCTTCGACACCGGCCTCGTCGAGTTCACCGAGGACGCGCTGGCCGTCTTCCGCGCCTACCACTGGCCGGGCAACCTCGCCGAACTCGAGCAGGTGGTCTCCAAGATCGCCTCCACCACGGAGGCGCGGCTCGTCACCTCCCAGCAGCTGCCGATGCGTCTGCGCGAACCCGAGCATTGGCCGAACCTCGCGGAATATCTCGCCGGCCAGCAGAAGCAGTACCTCGAGATGGTGATGCACGCCTGCAAGGGCGACAAGAATCGCGCGGCCAAGGTGCTCGGGGTGGACGCGGCGAAGCTCGGCTGAGCGGCGGCGGGTTTCACGGGCGCCGGCCCGCCACGGCGGCGACGGGAATCGTGGCGACGGCGCGATCCCGGCAGGCCCTTTCCCGCTTGCGCTGCCGCGGAGCGCCCGCAACCCTCACAGGCGCCCACGCCTATGCCCAAACGCACCGATCTGGACTCCATCCTCATCATCGGCGCCGGGCCCATCGTCATCGGCCAGGCCTGCGAATTCGACTATTCGGGCACGCAGGCGTGCAAGGCGCTCCGGGAGGAGGGCTTTCGCGTGGTGCTGGTGAACTCCAACCCGGCCACGATCATGACCGACCCGGAGTTTGCCGACGTGACCTACATCGAGCCGCTCACCCTGGAGTACCTCGAGAAGATCATCGAAGCGGAGCGTCCGCGCGCGCTCCTGCCGACGCTCGGCGGTCAGACCGCGCTTAACCTGTCGATGGAGCTCCACCAGGCCGGCGTGCTCGCGAAATACGGCGTCGAAATGATCGGGGCCAAACCCGAGGCCATCCGCAAGGGCGAGGACCGCGAGGCCTTCAAGCAGGCCATGATCCGCATCGGCCTCGACGTGCCGAAGTCGGTGACCGTGTCTTCGCTGGAGGAGGCGCGGCGGGCGGCGGACACCATCGGCAGTTTTCCGCTCATCAGCCGCCCGTCCTTCACCTTGGGCGGACAGGGCGGCGGCATCGCGTACAACCGGGAGGAGTTCGACCGGATTGTCGCCAACGGCCTGGAGATCTCGCCCGTGCACGAGGTGCTGATCGAGGAGTGCCTGCTCGGCTGGAAGGAATTCGAGATGGAGGTGATGCGCGATCACAAGGACCAGTGCGTCGTCATCTGCTCGATCGAGAACTTTGACCCGATGGGCGTGCATACGGGCGACTCCATCACGGTCGCGCCCGCCCTCACGCTCACGGACAAGGAATACCAGGTCATGCGCGACGCGTCGTTCGCCGTCATCCGCGAAATCGGGGTGGAGACTGGCGGCTCCAACATCCAGTTCGCCGTGCACCCGGCCACGGGCCGCATGGTGGTCATCGAAATGAACCCGCGCGTCTCGCGCTCCTCGGCCCTCGCCTCGAAGGCCACGGGTTTCCCCATTGCCAAGATCGCGGCCAAGCTGGCCGTCGGGTACGCGCTCGACGAGCTCAAGAACGACATCACGCGCCTGACGCCCGCCAGCTTCGAGCCGACGATCGACTACGTGGTCACGAAGGTGCCGCGCTTCACCTTCGAGAAGTTCCCCGATGCCGACCCGGCGCTGACCTCGTCGATGAAGTCGGTCGGCGAGGCCATGGCCATCGGCCGCACCTTCAAGGAGTCGCTCCAGAAGGCGCTGCGTTCGCTCGAAATCGGTGCGCGCGGCTGGGGCGGGGGCGGCAAGTGGGGTGGGGACGAGCGGCCCGAGGACACGGTGATCAAGCAGAAGCTCGGCACGCCGCACGCCGAGCGGGTTTTCTACATCCGCCACGCCCTCCGCGCCGGCTACACGATCGAGCAGCTGTATGACCTGACGAAGATCGACCCGTGGTTTCTCCACCAGCTCCGCGAGCTCCACGAAATGGAGGGGGAATTGCGGCAACACACGCTGGCCACCCTTGATGCCCGCCAGCTGCGCCGCGCCAAGGAGGCCGGCTTCTCCGATGTGCAGCTCGCCCACATGCTCGGGAGTGATTTTGCCACCGTGCGCGCTCACCGCCAGCAGGCCGGCGTGGCGACGACCTACCGGCTGGTCGACACCTGTGCCGCCGAGTTCGAGGCCTTCACCCCCTACTACTACTCGTCCTACGGCGACGAAAACGAGATCATCCCCTCGGCGCGGCGCAAAATCATGATTCTGGGCGGCGGCCCCAACCGCATCGGCCAGGGCATCGAATTCGACTACTGCTGCGTGCACGCCTCCTTCGCGTTGCGCGAGATCGGCTTCGAGACGGTCATGGTGAACTCCAACCCCGAGACGGTGTCGACGGACTACGACACGAGCGACCGCCTCTATTTCGAGCCGCTCACTTTGGAGGACGTGCTCGAGATCTACCGCCAGGAAAAATGCGAGGGAGCCATCGTGCAGTTTGGCGGGCAGACGCCGCTCAACCTCGCCACGGCGCTGAAGCAGCACGGGGTGAACATCATCGGCACCTCGCCGGAGAGCATCGACGCCGCCGAGGATCGCCAGCTCTTTGCCGCCATCCTTCGCCAGCTCGACCTCCGGCAGCCCGCCAACCGCACCGCGCTGGCCGAGGAGGAGGCCATCCGGTTCGCCCACGAGGTCGGCTTTCCCGTGCTGCTCCGCCCGTCGTTCGTGCTCGGCGGCCGCGGCATGTTCATCGTCTATAGCGAAGGCGAACTGCGCGGCGTCATCCGCCAGGCGTTCGACGCCATGCCGGGCAAGCCTGTCCTGATTGACAAGTTCATCGAGGATGCCATCGAGCTGGATGTCGACTGCATCAGCGACGGCGACACGACCGTCATCGGCGGCATGCTCGAGCACATCGAATATGCCGGGGTGCATTCGGGGGACGCGGCCATGGTCCTGCCGCCGCACACTTTGTCCGAGGAGATGCTCGCGACGGTACGCAGCGCCACCTACGCGCTCGCGACGGCGCTCCACGTCGTCGGCCTGATGAACGTGCAGTTCGCCATCAAGGACGGCGACCTCTACGTCCTCGAGGTCAATCCGCGGGCCTCGCGCACCGTGCCGTTCGTGGCGAAGGCCATCGGCATCCCGCTGGCCAAGCTCGCCGCCAAGGTCATGACGGGTCGGAAGCTCGCCGAGCTCGGCTTCACGCGCGAACAGACCCCGCGGCATTGGTGCGTGAAGGAGGCCGTGTTTCCCTTCGTGCGGTTTCCCGGCGCCACCATCCTCCTCGGCCCCGAGATGCGTTCCACCGGCGAGGTCATGGGGCTCGACGACGACCTCGGCATTGCCTTCGCCAAGACGCAGGCGGCCGCCAAGCCCGGTCTGCCGCTCGCGGGCAACGTGTTCCTGAGCGTGAAGGACGCCGACAAGCCCCGCGCGGTCGAGCTGGGTCGCGGGCTCGAGGCACTCGGCTTCACCATCTATTCCACCCGGGGCACCGCCCAAAGCCTCCGGGAGCACGGCGTGGCGGTGCAACTCCTGGCGAAGATCGATGAGGGCCGCCCGACGATCATCGACATGATCAAGAACGGCCAGATTCAGATGATCTTCAACACGCCGTCGGGCATGACGCCGCGCAAGGACGAGAACAAGATCCGCTCCGCCGCCTACGCCCACAACATCTGCCTGATGACCACCATCACCGGCGCGTTCGCGGCCCTCAATGGCATCCGGGCACTCAAGCAGAAGCGGGTCGGCGTGCGCCCGCTGCAGAAATACATGGGCAACGTGGTCACGCACGTTTAGGGATGGAGTTCCCTGCGCCCGGCCGCCAGCATCGCTGGTCCCGCCATGTCCGCGCCCGCCACCCTCATCGCCCTTCTGCACGGTCCCGACCAGCCTGGCTTGGTCGCACGCGTGGCTGGCTGGATCTTTGAACGCGGCGGCAACATCGTGCACGCCGATCAGCACCGCGACATGGAGCGCGAGGTGTTCTTTCAGCGGGTCGAGTGGGTGCCCGCGGCGGGCGAGCCGGAGGCGGAGGCCCGCCAGTTCACCGCCTTCGCCGCCACGCTAGGCATGACCGCGGGCGTGGCGTCCTCCGCCCACCGGACCCGGGGGGCCCTGTTCGTCTCCCGGGCCGATCACTGCTTTCACGACCTCCTCCTGCGGTGGCAGGCCGGGGAGTTTGCGGGCGATTTCGTCTGCGTGATTTCCAATCATCCCGATCTCGGGGCCGCGGCGCGCCACTACGGCCTGCCGTTCCACCACGTGCCGGTCACCGCCCGGACGAAAGCGGCGGCGGAGGCGCGCCAGTTGAAGATCCTGCGCGCCGCCGGCGCCGAGTTCGCCGTGCTCGCCCGCTACATGCAGGTGTTGTCCGCCGGTTTCCTGGAGAAGTTCGGCCGGCCGGTCATCAATATCCATCACTCGTTCCTGCCGGCCTTCGCGGGCGGCCGGCCCTACCACCAGGCGCATGAACGCGGGGTGAAGCTCGTCGGCGCCACCGCCCATTACGCCACCGCGGTGCTCGACGACGGTCCCATCATCCAGCAGGATGTCGTGCGGGTGACCCACCGCCACAGCGTGGACGACCTCGTCCGCAAGGGGCGCGACCTCGAGAAGCTCGTCCTCGCCCAGGCGGTGCGCTGGCATCTCGAACATCGCGTGCTGGTCTACGGCCATAAGACCGTGGTTTTTGACTAGGCGCGCCGGCCGATCGCATGAAGCCGCTGCTGGTTGCTGTCCTGGGCGTTGTGTCGGTCGGGTGGGCTGCGGGCGACCCGGCCGGTGCTGCTGCCACCGCCGAGCCGGTCGGCCGCGCCGGCGCGAACCGCTTGGTGTTGCCGGTCAACCAGATCGTCACGCCCCTCGGCCGGCAGGTCGAACTGCCTGGCCTGCGCCCGCTGGCGCTCGCCCTTTCACCCGACGGCCGCCTGCTTGTCGTGTCGGGCAAGACCAGCGAGCTGGTCGTGCTCGATCCCGCGAGCGGCGCGGTCCGGCAGCGCGTCACGCTGCCGGCCGACGCTCCCGGCGGGCCGGCGCCCGACCTCGGGTCGGACATCCGCTACCAGCCTGACGAGGGGGACCAGGTCAGTTACACGGGCCTGATTTTCGCGCCCGACGGCCGGCGCATCTTTCTCAGCAACGTCAATGGCTCGGTGAAGGTTTTCGCCGTCGCCACCGACGGTGCCGTGTCACCCGCGGGTGCGTTTGCGCTTCCGCCGGCCTCCGCTCCGCGGCGCAGTCAGGAGATTCCCGCCGGGCTCGCCGTGAGCGCCGACGGCCGCCGGCTCTGGGTCTGCGGCAATCTGTCCAACACGCTGCTCGAACTCGACGCGGCGTCCGGCCGGGTGCTCCGCACCTTCGCGGCCGGCGTGGCGCCCTACGCGGTCGCGCTGGTGGACGGCAAGGCCTATGTCTCGAACTGGGGCGGCCGCCGGCCTCGGCCCGGTGACGTCACCGGTCCCGCCGGCCGCGGCACCGAGGTGCGGGTCGATCCCGTGCGCTACATTGCGAGTGAGGGCTCGGTATCCGTCATCGACCTGTCCGGACCGCCGGCCTCCGCGCCCGCGCCGGTGGAAATCATCACCGGGCTGCACGCCAGCGCGCTCGCCGTGTCGCCCGACCGGCGCTACGTCGTCTGCGCGAACGCGGGCTCCGACAACCTCAGCGTGATCGATGCGCACACCGCTCGAATTGTCGAGACGATCGGGGTGAAGGCGGAACCCGGCGACCTCTTCGGCGCGTCGCCCAACGCGCTCGCGTTCGACCGCCGGGGCCGGACGCTGTACGTCGCCAACGGCACCCAGAATGCCGTGGCCGTGGTCCGCTTCGATCCGCGGCGGCGCGGCTCGCAGCTCCTCGGCCTCATCCCGGTTGGCTGGTTCCCCGGCGCGCTCGTGTTCGATCGCAGCCGCCACCAGCTCGCGGTGGCCAACGTGAAGGGTCTGGCCGCCGAGAGGAGACACGGCCGCGATGGCCGGGCGGGATTCAACTCGCTGCAGTACAGCGGCTCCGTCTCGCTCGTTCCCCTCCCGAAGCCGCGGGACCTGCCCCTCCTGTCCGAAACCGTCGCGCGCAACCTCCGCCGCCCTGCCATCGCGGCGAGCCGGCTCCCGCCGCGCCCGGGGCAGCCGCCCCGGCCGGTTCCCGAACGCATCGGCGAGCCCAGCGTGTTCCGGCATGTCGTCTATGTCATCAAGGAGAACCGCACCTACGACCAGGTGCTCGGCGACGAGCCGCGCGGCAACGGCAATGCGGCACTCTGTGTCTTCGGCGCGGCGGTCACCCCGAACCAGCACCGGCTCGTGCGCGACTTTGTGCTGCTCGACAATACCTATTGCGCCGGAATCCTGAGCGCCGACGGCCACCAGTGGAGCACCACCGCCTTTGCCACCGACTACATGGAGAAGTCGTTTGCCGGCTTTCCGCGCAGCTATCCTGACGGCATGGGCGACAATGGGGCCGACGCGCTGGCCTACTCGCCCGCCGGCTTCCTTTGGGACAACCTGCTCGCCCACGGCCGGACGCTGCGCGATTACGGCGAATTTGCCGCGCCCGCCGTGCGCTGGCGCGATCCGCGGCGTCCGGGGGAACCGTCGTTCATGGCGAGCTACCGGTGCTGGCGGGGCGAGACGGCGGACGTGATCTTCGAGAGCTATCCGAGCGTCGAGTCGCTGCGGCCCTATCTGCCCACCCATTACGTCGGTTGGGCCTTGAATGTCCCCGACCAGTTCCGCGCGGATATCTTCATCCGCGAATTGCGCGAGTTCGAGGCGAAGGGCGGGTGGCCGGATCTCGTCCTCGTCTGCCTGCCGAACGACCACACCTGCGGCACCAGCGCGGACATGCCCATCCCCGCTGCCTACGTCGCGGACAACGATCTCGCGTTTGGCCGGATCGTCGAGGCGATCACTCGCAGCCGATTCTGGCCGGAGACGGTGATTTTCGCGATCGAGGACGATCCGCAAAGCGGCTGGGATCATGTCAGCGGCTATCGCACCACGGCCTACTGCATCAGCCCCTACACCCGGCGCGGCGCGGTGGTCGGCACGCAATACAACACGACCAGCCTCGTCCGCACCATCGAGCAAATCCTCGGCCTGTCGCCCATGAACCAGTTCGATGCGAGCGCGACGCCGATGTTCGACTGCTTCACCGATCAGCCCGATTTCACCCCGTTCACGTGCCTGCCCAACCAGGTGCCGCTCGATCGGCTCAACCCCGCGCCGCCAGCCGTCGCCGATGCGGTGTTGCGCCGCGATGCCGAGGCGTCGGCGCAGATGAACTTCCGCGAAGCGGACCGGGCGCCGGAGGACGCGCTGAACCGCATTCTCTGGCGCGCGATGAAGGGCAGCCGGGAACCGTATCCGGCATGGGCCGTCACCCGCGTCGCCGCCGATGACGACGACTGACGGCCCGGCGCGCGGCCGGACCGGTGGACGCGGCACCGGCCACCCGCGATGGGATTTTGCCTTGTGGGCGTCTGGGTCGGACCCCATATTGCGCGGTTCTCATGAGCACCCTGCCGCCGAATCAGCCCGCCGTGAGCCCCAAGGGCTCCGGCGCCCCGGACGAGAAGCGTGAGGCCGAGCTTCTGCTTGACCAGCAGCTCCGGACTTTCTGGGAAAAGAATCGCCAGGCCATCTACGCCGGTTGCGTGCTGGTCGTCCTGGCGATCGCCGGCCGCTACACCTACGAGGCGATCATGGTGCAGCACGAGGCGAGCATCGAGGCGGCCTACGCCGCCGCGACCACGCCGGCGAAGCTGCAGGCCTTTGTGCGGGACAATTCCACCCATCCGCTGGCCGGCGCCGCCTACCTGCGGATCGCGGACGAGGCCTACGCCGGGGGCAATTTCTCCGAGGCGCTGGAGAATTACGACAAGGCGGCCGCCGGTCTGCCCGGCACGCCGTTTGCAACGCGGGCGCTTCTCGGAAAGGGCATGTGCCTGATTCAGTCCGGCAAGGCTCCCGAGGGCACAGCCATCCTCCAGCGCCTGGCGGATGATTCCGCGCAACTGGGGGCGATCCGCTGCGAGGCCGCCTACCATCTGGCGACGCTGGCCCTCGACGCCGGCCGCGGAGATGAGGTTGTGAAACTCACGAATGCGATCATGCAGATCGACACCGGGGGCGTGTGGGCGCAGCGCGCGCTGCAGCTGCGGGCGCGCCTGCCCGTGCCGGTCGCGGGCACCGCGCCGGAGAAGAAGGACGAGACGGCGCCGGCCATCAAATTGAATCTGCCCGGCTCGTGAGGTGCGTGCGCCGCCCTCGTGGCGGCCGCTTCGTTGCCAGATCTCCTGCGTGCTGGGACCCGCGGAGGCGGAGGACCGATCCGGCCCGTGCCGCGTTGCCCGGGCCAAGAGTCTCTCCCTTCCGGTAGCCTCAGGCTGCAGGCAGCCCGCCGAGGCGTTGGAGGAACTCGTCAACTATTAGATGACATGTTTTTTGAGCCCGCCGGTGCGTCGCGCCGGCTGCGCAAGCGCCGGATGGCGGCGATCTGGCCGGTTGCGAGGCCGCCAGGAACACCGGTGGGCGGTCAAACCGATGTCACGTATTACGTGACATCTCCCTTTTATCCGCTGTGAAAGGCGGCGCGGGGGGCGCTGCCCTTCGCCTGCCCCAAAAGGCTCAAAACGATGTCACTTATTACGTGACAAGACTTCCGATTTGATCCGGAGGCGGGCCGGGACGGCGGCCCTAGTTTGGCGCGCTCGGGCCGCCGGGGCTCGCCGCCTTCGGCAGCAGGCGGGCAATCACGACGAAGAGCACCACGACCACCAGGGCCAGCATGCCCCAGAACAGGACACCGCTGCGACCGGCGAGGGCAATCGTGTCCGCAAACGACGGCGCCTTGAGCACCTCTTCGGCGCCCAGACCTGGCGTGGCCTTGTCGGCGGCGAGCAATTGGGCGCCCACCAGGCTCAGATCGTAGCGGGGGGCCCCGACCTGCGCTTCGCCGTAGTAGAGGTGGACGGGAGCCTCGGCCTCGGCCTTGAAGAGCAGGCGGGTGACGCCGTAATGGGCGCGCACGTCGTTCAGGGTGATCGGCGGATTGTCGCCGTTGTCGGTCTCGAGCCAGAGCGTGTTGGTGGCGGGGCTCTGGTTGAGGGTGAGCGCGAACGCCGTCGCCCGCTGCCCGGGCGTCTGCCGCCAGCTCGCCTGGCCGAGCCAGCGGCGCGAAACGTTGCCCCGCTCGTCCTCGACGTCTTCGAGCAGACGCAAGTCGCGGGCAAACAGCGGCACGGGGACCACGGCGGTCAGGCGGGTGACCGGGAGGCGGGGATAGGGGAGGGTGAGCCGCCAGCGGCTGAGCCGGGGCTGCTTCGGATCCGGGGCGGGCGCGGCGTCCACCGCCAGCGCGCGCAGCAGGCTGCTCCGTTCGATGATGAACGGAATCTGCCGGCCATCGCTGACGAGCCGCAGATCAGCCAGATCGCGCTGGGCGCGCGCGAGCACCGCCGGATCCAGCTCGAGCTGCTGCACGCCGGCCGCCTGGAGCCGGACCATCTTGCGGAACCCCCAGGGACTGACATCAAGCGCCGTGCCCAGTGCCGGGATTTCCGGCAGCGGTTCGGCGGGATGAAAGTCTGGATTCGCCTGCAGCGGTCCGGGCGTGAGCGGCGCCGGCGGTGAGGGACGCGCCGCGGCGGTGAGGGCGCCGACGTCGTAGCGAGGGGCGGACGCCCTCGCGTTGCCCGCATAGAACCGGAACTGCCCGGCGGCGGCGGCATAGAACACGGCGTACACCGGCCGCCGCTGCGCTGAAACCGCCGACAACGCCAGCGGCGGGCTGTCACCATTGTCGATCACCAGGATGAGTTCGCGGGCCGGCGCCAGTTGTTCCACCGGCCAGGCGAGCTCCGCGGCGTTGGGCGGTTCTCCCGGGCCGCGGCGGACGAGGGATCCCTGGGTCAGCGTGATCTCGCGGATGACATCGCCGGCGAACGCGCGGTACACGAGGCGGACCGGCCGGTCAAACACAGGCTCGGGCGTGGCGAGGGTCAGGGCGGCGATCTGCAGGTTGGCCGCGGGCAGGGCCAGCGTGAGCCGCGTTTCGCCGGGCATATCCTCGCGTGCTGCCAGCCGCACGGCGACGGGCTCGGTGTCGTCCGCCTCCTCGCGCCGGGTGACGAGGGAAATGCCGCGAAGCGCGATGTGGGCGCCGCCGAGCCGGTCGAGGCTGATCCGCAGGTGCCGGTAGACTCCCGCCGGGATGGGCAGATGAAGCGCGCGCAACTGGCCGCCCCGGTCGTACACCGGCAGATTGCGGCCGAGCAGCCGCCACGTGACGCCGTCGTCCGATGCCTCCACCTGCGCCCGCGTCAGGAACCGCTGCTGGCCCGCGTCGAGGTCCAGCGCGGTGATCCGGTCGGTGGTGCCAGTCTCGACGACAAAAACCATGGCGGTGTCCTCGACGCTGCCCGACAGCGACTTGGGCTCCCGCACGACGGGTGCAGCCGGGACGCGCCGCTCAAGGGCGAAGGCCGCCTCTCCGCCGGTGGGGGCGAGCAGGCGGAGGTCGCCGAGATCGGCGCGCGCGGCGTCGAGCGTCTCGGCCGGCAGCGCGACCCGCACCAGTCCCGGCTGGTCGATCGGCAGATCCTGGCGGTAACGCCACTCTTGGGGCGCAAAAGGTTCGGCCCCGAGCGGGGCGGCGGCGACGAGGGCGGCGAGCAGGGCGGCGGACAGCGGGCGCATGTCAGTCCTTGGTTGCGGGCGGCAGGAAGCGCTGGTAGAGGAACGACGCGAGGATGGCGACGAGGGCGACAACGACGAACGCGCCGATGCGATAGAGCTGATCGAGGCGCGCGAGGTCGTGGAGGAATAGCTTCAGCAAGGTCACGCTGAGGAGGCCGATCGCCGCCCAGCGGATGCCCCGCACGCGCCGGGCGATGCCGATCACCAGCAGCGCGAAGGCGAAGAGGGCCCACCCGATGGTATAGGTCATGTCGCGCGCGAAGTTGCCGGAGAACTCAAACGTGAGCACGCGCCCGGTCGGGTTGTAGTAATCGGCGATCTCAATATTGAGCAGCAAAAAGGCGAGCACGCCCGCGAGCGCGTTGAGCAAAGCCGGCGCGTTCGAGCCCAGCACCCGCTCGCGCGGCGGCGCCAGCAGCCGGGCGCCGGCCAGCAGGCAGAGGGTGGTGAGGCCGTAGGCGTAAAGATACCAGTTAAGGATCGCCGTGGCGGTGCGCGGATGGTACGCCAGCACGGCGGGATTGAAGGCGAGGCGCACGAACGCCGCGATCAGCAACCCCACGCCGGCCAGCCGCAGACCCGCATGCGGCACGCGGTGGAAGAGCCACAGCAGCGCCGCGCCCTCGAGCGCCCAGCCGAGCGTGATCCACTGCCGCTCGAACTGGATCGGGAAGATCAGGGTGACAAAGAGCAGGGCGGCTCCGCCGAACCAGGCGAGCACGTCCAACCGGCGCGGGGCGTCCGCCGGCATCGCCCGCAGCGCCGTCACGAGGCTGGCCAAGGCCGGCAGGGCAAACAGGGCCGGGATCAGGCCCATGTAATCATTGGGCCAGGCCCGGCGCACGACCTCGTAGACCAGGTAGAAATGCGCCGGCGCCGCCAGCGCGGACGCGATCCACGGGAGGAGCCGGCCGGCGAAACTGCGCCGGAAGACAAATGGGAAGAGGGCAAACACCGCGCAGAAGCCGACGTTCCAGCCGAGCGTCACGCCGGCGGTCGCGGCGCTGAAGCCGCGCTGCAGCCAGACAAATTCGAGCAAGGCGGTGCAGCCCAGCGCCACCAGGGCGAGCAGGCCGTTTTCCAGCATCCGGGCGAGGCCGAGCAGCAGTACCGCCAGGAGCAGCCCGAGCCCGAAGACCGCCGAAGGGGAGGCGAGCGGCAACCGCAGCACCACCATCACGAGCAGCAGGAAGGGCAGCGCCGCCGAGAAGGCCGGCAGATGTTCGGCCCCGGCCGGGTCCGTCAGCCAGGCGGGCGCCGCGCCGCCCGCGGTTGGGCCGGCCGCGAGCCGGCGCAGCGCGTGCACGCCGGCGGCGAAGAAGAGCGCGCCGAAGCCGCCCGTGAGCAGCAGCATCATGGGCACGTCGGCGAGCGCCAGCGGCACCTGCAGGATCCAGAGGCCGGTGGCGAGGAGCGTCAGCACGAGGGTGGCCGCGACCGCCAGCAGAGCGCCCGTGGCAATCGCCGCGCCGATCGCGAGCAAGTCGACCGCCAGCACGAGCGGCCAGACGAGATCGGACACGTCCGGGATCCGGGCGATGGTCAGCAGGACGAGCAGGAGGGCCACCGGTGGGAACAAATGCGCCCACCACGCGGGCGCGGCCGCCGGCCGCACCCGCTGCAAGACCAGCGGGAAGACCGTGTGCAGGACGGCAAAGACGAAGCAGGCTGCGAGCGCCCATGAGAGCAGCGCGTTGTCGGCGTGGCCGGCGATCCAGGCCACCAGGAACAGGAAGGCCAGGGTGCCGGCGGCGAGGTGGAGCCGGGCAAGGGGCGCGTCCAGAATCGCCAGCACGAGCAGGCAGAGGTCGACGCCGAGCACGAAGGCGAACAGCAGCCACGGCTGCTGCGCCACCCGCGGGAAGTCGAGCAGGTAGAAGGCGAACCCGAGCGAGACCAGGGCGACGCCGGCCGCGGCGCCCGCCAGCCACCGCGCGGCGCCGGCGCGCCGCGGCGCCACCGCGAACGCCAGCAGGAACAGCACAGCGAAACCGAGGAAGACGTTCAGCGCCGTGTAGATCTTGGCGGCGGCGAAGAAGGTTGCCACCCACCCGATCTGCATCACCACCGTGCCCAGCGCCGCGAGGGCGCCGAGGTAGTGCCAGCGCCGGCGGAGCGCGACCGCCAGCAGGCCGACATCGAGCAGCGCGATGTAGCCGAAGAGCCCGAGCGGATTGTCCACGCCGGTCGAGAGCAGCACGGGGGTCAGGAAGCCGCCCAGCATGCCGAGCAGCGCCACCACCTGCGCTTCGAGCGCCACCGCCACCACGAAGGCCGCCGCCGTGATGAGCACCATGAGCAAAAACGTCGGCAGCACCCCGAAGAACGCGAAGTGGTAGATCGAACGGCAGGCGAACGTCACCGCGTAAAGGATGACCACACCCGTGCCGCACAGCGTCTCCGCCTGCACCCGGTAGGGGCGGCGCGCGAGGGCCACGCCGCCGGCCAAGAGCCCGGCGCCCGCGAAGTACCCGAGCGCCATGCGGACCGCGGGCGAAATGAGATTGTTGTCGAAGGAGTACTTGATGAAGAACGCGACGCCGAGGAACAGCGCGACGCCGCCGATCCACATGAAGAGCTTCACGCCCATGAACATCTCCCAATTGATCGCAGGCCGCGGTGGCGCGGGCGGCGGCGCGGCGACGGGCGGAAGCAGCGGCGGCGGGGCGGACGCGTCTTTGAATGGCGGCGGCGCGATGTCCTCTGGCTCGCCCCCGACCGCGGCGACGGGCGGTGCGACGGCGGCAGCAGCCGCGAACGGCGGCGGCACGGGCACCGGCCGGGCGGGAGCTTCCACGGGCGCGGCGGGCGGCACCCATTCCGGCGGGGGCGGGCCGGGGCGAGTGATCGCGACGGGCGGAAGGACCGGTGTCGCGGCGCCGGCGGGGCGGCCCTTTTCCCGCAGATCATCCAGTTCGGCGCTCTGGCTGCTGAGGCGCGCGCGGAGCTCCTCGATCTTCCTTTCCAAGCCACCGATCTTGATAAAGGAGAGGATGCTCCAGATGAGCAGCCACACGAAGAAGGCCAGGACGCAAAGGACAAGAAACGCGATCATGGAGGGCACGGGAGTAGTGTGGGGGTTCGCCCCTTTTTGGCAGGCGGGCGCCGCCGACACAAGGGCGCTGATCCCGCGGGCGGCCGGGCCGGATGCTGCCTTGGATCGGCGGCACCATTCAATGGCTCCCATGTCATCCAGGGGTGTGTCTTCAAGCTGCAATTTTCATCCTGAACGGAGCCGCGGCGTTGGCGAACCAGGACCCGGTAAAACGGTGCTGAATCAGTGTAGGGTCCGACCTTGCCTGCCCGCCGTCCTGTCCGCCATAGTCTGGGCGACGGCGGAAGCCTCCGGCGAAGGCTGGAGTCGGTGCCCTTCTCCTCCAACCGGCACGGCGCAAGCGCCGGCCCTACGGGCTTCGCTGCGCTCAGCATGACAATCCGTCAAACAACGGATCTCGAGCCATCCCTTGGCGGGCGCAGCGCATTGGCTTGCCGTGTGATGCATTGACCCCGTGGCCGTGTCCCCAACCATCGCCCGCATGCCGCCGGACCGGACCCGGTTTTCCCACACGCTGCTGTTTGCAGGGATGTGTGCCGTCGTCGTTGCGTGTATCGGCGGGATGGCCGCGGTGGGCGAGACGGAGTTGACCGGGCCGTCGGCGGCGCTGGAGCACTACAACCTGCTCGTCGAGGGATTTCAGCACGGCCGCCTGAGCGTGAACCGGGCCGCGCCGGCCGGACTGCAACAGCTCGCGGATCCGTATGATCCCGTGGCCAACGCGCGCTACCGGATGGGATTCGGGCTGCACGACATGAGCTACTACAAGGGGAGGATGTACCTCTACTTTGGGGTCACGCCGGTGCTGGTGCTGCTCTGGCCGTGGGCGGTGCTGACGGGTCATTACCTTTTCCAACGTTATGCCGTGGCGGTGTTCTGCGCGGTGGGTTTTCTGGCCGGCGCCGGCATCCTGCGCGCGTTGGGCCGCCGTTACTTTCCCGACCTCAGCGCAGCGGGAATGGCGGCGGGTGTGCTGGCCCTGGGCCTGGCCTCCGGCATACCGATCCTGCAGCAGCGCGCGGAATTCTGGGAGGTCGCGGTGAGCTGCGGCTACGCGCTGGCCATGCTGGCGCTGGGGGCGGTCTGGCTCGCGGGGCACGACGCCCGGAGGCGGGGCTGGTGGCTGGCCGCGGCGAGCCTGGCCGTGGGTCTGGCCGCGGGCGCGCGGCCGTTTCTGGTGCTGCTCGCCGTGATCCTGCTGGTGCCGCTCGCGCAGGCGTGGCGCGAGACGGCGCCGGCCGGGCGCCGGCGGCTATGGCGGTTGGGCGTGGCCGCGGCCGTGCCGGTGCTGCTCTGCGGGGCGGGGCTCATGCTCTACAACTACCTGCGCTTTGAGAATCCCTTTGAATTCGGCCAGCGTTACCAGCTGGCCGGCGACCGGCAGGACACCGCCACGCATTTCAGCCTGCGTTATCTCTGGTTTGATTTCTGCGTCTATTTTCTCGAGCCGGTGCGCTGGAGCCGGCAGCTGCCGTTCGTCGGGACCATCGCCACCCCGAAATTGCCGGCCGGCCATGCCGCGATCGAGGATCCGTTCGGCATCCTGACGAACATTCCGATCGTCTGGCTGGCGCTGGCGGCCCCGCTCGCCTGGCGCAATCGCGCGGCCGAGGCGCGGGGCCGGTTGCGCGGGTTCGTCGTCGCCGCCGCCGCGGTCTTCGGCGTCTGCGCGCTAGTCCTGTGCCTGTTCTACGGCACGTGCAGCCGGTACGAGGTGGAGTTCCTGCCGGCGCTGGTGGTTCTGGCGGTGATCGGGGTCTTCGGGGCCGAGCGCGCGCTGGCGGGGCGGCCGGGCGGGCGCCGGGCCTTCCGGGCCGCGTGGATCGGGCTGCTGGTGTTTTCCGTGACGTTCAACCTGCTGGCAGGGCTCGATCGCTTTGCGATCGAGCGCAACCGCCGCGGCAACGCGCTGGCGGGCGAGCATCGGTTTGCAGAGGCCGCCGTGCGTTACCAGACGGCGCTGCGCCTCAAGCCGGGTTATGTCGAGGCCCACAGCAACCTCGGCAATGCCTGGCGCCAGTTGGGCCGCCTCCCGGAGGCCATCGCGGAGTGCCGGGCGGCGCTGCGGCTCGACCCGACCTACGTCAAGGCGCACAACAACCTCGGCAACGCCCTGCTGGACGAGGGCCGGACGCCGGAGGCCATCGCGGAGTACGAGGAGGCGCTCCGGCTCTCGCCGGAGGACGCGGGGGCGCACTACAATTACGGCGTCGCCCTGTTTCGCGCGGGACGGATCCCGGAGGCGATCGCACACTACGAGGCCGCGCTGCGGTCCGCGCCGATCGACGCCGACGCGCACTACAATCTCGGCAACGCCCTGCTGGTGACCGGCCGCGCCCTCGAGGCCATCCCGCATTTTGAGGCGACCCTGGATTTCAAGCCGGACAATGTGGTCGCGCACAACAATCTGGGCAACGCGTTCCTCAATCTGGGCCGGGTTGCGGAGGCGATCGACCAGTTTCAATCGGCGGTGCAGCTCAAGCCGGACTACGCGGAGGCCCACAACAATCTCGGGGCGGCGCTGTACCAGGCCGGGCGGGTTCCTGAGGCCATCGCGCAGTTCGAGACCGCGCTCCGCCTCAAGCCGGACTATCCGGACGCGCGCGCGAACCTGG